>NZ_JASSZF010000003.1:0-151680 GCF_031935715.1 Halomonas garicola | reverse complement strand
CACCTTGGGTATAGCGGTTGCCGTTCTGGACAGAACAGCACGGGCGGCATTCTCGGCGTCTAGGGTATCGGATTTTCCATTCAGCCGCCTGAGACGGCGATTGGGGCGACTCACCTCGATGACCAACGTGTCATGCCGGCGAATGAAGGAAGTCAGAGCGGCGCCGTAGGAACCGGTGCCTTCCACACCAAAGGCCAGGATTCGACCAAAAGAGCGTGCCCAGGCCAGCAGCTTTTCAAAGCCGTCACGGTCCGCCGTAACTGAAAGCGTTGATCGTAGGCCAGCGGTTGTATCTACAACGGCAGCAACATGGATATGCTTATGCGTATCCACCCCAACGACGATATGGCCGGAAGGTGCGATATCAGGTAACTGTAAAGCCGTCATGTCAGCCTCTGAGTATGTCGAGTTATGGTCTCCAGAATCGGCCAAGTGGACAGGACTGTCATGAGAGTATATGCCTTCAGGCTCCTATTAAGTCACAGCTTCGCCATACTGGATCAGGTGCCCGGTCCGGAGCTGACAGATCAACGCCAAGGCATGCAACGGCCAATCATTGCAAGAGTCAAGCCACCAAGACCAGGTCTTCCGGATCGATTATGAATCCGACGTATAAAGACTGACAGTCATTGTCGTTTAGCATCAAGGGTTATGCTCCGCTTATTAATAAGCTGGGATATTGCGTGACCAGAGTCAAGGCGTGCCGGGCTGGGTAGGCACCGCCGGCTTTGCTATGCTGAGCGCCGTTTTCTCGCCCGCCCGGAGCCCGCCATGCCCCCTTTATCCGCTGCGCCCGCGATCAAAGCGCTGGCCGCGCGCGTTCGCCCCGTCAACCGCCGGGCCGCAAACGCTACCCGCGCCTACCTGGATACGCTGACCAAGCCCCCGGGCAGCCTTGGCCGGGTGGAAGCCCTGGCCGTCCAGTTGGGTGGAATCATCGGCCAGACCAGCGACGTTAGCCCGCCGGCCTGCATTGTCTTTGCCGCCGACCACGGCGTGGCCGCCGAGGGTGTGTCGGCCTTCAGCCAGGACGTCACCGCGCAGATGGTCGCCAACTTTGCCGCCGGCGGCGCGGCCATCAACGTCTTTGCCGGGCGGATCAACGCGCGCGTCGAAGTGGTCGACGTCGGCGTAGCCGGCGACGTGGAGGCGCCGGGCGTGGTCAACGCCAAGGTGCGCCGGGGCACGGCCAGCATGCTCCGCGGCCCGGCCATGAGCCGGGAAGACGCCGAGGCCTCCCTTGACGCCGGCGTTCAGGCCGCCGGCCGGGCGCTTGATGCCGGCTGCCGCTGCTTGATCGTGGGCGAAATGGGCATTGCCAACACCACGGCGGCAAGTGCCGTGCTGGCGGTACTGAGCGGCCAGCCGGCAGCGCACCTGGTAGGGACAGGCACCGGCATCCGCCGCGAGACGCTGGCGCACAAGATCAGCGTGATCGAGCGCGCCGTTAACGCTCGCCCGGTGGATCCTCGCGAGCCGCTTGAAGTGCTGGCAAGCGTGGGCGGGCTGGAAATTGGCGCCATGGCCGGCGCCTACATCGCCGGTGCGGCGCGGGGCGTGCCCTGCGTGGTCGACGGCTTTATTGCCACCGTGGCTGCTCTGCTTGCCGCCAGGCTGTGCCCCGAGGTGCGCGGCTATCTGATCTTTGGCCACCGCAGCGCAGAGCCCGGCCACAACGTCGCCTTGGAAGCGCTGCACGCCGAGCCGCTGCTGGCGCTGGGCATGCGCCTGGGCGAGGGCACCGGGGCGGCGCTGGCGTTTCCGCTGCTGGACGCCGCCTGCGCCATGCTTCGCGACATGGCGACGTTCAGCGACGCCGGCGTGGACGACAGCCGCTCGTGACTCCGAGCGCTGAGGACGCTGCGCCGGCCGTGCGCCTGGCCTTTAGCGGCGGGCTTGAAGGCCGTTTTACGCCCGGCTGTATCCACCTGCGCGCTGACGCCCCGCTTGCCACGCTAAGCTCCGCGCTGGTGGGCGGCGGCGTTGGCACGAGGGGGGATTTCTGCAACTTCTACGTGGACAAGGACTACGCCGGCCGCGCGCCGGCGGACGACCTTGCCCGCTGGATTGCCGGACGTAAGATAAATGCAGACGGCGCGGTAGCGATGATGACCGCGGTGACGCTTGAGCACGCCGCGATGCACAGCGCCCCGCTTGGCAATCGGGAAAACGCCGTGCTGGCGCTTGCCACCGCGGGCAGCGGCAACGCCGTGGATATTACCGCCGCGGGCGCCGATCCGCGGCTGGTGGCCGGCACGATTAACGTATTCGTGTTTATCGATGCCCACCTGACGCCGGGGGCGCTGGTCAACGCCTGCCTCTCGGTGACCGAGGCCAAGGTAGCGGCCCTGAGCGATGAAAACGTTATGGATGCCCACAGCCGCACCCCGGCCACCGGCACCTCCACCGACTGCGTAAGCATTGCCGCCACCCAGCGCGGCGCACCCACGCCCTACGCCGGCTCCGGCACCGAGCTTGGCCGCGCCGTTGGCCGCACCACGTACCGCGCCGTGCGCGAGTCTTTACAGGCAGGCAACGGCGAGGAGCGCGGACGATGATGCTGGGTATCGCCCTGACCGCGCTTGCGGCCGCCGCCGTGGCGGTGGATCTCGCCGTGGGCGACCCGCGCCGGTTAACCCATCCGGTGGTGCTGATCGGACGGCTGATCGGCGCGCTGGAGGCCCGCCTCAACCGTGGCACCGCCCGCGCCCGCCGGCGGGGTGGTCTTGCCACCGTGCTGGTAACGGTAGCAAGCACCTTCGCGGCGACGTGGCTTGTGTGCCGGGGGCTTGGTGCGATTCACCCCTGGCTGGGAGTTGCCGCGGAGCTGTGGTTGGTCTCGACCGCGATAGCCATCAAGGGGTTGGGAGACGCCGGCCGCGCCGTGGCGGTACCGCTATCCCGGGGCGATTTGCCCGCGGCGCGTTCAGCCCTTGGCCGAGTGGTCGGGCGCGATACTCACAGCCTGAATGAGGCCGACGTTGCCCGCGGCGCGGTGGAAACCGTCGCCGAAAACACCGTGGACGGCATTACCGCGCCGCTGCTGTTTGCGCTTTTGGGCGGCGCGCCGCTGGCGCTGGCCTACAAGGCAGTGAATACGCTCGACTCCATGGTCGGCTACCGTACCCCGCGACACGAGGACTTCGGCCGCGCCGCCGCCAAACTCGACGACGTCGTCAACTGGCTGCCGGCGAGATTTACCGCGCTGTGCTTTTGCCTGGGCGGGCGCCGTACTTGGCAGGGCGCTTGGCGGGGCACGCGACGGGATGCCCCCAGGCACGCAAGCCCCAACGCCGGCTGGCCCGAGGCCGCGGTGGCGCACCGGCTGGGCATTGCGCTTGGCGGGGTGAGCCGCTACCAGGGGGTGATGTCCCGCAGCGCGACCCTGGGCGAGCCGAGAGAAACGCCCAATGCCGGCCATATTCACCGCGCCATTGCTCTGATGCACGCGGCCTGGGCGCGGTTTTTTGCCCTGGCGGCGGCAGTGATGATCGCCGCTGCGTGGCTGTTAAAAACGGGAGGTATCGGCTAATGGAGCCAGCCAATCGGGAAGACGCCAGCCCGTGGCCCCGCCACGGCGGGCAGGCGAGGGCGCTGCTTGCGCGCTTCGGGCTGCCGCCGGATCATTCCTTTGAGGACTTTAGCGCCAACCTCAACCCGCTGGGCCCGCCCGGCTGGGTGCCGGCGTGGCTTGAGCGCCACCTAAGCGAGCTTAGCCGCTACCCGGACGTGGACTATGTGGAAGCCCGTGCGGCGATTGCCGCCCACCACGGCGTAAGCCGTGACCAGGTGCTTGTGACCAACGGCGGCGGCGAGGCGATTTTTCTCGCCGCGGGGCTCTGCGCCGGCGGCCGTGCGGGGGTATTTGCCCCCACCTTCAGCGAGTACGCCCGAGCGCTTGCCGGGGTAGGGGCCGAGGTGCGCGAGATAGCGCCTGCCGACCCCCTCGACGATCTCGACGCGGTATTTCTCTGCCGGCCCAACAACCCCGACGGCCGGCTGCTGCCGCTTTCGGAAGTGGAGACGCTGCTCGCCCGGGCCGCGGCGGTAAACTGTCGGTTAATCGTCGACGAAGCCTTTATCGACCTGACTACAGATAACGCAGACGCCAACGCGCTGCCGGCGCGGCTGGCCACGCACCCGCAACTGATCCTGCTGCGCTCGATGACCAAGTTCTATACTCTGCCCGGGCTGCGGCTGGGCTACGCGCTGGCAAGCGAGGCGCTGATTGCCGCCATGGCCCGCCGCCAGCCGCCCTGGAGCGTCAATCAGCTGGCCGCGGGGCTTACCGCGCCGCTGCTGGCCGACACGGATTTCGCCGCCCGCACTCATGCCTGGCTGGCAGTAGAGCGTCCGCGCATGCAGGTAGCGCTTGAGCGCCGCGGGCTTGAGGTCGCACCCGGCGAGACCTGCTTTTTTCTGCTGCGCCCGAACCTTGAGGCTCGACGGCAGGGGCTTGACGCCGAGGCGCTGCTGGAGCGGCTGCTGCGCGGCGGAATTCTTGCCCGCCATACCCACGGCTATGCCGGGCTTGACGGCGGATGGCTGCGCCTTGCCCTGCGCGACAAGGATGCTAACAATCGGCTGCTCAAGGTGCTCGATGATTGTCTTCGTTAGCGGCGGGGCGCGCTCGGGCAAAAGCGCGGTGGCTGAGGCCGCGGTGCTTGAGGCTGCCGGCCCCGCGACGCCGTATTACGTTGCCACGGCGAGGGTCAGCGACGCAGAAATGGCCGCGCGGGTAGCCCGCCATCAGCGCTCTCGGGGCGAAGGCTGGGTAACGCTGGAAGCGCCGCTTTCGCTTGCCTCGGCAATAGCCCGGGTGCCCGCCGGCGGCGCGGCGCTAATTGACTGCCTGACGCTATGGGCAAGCCAGGTGCTTTATCCGCAGAAAGATAATGTTGAGCACCCAACGCCCGAGCAGGCGCTGGCGGAACTGGCCGAATGCCTGTGCGCCGCCCGCCGGCGTGGGATTACTTTGGTCGTGGTCTCCAACGATCTTAACGAGGCGCTTTTGCCCGATAGCCCCGAAGTGTGGCGCTACGTGGACTTTTTACAGCGGGCGCACCGGCTGGTGGCCGCCCGTGCCGACTCGGTTGTTGAGGTGGTGGCAGGCCGGCGCATCGAATGGAAGCCCGCCCAGCGTGCCTTGAAAAATGCCGTCTCAGGAGACGCTAAGCGATGAAAAATGCCGCCTTCGGGCTGATACTCGCGCTGCAGTTTCTCACCCGCATCCCCGTGCCCGTGACCTGCCCCTGGACGCCCGAGACCCGGCGCTTTGCGGTTCGCGCCTATCCGCTGGTGGGTATGCTGTTGGGCGGCGCGCTGGCGCTGGCGGCGTACCTGCTGACCGAGATATTCCCCGCCACCCCCGCGCCGCTTACGGCCCTGGTGCTGCTGAGCCTCTGGGTCGGGCTTTCCGGCGGGCTGCACCTAGACGGCCTGATGGACATGGCCGACGCCCTGGGCAGCAACCAGCCGCTGGAGCGCCGCTTTGCCATCATGCAGGACCCCCAGGTGGGAAGCTTCGGCATGCTCGCGCTATTTTTTCTGCTGGCGTGGAAGGGCGTGCTGCTGTGGGCGCTGGTGGAACACGGCGCCCCCGTGGGCTGGCTAATCGCCGTGCCGGCGCTGGGTCGCTGGCTCGGCGCGGCGTCGCTGGCCCTTATCCCCTGCGCCAAGCCCAGCGGGCTGGCGCACGCCTGGCAGCGCTCGCTTACCCCGCTGGACGCCGCCCTTGGGCTTGCCGCGCCGCTTGTGCTGGCGCTTGTCTGGCCCGGCGTGTGGCTGGCGCTTTTGGCCGCGGGGCTTTATTTTCTCGTCGCGCGTGCCGCGCTCAAGCGCTGGTTTGGGGGCATTACCGGTGATTTGGCCGGTGCGATGATCGAAGGAGGAGAGCTATGGCTGTTGCTGTGTCTGTGGAGCTGGTGGCAGTTCGCCACGGCATGACCGCCTGGAACCTGGAGCGACGCTACCAGGGCCAGCGCGATATTGCGCTGAAATTTCCCGAGGCTGAAGCGGCGCTTGAGCGGTTGCGCATTGGCCTTGAAGGTGAACGCTTTGCGCTCATCTACTCAAGCGATTTGACCCGCTGCCGCCAGACCCTTGAGTGGACCGGCGCGGCTGAAACAAACGGCGTGACGCCCGCTTTCGAGCCGCGCCTTCGCGAGATCGACTTCGGCGACTACGAGGGCAAGACCTACGACGAACTCAAGGACCGGCCCGACTACCGCGCCTGGATCGATAGCGTCGGCGAGCAGCGCATCCCCGGCGGCGAGAACGGCGCCGACCTGCGCGCCCGGCTGGACGACTGGTTAACGGACGTGGCCAAAGCGGCGGTCGAAGCGGGCGGCTCGGCACCGATAAAGGTGCTCGCCGTAGCCCACGGCGGGGTGATCCGCGAGCTGCGCCGGCGCTTTGAAAGCGTCGCGTTCTGGGACGCCACCGTGCGCCAGGCCGAAGGGCGGCGCTGGCAGCTGAACTATTCCCCCGAGGCAAATAAAAAGGGAGACGACCCGTGGCAGTGCAGCTGTTCCTCGGCGGTGCCCGCGCCGGCAAGCGCGACGCCGTAGCCGCCCGCTGGCCGAGCGCCCGCTGGCACAAGCTTGTGCCCGGCGAGACGCTTGCCGACTGGGCCGGCCAGGATGCGACGGACACGCCCACGGTGCTTTACGGCGTCCTCGTCTGGCTTGAAGACGCGCTTGCCGGAAGCGATGACGACGACGCCCTGCGCCGGCAGTGGCAGGAAGCGCTTGATGCGCTCGACGCGCGGTTTAATGCCGCGCCGCTGATTATCATCGGCCACGAAGTGGGCAGCGGCATTGTGCCCATGGAGCGCCTTGAGCGCCGCCTGCGCGACATGAACGGCTGGTTCAATCAGGACGTCGCCGCGTGCGCCGAGCGCGTATGGCAGGTGCGCCATGGGCTGGTCATGGCGCTGTAGGTACTCCCTTCGGCAGCGTTGCGTTACCGCGCGCAAATTGCTAGCTTACGCGCACTCTCAGGTGCCAGCCGCGTGATATTCGCGGCGGTGAAACGGGAAGTCGGTGCCCAATCCGACGCTGCCCCCGCAACGGTGATCGAGACAGCCGCTACGCAAGCCACTGCGCCGCTTTTATCCCCACAGGATAAAACGCGCGGGAAGGGCGTGGCGGCATAAAGGCCAATAGCCCGCCAAGAGCGCAACGCCTTTTGCTCGTCAGCCCGGAGACCGGCCTGAGCACACTGACCCACGCAATAGTGGGCAGAAAACAGGCCGTGGCGCGGTGGGCGTTGGCAGGCGGACCGGGCGCGCTCGCGCCGACTCCCTCTGCGTTATCTCCCTCTCTCCGCTCGCTCGGCATAAAAAACGCTACCCCCGTGCGGGTGAGCACGATGAGCAAGGGAACCTTCATGTCCAACCGTCTTTTCCTGTCTAACCGTTTTTCCGCCGGCAAAACGCTTGTGCCTTTCGCGCTGGCCGCATTGCCGCTGGCCGTTTCTGCGCAAACCCCGTCTATCTCCGAGCAGCCCGACCAGGCCGCTGCTGATACGCTAAACCCGGTCGTGGTCACCGCCACCCGCGCGCCGCGCACCGCCAATGAAACGCTGTCGTCGGTCACCGTTCTCGACGAAGCCACCCTGCGCCGCCAGGACCCGACCGAGCTGACCGACCTGCTGCGCGGCCAGCCGGGCGTCGACGTTAAAACCAACGGCAGCTTTGGTAAAACCAGCATCGTCTATCTGCGCGGCACCTCGAGCGGCTCCACGCTGTTCATGATCGACGGCATCCGCCTGCGCTCGGCGACGCTGGGCTCGCCGAGCTACCAGTACCTTGATCCGCGCATGTTCAACCGCGCCGAAGTGGTGCGCGGTCCGCGCGGCAGCCTTTACGGCGCCGATGCGGTGGGCGGGGTAATTCAGCTGTTTACCCCCCAGGGCGAAAAAGCCGGCCCCCAGCCGCGTATTTCCGTGGGCGGCGGCTCGTTCAACACCCGCCGAGTCAGCGCCGGCATCAGCGGCAAGAGCGATTCGGGTCAGAACGGCACCACCCGCTACAGCTTCGCCGGCAGCCACTTTGCCACCGACGGCCAGCCGGTGCGCCGGGGCGGCGAGGACATGGGCTACGACAACACCTCGGCGCTGGCGCGGGTGTCCCACACCTTCAACGACGGCTCCGAGATCGGCGCGCTGGCGCTGCGTGCACGCGGCAACACCGAGTTTGACGCCAGCGGTGACAAGGCCGACACCGACTACGTACAGCAGGTCGCCGGCGTGTACGGCGAGCTGGCTCTGAGCGACGATTTTCGTACCCGCCTGACCTTGAGCGAGGCCCGGGACGAAACCGAGACCGAGTATTACGCCAGCGAATACACTACCCAAAGCCGCACCGTACGCTGGGAAAATACGCTGGACGTGGGGTATCACCAGTTTATTGCCGGTGCCGAATACCGCGACGACAGCGTGGAAGACAGCGATACCGGCTTTGGCACCTACGAGGTGGAAAGCCGCGATAACAAGGCGGTGTTTACTCAGGCACTGCTGGATTTCGCCCCGCTGACCGTGCAGGGCAGCCTGCGCTTTGACAACAACGAAGCCTACGGCGAAGAAGTCACCGGCGGGCTGGCGCTGGGCTACGCGCTGGATGATCACCACACCGCGCGTGCCAGCTACGGCACTGCCTTCCGCGCGCCGACGTTCAACGACCTTTACTACCCGGATTACGGCAACTCCGATCTGGAAGCCGAAACCTCCAAAACCGTTGAGCTGGGCGTACGCGGCCAGTACACAAGCTGGTTCTGGGACGCGGCGATTTACCAGACCGAGATCGACAACCTGATTTCCGGGCAAACGTCCGCCTTCAACACACCCGAGGCGCGCATTCGCGGGGCCGAAATCGCAAGCGGCGTCGAGATCGACGGCTGGACCGCCCAGGCGGCGCTGACCTACCTTGAGCCGGAAGACAAGGACACCGGCAACCGCCTGGCCGGCCGCGCCAGCGAGAGCCTGCGGCTGGATCTGGACCGCGAGCTGGGCGAGTGGTCCGTAGGCGGCTCCTGGGTAGCGCAAAACCACCGCTACGCCGATGCGGCCAACGACGAGCGCCTGGCCGGCTACGGCATCGTCAACCTGCGCGCCGGCTGGGCGTTTGCCCCCCTGTGGCAGGCCCGGGTCACGCTGGATAACGCCTTTGATAACGACTACGCCACCACGCGCTTTTCCAACGGCGACGACTACCTGAACGCCGGCCGCGCCGCCTACCTGAGCGTGAGCTTCGGTGCGCAGTAAGCGCTTAAGGCGCGGAGCAGGGCCGCTGGCAGCGGCGGCCCTGGCGTGCGCGTTCGTCACCCAGGGCGCCTTCGCCGGGGCGGATGCTAAGCCCTGCGCGGTGGACGATCTGGAGCGCGAGGTCTGCCTTGACGCGCCGGCCCAGCGCATTGTGGCGCTTTCTCCCGGCGCTACCGAGCTTGCCTTTGCCGCCGGCGCGGGGGATGACGTGGTCGCGGTGGTGGAACACAGCGACTACCCCGCCCGCGCTCGCAAGCTGCCCTCGGTGGGGGATTACAGCCGCATCGATCTGGAAGCGCTGGTAGGGCTTGGGCCGGATCTGGTGATCGGCTGGGAAACCGGCAACCCGGGCAAGCAGCTGGAAACGCTGGAGTCGCTGGGCACCAAGGTGTTCTACATTGAGCCGCGCACGGTCGACGGCGTGGCCGCAGCCCTGAACCGCCTGGGCCGGCTTGCCGGCAGCGAAGATATTGCCGAGCAGGAAGCCGAGGCGTTTCTCGCCGGCATGGCCAAGCTCAAGGCCCGCTACGCCGAGCGCGCGCCGGTGCGCGTGTTCTACCAGGTGTGGGACGCGCCGCTGATGAGCCTCAACGACGAGCACCTGATCGGCCGCGCGATTACCGACTGCGGCGGAGTTAACGTGTTTGGCGAGCGCCCCCGGCTGGTGCCGCGGCTTGACGATGAAGCGGTGCTTGCCGCCAACCCCGAGGTGATCATCACCGGCAGCAGCGATGCCTCAAACGGCGACGAGGAGAACGCTCGCCACCAGTGGCTTTCTCACTGGCAGCAGTACTCGAGCATGGCCGCGGTTCAGCGGGAGAGTCTTTACACCGTGCCCGCCGACCCGCTGGTGCGGCCCACCCCGCGCTTTTTGCAGGGCGCGCAAAGCCTCTGCGAGCGCATCGACCAAGCCCGTAAAAACCAACCCCGTGAGGGCGGCTCCAAGTAATGCGGCGTACGGGCAGCCAGGCAAGCTTGCCGCTGGTACTACTCACACTTGGCGCCGTTGTCGCCCTTGGCCTGTCGCTGGGCGTAGGCAGCGCGTCGATCTCGCTGGACCAGCTCCGCGCGATTGCGCTGGGCGAGGGCGACGCGCTGGCGCGCACCATGGTGCTGGAGCTGCGCCTGCCCCGGGCGCTGTCCGCGTTCGCCGTGGGCGGGCTTTTGGCCGTGGCCGGAGCGCTGATGCAGGTGCTGTTGCGCAACCCGCTGGCCGATCCCTACGTGCTGGGTATTTCCGGCGGCGCGGCGATTGGCGCGCTGGGGGCGATGATGCTGGGGCTGGGCGGTTTGTTGGCCTCCACCTCGGCCTTCGGCGGTGCGCTTTTTTCCACGCTTTTGGTGTTTGGCCTGGCCCACGGTCGCGGCGGCTGGTCGCCTACGCGGCTGCTGCTCACCGGCATTGTGGTGGCCTCGGGCTGGGGCGCGCTGATTACGCTTATGCTTTCCATGACGCCGGCGGAGCGCCTGCCGGGCATGCTCTACTGGCTGATGGGCGATCTTTCCTACGCTCGTGAGCCCGGACTGCCGCTGGCGCTGTTGGCGGTGACCTGCCTGGGGCTTCTGCCGCTGGGGCGCAGCCTGAACGTGCTGGCCCGGGGGGCCAATCAGGCCGCCGCGCTGGGCGTGGATGCGCGCCCGATTGAGTGGGGCATCTACGCCATCGCCAGCCTGCTCACCGCCGTGGCCGTGGCCACCGCCGGCAGCATTGGCTTTGTGGGGCTGGTGGTGCCGCACATGCTGCGCCTGGTGCTGGGCAACGACCAGCGTATTGCGCTGCCCGCCTGTGCGCTGGCCGGCGGCACGCTGCTGCTGCTGGCGGATACGCTGGCGCGCACGGTGATCGCCCCGGAGCAGCTGCCGGTGGGCGTGATTACCGCGCTGCTCGGCGTGCCGACGTTTCTGTTTCTGCTGTATCGGAGCGGGCAATGAGCGTTCTTGCCGCGCGTGACCTGTTTATCGACGTGCCCGGCCGCCAAAGCGGCCAGGCGCTGAACTTCGCCGTTGAGCCGGGGCAGGTGTGGGGGGTGCTTGGCCCCAACGGGGCGGGCAAGACCACGCTTCTGCATACCCTGGCCGGCCTGCATCCGCCCCTGGCCGGGCAGGTCATCCTGGACGATGCCTCCCTTGCGCGCATGCGCCGCCGCCGGGTGGCGCAAAAGCTGGGGCTGGTGTTTCAGGAGCGGGTCGACGGCTTTCCCTCAACGGTTGAAGAAACCGCGATGCTCGGCCGGCATCCGTACTTGTCCTACTGGCAGCGGGAAAGCGCCGAGGATATAGACCGCATGCAGGCGGCCCTTGAGCGGCTGGACGTGGCGCACCTGAGGCAGCGGCCGGTGGGTACGCTCTCCGGCGGCGAGCGCCAGCGGGTGGCGATTGCCACGCTGTTGACCCAGGATCCCGCGGTGTGGCTGGTAGACGAGCCCACCAACCATCTGGACCTGCACCACCAAAGCGCGGTGATGGCGCTAATGCGCGAGCAGGCCGCCTCGGGGCGTGCGCTGATGCTGTGCCTGCACGATTTGAACCTGGCCGCCCGCTGGTGCAGCCACGTGCTGCTGCTCTACCCGGACGGCGAGGCCTGCTGGGGCGCGGCCCGGGATATGCTGGAACCCTGCGCGCTTGAGCAGCTTTACCGCCAGCGGCTCAAGGTAGTGGAAGTGGACGGCGCGCCGGTATTCGTGCCGGTGAACGACTGACGATGCCCTGGTTCGTCGGCATATTTATGGAAGGATTTTCCATAAACGCGATATGGGCTATCATGGCGCATTGTTTATGACAGACGATTCATGACACACGGTTCGTGACCCATAGCAGGAGAACATTATGAGCTTTTACGTTTACCTTTCCGGCGAGATCCACACCGACTGGCGTGACGAAATCCAGCGCGGCGCCGAAGCCGCCGGCCTGGACGTGGTATTTACCGCGCCGGTCACCGACCACGACGCCAGCGACGCCGCCGGCGACCATCTGGGCGCCGAAGACAAGCAGTTCTGGCGCGATCACCAGTCGTCCAAGGTTAACGCCATCCGCACCCGCACGCTGATCGAGCAGAGCGACCTGGTCGTCGTGCGCTTCGGCGACAAGTACAAGCAGTGGAACGCCGCCTTCGACGCCGGCTACTGCGCCGCACTGGCCAAGCCCTACATTACCCTGCACAGCGAAGACATCGTTCACCCGCTGAAAGAAGTCGACGCCGACGCCCAGGCCTGGTGCACCACCACCGACCAGGTCGTGGAAATCCTGCGCTACGTGCTCAAGGCCTAAGCATGGCTTAAGCCTTTTCGGCTTGCGTAACGTCAAAAAGCGCCCCGCGGGGCGCTTTTTTTGTGATAGCTGACTGGCCTGCCAGGCCGCCATATTTTCCATGTGTCATCGCGAGCTGGCGAAGCGATCTCGGGGTTCTCACCAGCGGCATGGTAAGGAGATCGCCACGCTTCGCTCGCGATGACACGAATAGAAAGTATCGTGCGAGTAAGCCAAGGATTTGCTATCTACGCGCTCTTCACGCCGGTCTTTTCCCTGGCCTTGCGCGTGGCGGGCTGGTCTTCCCGCGGGTCGTTGAGGAAGGCTTCCAGCGAGTCGTCCATCGCATCCAGCCAGCGGGTGTGGTGGGCCGGGGCCTGGGTGCCGGTCATCAGCGAGCGGTAGGAGCGGTCGCGGAAGCTCATGATGCCCGCGTGCTTGTCGCGCTCCCAGGCGAGGAACGTCTGGTTGACGCCATCGATGTCAAAGCTCGGGTAGTCGGTCTGCTCAATCAGGCGGCGCACGTAGTCGCCCTGAAAGCGGATCATCGCCTCGTTGTCGTCGAGCGCCTCTTCCCGGGCGCGCCACTCGGCGCTGTCACTTTGCATCGCGGCTTTTTCCGGCAGGCTGATGCGGCCGAGAATCACGTCGCGCACGAACCACGCCTGGGCGTCGAACATGTTGAAGGTGTACCACTGATCCTGCATGCCCAAATAGAACATCCTGGGATTGTCTTCCCAGACCACGCCCTGGTAGAGGTTCAGCGGCCACAGGCGGTTGTTGGTTTTCAGCCGCAGGCTGTCCGGCAGGAAGGGGAAGTGGTGCAGGTAGCCAGTGCACAGAATGATCGCGTCGACGCGCTTGCGGGTGCCGTCGATAAAGTGCGCGGTATTGCCGGAGACGTAGTCCAGCAGCGGCTTTTCTTCCCAGTTCTCGGGCCACTCAAAGCCCATGGGGGCCGAGCGGTAGCTGGTGGTAATGCTGCGCGCGCCGTACTTGTAGCACTGGGAGCCGATGTCTTCGGCGGAGTAGCTGGAGCCGATCAGCAAAAGGTCCTTGCCGTGAAATTCCAGCGCGTCGCGGAAGTCGTGGGCGTGCAGCACCCGGCCGTTGAAGTCGCTAAAGCCTTCAAACTCGGGCTTGTTGGGCGTGGAGAAGTGCCCGGATGCAACGATGACGTGATCAAAGGTGGATGACTCCACCACGTCGGTATTGTGGTCGTGTACGGTCACGGTAAACAGGCCGCTGGCGTCGTCAAAGCTTACGTTGCGCACCGGGCAGTTAAAGCGAATGAAACGGCGCACGTCGGCCTTTTCCACGCGGCCCTTGATGTAGTCCCAGAGCACGGCCCGGGGCGGGTAGGAGGCGATGGGTTTGCCGAAGTGCTCTTCAAAGCTGTAGTCGGCAAACTCCAGGCATTCCTTGGGGCCGTTGGACCACAGATAGCGGTACATGCTGCTATGCACGGGTTCGCCATGGTTATCAAGGCCGGTCTGCCAGGTGTAGTTCCACTGGCCGCCCCAGTCGCTTTGGCGCTCAAAGCACACAAGCTCGACCGCTTCGGCGTCTTGCTCGGCGGCGGACTGGAAGGCTCGCAGCTGGGCCAGGCCGCTGGGGCCAGCGCCGATAATGGCAACGCGTTGGGTCATATCATCATGCTCCGGTCTGGCTGACGCCGGGCAGGCTCAACGCGCTGCGCGGGGGTGTCAGCATTGGCTGGATGTCATGGACGCCCGACGGCCGGCCGCGCAGAAAATACGCGCAGGCGCGGCCAATCGCAGGCCTGTCCGGCCCGGACGGAAGTGACCGCAAGATGCAAGGCATGGTGAGGCTTGCAGGAGGGGGCGATGCTGCGTCTGGCAGCACGCCGGGAAGAAGCGCGGTGAGGCGCTTCGAGCCGTTATTCTCGGGTTTCCATAACTATTGGTTATCAAAGTACGCGATAATCCATAGCCAAGTCAAATATGGCAGCGCCGCTGCCCAGCGCTGGATAGTCATCAGGAAGAAAGTGGCAGCGAATAAGAACTTTGTCTGCTGTCGGTTTCGGCGATGCCGCTGGCCGGTATACTGGCGCCAGTGCCACGATGCTGGCGCGAGCCACAACGGAGGATGATCATGCAAGGATTCACCCGGCTGCCGGCCTTCGCCCTGGTCGCGTTTCTGGCCCTGATGCTGGGCGCGGGAAGCGCCCATGCCGACCGCCGCCACGACGGCTACAGCGGCGCGACCGACGGCTATTCCGGCGCCACCGACGGCTACAGCGGCGCCACCCGTCAAGACAACGGCTGGCGCCACCGTGACCATGAGCTGAAACGTCAGCAGCGCCGCGCGCTGGAGCGCTTCGAGCGTCAGCGCGAGCGCGACTATCGCCGTCTGGAAAACCGCCGCTTTCGCTCCGAGCGCGCCCGAGAGCGCGCCTTCCGCGACCTTGAGCGCGAACACGAAGCGCGGCTGCGCCAGATCCTTGGGGAATCGCGCTATGACGAGGAGTACCGGCGCTACGACGATTACGACCGCCGCGGCTACGACCGCCCCGAAGAGGCGGTGATCCACCTGATTCTGCGCGAAATCCTCAACCGGTAGCATGATGACCACGCTGATGATCCAGGGCACGACGTCGGATGCGGGCAAGAGCACCGTGGTTGCCGGGCTTTGCCGCGTGCTCAAGCGCCGGGGGGTGTCGGTGGCGCCGTTCAAGCCCCAGAACATGGCGCAGCACGATGAAGCCACCGTGGACGGTGGGCGGGTTGGCCGCTCAACCGCATTTCAGGCGTTAGCGGCCGGCGTTGGCGTACACAGCGACATGAATCCGGTGCTTTTGAAGCCCTCAAGCGAGCGGGGCGCCGAGGTGTTTCTGCGCGGGCAGCTATATGGCCACATGGACGCGCTGAACTACCATGCCTCCGACGCTCAAGCCTTCAAGCGTACGGCTCGACACAGCATGATGGACGCCTGGCAGGCGCTGTCTTCGCGCTTTGACGTGATCATTGCCGAAGGCGCCGGCAGCCCGGCGGAGATTAACCTGCGCGAGGGCGACATCGCCAATATGGGCTTTGCCGAGGCGGCGGACTGCCCGGTGCTGCTGGTGGGCGATATCGACCGCGGCGGGGTGTTCGCCCAGCTGGTGGGTACTTTGGCGTTAATCAGCGAATCCGAACGGGCGCGCACCCGCGGCTTTATCATCAACCGCTTTCGCGGCGCGATGGCGCTTTTGACGCCGGGGCTTGACTGGCTCGAAGACTATACCCAAAAGCCGGTACTGGGCACGCTGCCGTATTTGTCCCGGCTGATGCGCGATGCCGATTATCGTCTTGTAAGCGGCGAGGCCGCCGAGCGCGAGCTTGACCGTCTGGCCGGTACCCTTGAACAGCATCTGGATATTGACGCCGTGCTGGCGCTGCTGAAGTCCGCCTGAAACGCCGCTTCACCGCGTTACTACCTGCCCCTGTCCTGGAAAACCTGCTTTCTGTATACAATCTCGCCCGTTAGCGTGTTAAAAGTGTGGGCTTTCCCCGAACCACCGCGAGGCGACGATGACGACACCGGGCAATACGGCCAGCCGTACAGCGGCCCACACGGAAACGCTGCAGTTTGTCGGCGGGCTTTTGCTGATCATGGCGCTGGGGCTCAACCTGCGGCCGCTGCTGGCCTCTGCAAGCCCGCTGATGGGAGATATCCGCGCCGCGACGGGGCTGGGCTACGGCGTGCTCGCCTGGCTAACCACGCTGCCTTTTCTGTGCATGGGCGCGGTGGCGCTTGCCAGCGGCCGTTTGCAGCGCCTGCTGGGCGAAAGCCGCGGCATCATGCTCTCGCTGGCCGCTATCGGCGTGGCCTGCGCGCTGCGCCAGCTAAGCGGAACGGGTACCACGCTGCTCTCCACGGCGCTGCTGGGCGGCGCCGGCATCGCGCTGATCCAGGCGCTGGTACCGGGGCTGGTCAAGCGCCGCTTTGGCGCACGCATGCCGCTGGTGATGGGGCTTTACTCCGCCTCGCTGATGTCCGGCGGCGGGCTCTCGGCGTGGGTTAGCCCGCGCCTGGCCGAGATAGGCGGCTGGCAGCTGGGGGTGGGGATCTGGTGGGTGCCGGCGCTGGTGACGCTGGCGGGCTGGTTCATGATCTTTCGCCGCCGCGCCGCGCCGCCGCCTGAAACCGCCGCCATCGAAGGCGTGCGCCCCTGGCGGTTAAAGCGCGCCTGGCTGCTGGCGCTGTACTTCGGGGTGATCAACGCGGGCTATTCAAGCGTGGTGACCTGGCTGCCGGTGTATTACCAGGAGCTGGGCCGAAGCGCGGTGGCCGGCGGGCGGCTCCTGGCGTGGATGACCATCTTTCAGGTGCTGGCCGCGCTGGTCATGCCGATGCTGGCCCAGCGGCAAAAAACCGCCGACCGCCGCTGGCTGCTGGGCGTAAGCCTGGCGGCTCAGCTCACGGGATATCTGGGCCTGATCTTTATGCCGCAGTCGCTGGCGCTTTTGTGGAACGCCATTGCCGGCTTTGGGCTGGGGGCGTGTTTCTCGCTGGGGCTGATACTGGCGCTTGATCACCTGCCCGACGCCCGAGCGGCGGGGCGCCTGGCGGCCTTCATGCAGGGTTTCGGCTTTATGCTCAACGCCATGTCGCCGTGGATTAGCGGCACCCTGCGCGAAATGACCGGCAGCTTCATCGCCGCCTGGGCGCTGCTCGCCGTGGTCATTGTGGCCATGCTGCTGGTGACGCTGCGCTTCAGCCCCAAGCGCTACGCGCAGGTAATGCGGGATGGCGTTAAGTGATTTAGCAGACCGCCGGTAGCGAGAAACCCCGAGATGGCTTTCACTGCGTTTGCCATGACCCTCGTAGGGAAGGGTGGCACGATCTGGCACCTACAAAAACGCCGGCAAGCGTTGGCTTGCCGGCGTATGCGAAAACGGTTGGCTCGGGCGTATACCCGGGCACCTGGCCGTTTTTAGTCTTCCTTGGTGACGGTGAAGCTGCCGTTCATGGACGCGTAGTGACCCGGGAAGGTGCAGAAGAAGGTCAGATCGCGATCTTCCAGGCCTTCGGTGGAGAAGGTCACGCTGGTTTCTTCACCGCCGCCGACAACCTCGGTGTGAGCAATGACGCGCTCGTCATCTTCGGGCAGGTAGTCGTTTTCCAGCCCTTCGCCCATACCGTCCTTGGCCACGTCTTCATAGACGTCGGAGTCGGACAGCACCCAGTTGTGGCCCATGGCGCTGACGTCCATTTCGCCGGTGTGCTCAAGGGTGACGGTCACTTCGTCGCAGCTGGCCGGCACGCTCATTTCGTCCTTGTTGAACTGCATCTGGTCATCGCCTTCGATGGTCAGTTCGCATTCATCGGCGGCCATGGTCGGAGAAGCAAACGCCATGGCGGCAAAAGCGGCGGCGGGAATCAGCATCCAGGATGTTTTCATGTTGATCGATCCTTACTCTTTTTGGCTAGCGGGTTTTGACGTGCAAAGTGTCCGCAACGGCGGCGACAACGGTCGATGGAGTTGAGGGCGTTGCCGCGTACTGCTTGCCGTCCGGTGTATGAGCAGTAAATAAAGCGCGTTCCATTCTTGAGCGCCTGACGGCATCTGTCAAGAAAGCGCGCCCTGTGTCTCGCTGGTGATTAAGACTGGCCGCCGGGGGAAAAGTTCAGCGGCTTTATCGCGTTTCGTCTCTCATCAAGGCGTTTCCCCCGGCGGTGGTGGCTCAGGGCGTGAGGTTGTCAAACCCGCTATCGGTCACCGCGACGTTGTCTTCGATGCGTATACCGCCGCAGGGCATGAGCTGCTCGACCAGCGGCCAGTTGACCGGGGCGCCGGTGTCGCGCAGGGGCTCAAGCAGCATGGGGATGAAGTAAAGTCCCGGCTCGATGGTGACCACCATGCCCGGCGTAAGCGTCCGGGTAAGCCGCAGCGCCGGGTGGTCGTCGGGGGCCGGGGCGGGGGTGCCGTCGGCGGCTTTCAGCCCGGCGACGTCGTGGACCTGGATGCCCAGCGAATGGCCCACGCCGTGAGGGCAGAAAGCCCGGGTGACCCCGCTTGCCACGCAGTCGTCGGCGGTGCCGCGGTAGAGGTCGTGGCTGACCAGGATGTCGCCCAGCCGGCGGTGCATGGAAAGCTGCAGCTCGGCGTAGTCAACGCCCGGGGCGATATCGGCCACCAGCGCGTCCTTGAGCTCGTGCATGGCGCTGATCAGCTGGGCAAAAAGCGCCGGGGCATCGGGCCCGGCATGGGTGCGGGTGATGTCCGAGCAGTAGCCGCGAAAGCGCCGCCCGGCGTCGACCAGCAGGCTGTAGCGCCCGGCAGGGGCGTGCAGATCGTAGTGCTGGTAGTGCAGCACGCCGGCGTGCTCGTTGAGCCCGACGATGTTGTCGTAGGGCACGTGGGACTCGCGCTGGCGGCTGGCGCCAAGGTAGGCGAGCTGAATATCGAGCTCCGCCCCGGCGCCGGCAAAGCCTGCGTGGGCGGCCTCGTGGCCGGCCATGGCCAGGCGGTTGGCTTCGCGCAGGCAGGCGATCTCATAGGGGCTTTTGTACAGGCGAAGCTCGTCCAGCGCGTGGACCAACGCCGGCGGGTTGGCCTCGCCGTGGGGCAGGGCAACCGGGCCGTCCTGGAGAGCCTCGACGTTGCCGATCAGCGCGACCCGGCCGCGAAGCGCGGGAGCGGTGGGCTCGCTTGCAAGCTCGATATCAAACTCGCCGACCCAGGGTTCGTCGGGAAGCGACAGCGTCAGGTGCCAGAAGTCTGTGGGCGCGTGCAGCACCAGCCGCGGCTTGGTGTTGGGGGTGATGACCAGCCAGCTGTGCTGGGCTTCGAGCAGCGCCGTCCAGTGCATGAAGTGCCCGTCGGCTTGAAACTCGGGGTACTGGTCGTCGCCGTAGTGGGGCAGGGCGTGGCCGCTGTAAAGCGCGATGGCGTCCAGCCCGTGCTTGTGCATCAGCTCGCGATAGGCCGTGAGTAGCCGTTGGATATGGTCTTTTTGCAGGCGGTCAAGGGTGTCGGCCATGGGGGCTCCGTTGTGGGCGAGTGTGGAAAAAGCGGGGGCGAGCGAGCGCGGCGCCGGCGAATCAGCGCGAGGCCTCCGTCGCGGCAAGCTCGGCCCAGAGAACATCCAGCTCGGCGTGGTGATGATGCCGGTGGCGGTAAAGGCGTAATGCCAGGGGGACGTCCCAGCGGGCATCGCCGGCGCGCACCAGCCTGCCTGTCTTTAGCGCCCGGCGTACGGTGCGCTCGGGCAGCCAGCCGACGCCGTAGCCCAGGGAGACCAGCTCCTTGATGCTGGCGGCGTAGAGGTTCTCGCTTTTGACCGCAAGGCCGGGGGCCTCGGGCAGGCGCGCCAGGTGCGTCTGTAGCGCCGCTCCCAGCAGCCCGAGCCTTGGGTAGGCAAACCAGGGCGCGGGTGACCGGCGGCTGGCCGGCAGGGTAAAGCGCGGCGTGCCGTCGGCCGCGGGGGCGCTGACCGGTATCAGACGCTCGTGGCCCAGGGTGCGGTAGCGGCAGGCGGTATTATCCAGCTCCAGGTCGCAGCGCTCAAGGGGCCAGTAGCACAGCGCCAGGTCGCACTCGCCGCGGTTGAGCGCCTTGAAATAGTCCGCCGCGATCCAGCCGGTGGCGCGCAGATAGGGCTGCATGCGCTCTTCAAGCCCCGTGGCGGCGAGCCACTCGGGGAGAAAGTGCGCCAGCAGGCTCTGCGGGGCGGCCACGCTGATGCGCCGCTCGTGGCCGGCGCTGATGTCGTGGATGCGCTCCCGGGTCAGGCGCACGCCCTCGGTGATTTTTTCGCACAGGGCAAGAAACTCTTCGCCTTCGGGGGTCAGCGACAGCGGCAGCGTTTGGCGGTTGATCAGGGTCGCACCCATCTCTTCTTCCAGAAGCTTGATGCGTCGGGAAAAAGTCGGCTGGGTCACGTGCTGTTCGTCGGCGGCGCGGGAGAAATGCCGCGTTCTGGCCAGGGCGATAAAATCTTCCAGCCAGCGAATTTCCATAGCGTATCTTGTCCACCTTAAATAGCGTCCCGGATGCAAAAGGCGGCCGCTGAGCTGCGACCGTGCCGTTTATATGCGGCCTTCCTCCACAGCGTGACACGCCACGCGCACGCCGTCATCCTGGGTTTGCAGGACCGGCACTTCCTGCTGGCAGCGGGCGTTGGCGTAGGGGCAGCGGCCGTGGAACACGCAGCCCGACGGCAGGTTCACCGGCGTGGGCACTTCGCCCTCCAGGCGAATGTGCCGGGGGCCGTCGTCGTCCAGGCGCGGTATGGCCGAGAGCAGCGCCTGGGTATAGGGATGGCGGGGCTTGGCAAACAGCGTGGCGGTGTCGGCGATTTCGCACACCGTGCCCAGATACATCACCGCCACCCGGGTGCCGAAGTGCTCGACCACGGCGAGGTCGTGGGTGATGAACAGGTACGTCAGCCCGCGCTCGCGCTGGGCCTCCATCAGCAGGTTGAGCACCTGGGCCTGAATGGACACGTCCAGCGCCGAGATCGGCTCGTCGGCGACGATAAACTCTGGGTCTACCGCCAGCGCCCGGGCAATGGCGATGCGCTGGCGCTGGCCGCCGGAAAACTCGTGGCCGAAGCGCTTGCCCCAGTCCGGGTCGATGCCCACCGAGGCCATCACCCGCTCGACCTGGTCGGCCACCTGCTGGCGGCTCCAGTCGGGATGGTGCAGGCGCACCGGCTCTTCCAGCGTCTGCTGGATGGTCATGCGCGGGTTGAGCGAGGCGTAGGGGTTTTGAAAGATCATCTGCATGCGGCGGCGAAACGGCATCAGCGCCTTGGTGTCGAGGTTGTCGATGCGCGTGCCGTCGTAGCGGATCTCCCCGGCGGAGGGGTGCAACAGCCCCATGACCGTGCGCGCCACGGTGGATTTGCCGCAGCCGGATTCGCCCACCACGCACAGCGCCTCGCCGCGCTGGATGTCGAGGTTGACGCCGTTGATGGCGTGGACAAACTTCTGCTCGCGGACGAGCTTGCCGCCCCTGAACTTGAGCTGCTCAAGGAAGTCGCCGGAGAGCGAGAAGCGCTTTTCCAGCGCGCGGATTTCCAGCAGCGTTTCACCCTGCTGTGCCGTCTGGGGCGTCTGGGCATGCTCAACGGCGGGAATGCGGGTGGCGGTGGCGCTCATTGGGCTTCCTCCTTCAGGCGGCGGTCCTGCTGCAGCTCTTCGACCATGTGGCAGGCGACCCGGCAGTTGCCGGAGGTGGTGAAGCCCGGCACCTGCTCCACGCAGGCCGGGCGTACTTCGCCGCTTGAGCGCTTGATAAAGTCGCAGCGCGGGTGAAAGGCGCAGCCGCTAGGCAGGTTGTCAAGCGAGGGCATGCTGCCGCGGATCTGGTTGAGCGGCTGGCCCGGCGTTGCCATCTGCGGCAGGGCGTTGATCAGCCCCTGGGTGTAGGGGTGCTGGGGGTCGTTGATGATCTCCCGGGTGGGCCCCTGTTCGATCACCCGGCCGGCGTACATCACCAGCATGCGCTGGGTCACCTGGCTGACCACGCCCAGGTCGTGGGTAATCAAGATCAGCCCCACGTTGTGCTCTTCGCACAGGTTGAGCAGAAGCGCCATGATTTCCGCCTGGATGGTGACGTCAAGGGCAGTGGTGGGCTCGTCGGCGATGATGATGTCAGGGTCGAGGAGCAGCGCGATGGCGATGATCACGCGCTGGCGCATGCCCCCGGAGAGCTCGTGGGGGTACTGGTCGAGCCGCGCTTCCGGCGAGGGGATCTGCACCTGGCGCAGCCGATCCAGCGCAATCTTGCGTGCGGCTTTGGTGCCGGTGCGCCGGTGCGCCTTGATCGACTCGACCATCTGCTCGCCGATGGAGAGCACCGGATTGAGCGTCATCATCGGGTCCTGAAAGATCATCGAGATGCGGTTGCCGCGGAACTTGCGCAGGCCGCGCTCGCTCATGTGATTGAGCGTTTTGCCTTCAAACTTGACCTCGCCCCCGGCGATGAAGCCGGGCTTGGCGATGAGGTTCAAAAGCGAAAAGGCGGCCACGGACTTGCCCGCGCCGGATTCGCCGACGATGCCCAGGCGTTCGCCGCGCTCCAGGGTAAAGTTGATGTCGCGCAGGGCGTGGACATCGCCCTTGCGCAGGGCGAAGCGGACATCGAGGTGGTTGACTTCCAGCAGTGCCATAGTGTCCTCAGCCTTTATAAAGTCGCGGGTTCATCACGTCGCGCAGCCAGTCGCCCAGCAGGTTGATCGACAGCACCAGCACCACCAGCACCGCCCCGGGGATGAGCGTGATCCACCAGGAGCCGGACTGGATGTAGTCAAATCCGGCCTTGATCAGCGAGCCAAGCGACGGGTGCGTTTCGGGCATGCCGAGCCCCAGAAACGAAAGGGCCGCTTCGGAAATGATCGCGTTGGCGATCTGCACCGTGGAAATCACGAAAATCGGCGACAGCGTATTGGGCAAGACGTGGCGGAACATGATCCGCCGGCTCTTGAGCCCCATCACCCGGGCGGCGTCGACGTATTCCTTGCTCTTCTCCGCGAGCACCGAGGCGCGCACGGTGCGCGCGTACTGGGGCCATTCGGCCAGGCCGATGATCACCACCAGCAGCGGCACGGCGTAGGCGCTGAAGGTGGCACTGCCAAACACCGCCTTGACCAGCGCGCCGACGATGATCGCCACCATCAGGGTGGAAAACGACAGCTGGATATCCGCGAGGCGCATGAGAAAGGCGTCGATGCGCCCGCCCAGATAGCCGGCCATGAGGCCGAAAGTGACGCCGAGGATCGCCTGCAGCGCCACGGCGCCAAAGCCGATGACCAGCGATACCCGGGCGCCGTAAAGGATGGTCGAGAGCATGTCCCGCCCCTGGGCGTCGGTGCCCAGCCAGTAGGCCGGGTCGCTGCCGTCCACCCAGAAGGGCGGAAGCTCCGAGGCGAGAATGTCGATCTGGGCAAGATCGTAGGGATTCATCGGCGCAAGCCAGGGGGCAAACACGGCAATGGCGACCAGGGCGATGAACGTCAGCAGGCTCAGCTGGGCGATGACGTCGCGCTTGAAGCTGTACAGCAGGTAGGAGTCGCGAAAGCGCTCCCAGCGGCCGGGCAGCGCCGGCAGGGCCTTGGCCTGGGTCTCGGGCGTTGGAATCGGCTGGCTCATGCGGGCTTTCCTGTGAGTTTGACGGTGGGGTTCACCAGGCCGTAGATCAGGTCGACCAGGGTGTTGGTGATCACGAAAATCAGCCCCACGATCATCAGGTAGGTGACGATCAGCGGAATGTCGGAGCGCTGGATGGCGTTGAGAAACATCAGCCCCATCCCCGGCCACTGGAACACCGTCTCGGTGAGAATGGTGTAAGCCACCAGCGTGCCGATCTGCACCCCGCCCACGGTGATCACCGGCAGCATGGTGTTTTTCAGCGCGTGCAGAAAGTAGATGCGGCGCATGGAAATACCCTTGGCTCGGGCAAACTTGACGTAGTCGGACTGCAGCACTTCGAGCATTTCCGCGCGGATCAGGCGGATAAACAGCGGCAGCATGATGGAGGCCAGCGAAATCGCCGGCAGCACCAGGTATTTGAGCCCGTCGAGACTTGCAAAGTTGGTCTCCCAGGGGCCGAAGACGGGCACCGGGTCGCCGCGGCCGTAGGCTGGCATGCCGCCTTCGGTGGAGAGCACGCCGTTAAGCCAGGCGCCCCAGCCGGTCTCCGCGGGGAAGGGCGCCCAGCTGATGCCGATGGCAAAAATCTGGATCAGCACGATGGCGGTGAGAAACACCGGGATCGAGATGCCCACAATGGAGACGCTCATGAAAAAGCGCGTGAGCCAGGCCCGGGGCTTGATCGCGCTGTACACGCCGATGGGAATCGACAGCGCGATGATCAGAAACGTCGACGCCGCCACCAGCTCCAGGGTCGCCGGCAGGTGGCGGGCGATGACCTGGGTGGTGGGCTGGTTGAAGACGTAGGAGTAGCCGAAATCAAACTGCAGGGCGTTGCCGGCAAAGCGCAGGTACTGGGTGATGAACGGGTCGTTCAGCCCGAACTCTTCGCGCAGGGCCTCGCGCTCGCTTTCCGGCACCGACTGGCCCACCAGCTGCTGGATGGGGTCGCCGAGGTTGTCCTGGATGGCGAAGGCGATAATGCTGATGACAAACATCACCAGCAGGGCATGAAAAAGACGCTTGATCAGAAAAGCGATCATGGGGCAATGTCCTGTAGCGGCAACAGGGAAGCGACGCGCCCGGCGGGCGCGTCGTCAAGCGGCAGTAAAACGAGGGGGCAAGAGCCGGGGCGGAATTACTCCGCGGCGTCGTTGACCACCAGGTCCCCGAGGTAGGGGAAGTTCATGACGTTGAGCACCGGCTCGATCTCGGCGTTGATGGCGGATGCCCAGGCCAGATCCTGCCAGTGCAGCGGCACGAAGGCGGCCTCGTCATAGAGCGTCTGTTCGACCTGCTGGAGCATCTCGGCGCGCTTTTCCAGATCGATTTCCTGGTTGGCGTCGGCCACCAGCTTGTCGAGCTCCGGATTGCAGTAGTTGCCGGCGTTGTACTGGCCGGCGCCGCTGTCGGCGTCCGGGCAGGCCGTCAGGTACTCGTGGAAGTTGGCGCTGTCCTCGGTGTCGGAGTGCCAGCCGATCAGCATCATGTCTGCGGCGCGGTCGTCAAACTCGCCCCAGTACTGGGCCTTGGGCAGGGTTTTAAGGTCCACATCGACGTTAATGCGCGCCAGCATCGCGGCGACGGCCTGGGCAATCTTGGCGTCGTTTACGTAGCGGTTGTTGGGCGACATCATGGTGATGTCAAAGCCGTCGGCGTAGCCGGCTTCCGCCATGAGCTCCTTGGCCTTTTCCACGTCGTAGCGCGGCGTGAGCGAGTCCACATGGCCGACGTAGCCTTCCGGAGACATCTGCGCGGCCGGGGTGGCAAAGCCTTTCATCAGGCGGTCGGCGATGCCTTCCTGGTTGACGGCGTAGGCAAAGGCTTTGCGCACCCGGGGGTCTTCAAACGCCTCCACGCGCTTCTGGTTCATGTGCAGCATGATAATGCGGGTGCCGGACATGGTGACCAGCTTGGCGTTGTCGCTTTCGCGCACCCGCTCCAGATCGTTGGGCGGCACCGGGGCAATGAAGTCGACGTCGCCGGAGAGCAGGGCGGCGACCCGGGTGGCGTTTTCGCTGATCGGCGTCAGCACCAGGGTGTCGACGTTGCCCGGCGAGGCCTCATCCCAATAGTCGGGGTTGCGGGCAAACTCGGTGCGCACGCCCTGCTGGCGTTCGGTGACGGTGTAGGGGCCGGTGCCGGACACCTGGCTTGAGGCGTAGGAGTTGCCGTTCTTGACGATTTCATCCTTGGGGTCGCCGTCCGGCGCCTCGCCGGAGTAGAACTCGCTGTCCATGGGGAAGAGGTAGGTCGCCAGATTTAGCAGCAGCGGATAGGGCTTGAACGTGTTGATCTCGACGGTGTGCTCGTCGACGACCTCGGCGCTTTCGATGGGGTCGAAGATCGCCTTGAAGTCCGGGCTGCGCTTCAGCCGCTCGATGGTCCAGACCACATCTTTAGCGGTAAAGGGGTTGCCGCTGTGAAAGGTCACGCCTTCGCGCAGGGTCATGCGCATGGTGGTGTCGTCGACCTGCTCCCAGTCGGTGGCCAGGCGCGGCTCGAAGTTGAGCGACTGGTCCCAGCGCACCAGCGGGTCGAACAGCAGGTGCGAGAGCTGCATGATGCCGCCCGAGAGCTGTTCGTGGATGTCCAGCGACACCGGGTCGGCGTCGTAGGCCATGCGCAGGGTGTTTTCCGCCTGGGCGGCGGTGGCAAACATCGCGCCGCCGGCAAGCGTGGCAGAAATGGCGGTGGCCAGAAGCGTCTTTTTTACGCGCGGCCCGACGATAGTGCGAGTGCTGGTCGTCACGGTCATGATGAAGGTCCCTGTGGTTATTGTTGGCGGGTGCCGGATAATAACGGGCGGTTGTTATGGGGATACTTTATGGACGTTTCGTTACTGATTGTTGGCCGGCGTGGGCAGGAGCACAATCGAAATAATGACAGGGGCTATTCATCCGGCGAATGAGCCAAGGGGGAGGCCGGCGGCGCCGGCCGTGAAGGCTCAGGCGGCGCCGAAGCGGCGGTGGAGGTAGGCGTTGATGTCGTCGGACTCGTACAGCCACTCGGCGCCCCCGTCGTCGTTTTCGATACGCAGGCAGGGCACCTTGACCCGGCCGCCGCCTTCCTTGAGCTCTTGCTTGCGCTCGGGGTCGAGCTGGGCGTCGCGGCGCTCGATATCGAGCCCCAGCCGGGCCATTTCCTTGCGCACCTTGATGCAGAACGGGCAGGTGCGAAACTGGTAGAGCGCGAGCCTGTCGCAGGCGCGGTCGACCTCGGCCTGCTCGGCGTCGGTGCGCTCGACGGATTTGGGCGTGGAAAGCTTTTCAGAGACGAGCATCACCGGCGCGAGCACCAGGCGCACGCCGCGGAAGAAGTAGCGAATCAGAATACGCATGAGCTGTCCTTTTGTGGCAGGGAAGTGGTGGCTGGGAAATATCAAGGCAGCGCCGGCGGGCGCATGCCCTGCGCCGAAGTGGCGTTCATCGTGACGCACGCGGCGGCTTTTGTCACCTCACCCCGTGAGCCCGCGGCCGTGGCGTGCTAGGCTTTTCAGTCGTTTACGCGCGGGGTGAAAGCAGAGCCAAGGCAGCCGCGCACGGGTTATCTTCAGGGAGCATGCTCACCATGCATCTGCATATTATCGGGATCTGCGGCACCTTCATGGGCAGCCTGGCGCTATTGGCCCGGGAGCGGGGCTACCGGGTCAGCGGCTCGGACGCCAACGTCTATCCGCCCATGAGCACCCAGCTGGAAAACGCCGGCATTGCGCTGCAGGAAGGCTACGGCGCGGACAACCTGGACGCCGCCACGGGTGCTGCGCCGGATCTGGTGGTGGTGGGCAACGCGCTGTCCCGGGGGAATCCCGAAGTCGAGGCGCTGCTCAATCGCGGGCTTGCCTATACCTCCGGCGCCCAGTGGCTGTGCGAGCACGTGCTCGCCGGCCGCAAGGTGATAGCGGTGGCCGGCACCCACGGCAAGACCACCACGGCGAGCATGCTTTCGTGGCTTCTGGAAAGCGCCGGGCAAACGCCGGGCTTTCTGATCGGCGGGGTGCCGCGCAACTTCGGCGTGTCGGCAAGGCTTGGCGGAGCGGATGCGCCCTTTGTGGTCGAGGCCGACGAGTACGACACGGCGTTTTTCGACAAGCGCTCCAAGTTCGTCCACTACCGGCCAACGATCGCCGTGCTTGCTAACCTGGAGTTTGATCACGCGGATATTTTCCCCGATCTGGCCGCTATCGAGCGCCAGTTCCACCACCTGGTGCGCACCGTGCCGGGCAACGGCCGGCTGCTGATAGCCGACGGCCAGCCGGCGCTTGAGCGAGTGCTTGCGCAGGGCGCCTGGACCCCGGTGGCGCGGTTTGGCAAAGGCGACGGCGAATGGCAGCTGGCGCTCGAGCACGCCGACGCCAGCCGCTTTCGCGTGGTTCACGCCGTGGACAGCGGCGACGACGCCATTGTCGAGTGGTCGCTCACCGGCGAATACAACGCCTATAACGCCCTGGCGGCGCTGGCCGCCGCCCACGCCTGCGGCGTCGATCTGGCCCGGGGCTGCGCCGCGCTTTCCCGCTTTGAAAGTCCTCGGCGGCGTCAGGAAGTACGCGGCGAGGTGGCCGGCATCCAGGTCATCGACGACTTTGCCCACCACCCCACGGCGATTGCAGCGACCCTTGAAGGGCTGCGCGCGGCAACGCCCGCCGGGCGGCTGCTGGCGGTGATCGAGCCGCGCTCCAACACCATGCGCCTGGGCGCGCTCAAGGCGCGGCTGAACGAAAGCGTCGCCCAGGCCGATCACGCCTTCTGGTACCAGCCGCCGGGGCTCGACTGGTCGCTTGCGTCGCTGATTGCGCCCCAGGGCGAGCGGGCGAGCCTGGAAAGCGACCTGGGCGCGCTGGTAGACGCCGTGGTGGCCAAAGCAACGTTCGGGGACCGCATCGTGGTGATGTCCAACGGCAGCTTCGGCGGCATTCACCAGCGCCTGCTGGACGCCCTTGCCGTCGCGCATCGGGAGTAAAACGTGATGACGACTTTCAAACCGCCGGTAACGGTAGCGCTGACCGGGGCCTCCGGCGCCCAGTACGCGCTGCGCCTGATCGACGTGCTGGTGGCGGCCGGCCACGAAGTCTGGGTGATGATCTCCAAGGCCGCGCACATGGTCATCGCCACCGAAACCGATGTCACGTTGCCCGCCGGGCCCGCGCGGCTGGCTGAGGCGCTTGCCAAGCGCAGCGGCGCGCAAGAAGGGCAAGTCCGCTGCTTTGGCCGGGAAGACTGGATGGCGCCGGTGGCCTCGGGCTCCGGTGCGCCTTCCAGCATGGTGATCTGCCCCTGCTCCACGGGCACGCTCTCGGCGGTGGCCACGGGGGCCAGCAACAACCTTATCGAGCGCGCCGCCGACGTGGCGATCAAGGAGCGCCGGAGGCTTGTCATGGTGCCCCGGGAAAGCCCGTTTTCCCCGATTCATCTGGAGCACATGCTGACGCTTAGCCGCCTTGGCGTGGTGATCCTGCCGGCGGCGCCGGGGTTCTATCATCGCCCGGCGTCCGTTGACGACCTGATCGACTTTATCGTTGCGCGCATTCTCAACCAGCTGGGCATCGAGCACGCGCTGATGCCGCGCTGGGGCGAGGCCGGCGAGCCGCCGCGCTGACCAGGAGCCTTTATGCTGTCCCCCGCTACGCTTTCGGTCTTTGTGCCCACCTTTTTGCTGGTGTCGCTGACGCCGGGCATGTGCATGACGCTTGCCATGGTGCTGGGGATGACCCAGGGCGTGAAGCGCACCCTGTGGATGATGATCGGCGAGCTTCTGGGCGTGGGCACGGTGGCCGTGGCGGCGGGTGCCGGCGTGGCCGCGCTGATGCTCAAGAGCCCGGAAGTGTTTGTGCTGTTCAAGTGGCTGGGCGGGGCCTATCTGGCGTACCTGGGCATTATGATGTGGCGCTCGCGCGGGCGCATGGCGATCCCCGATGAGTTCAGAGCCGGCGACAGGGCCGCCCGGCGCACGCTTTTCGTGCAGGGCTTCATGACCGCCATTGCCAACCCCAAGGGCTGGGCGTTTCTGATGGTGCTGCTGCCGCCGTTTCTCGACGACGGCCGGGCGCTGGGGCCCCAGCTTGCCATGCTGGTGGCGGTCATCTTGACCATCGAGTTTGTCTGCCTGGTGCTCTACGCCACCGGCGGCAAGACGCTCCGCCAGCTTTTGGCCCGGGGCGCCGGGGTGCGCCTGCTCAACCGTATTTCCGGCACCCTGATGGTCGGCGTGGGGCTGTGGCTGGCCTTGGGCTAAGGTGCTGCGCTGCCGAGTCAGACCCTTTCCGGCGGCTCGGCCAGCGCCCTGCTGCGCTGCTCGAGCCGCGCGGTGAACGGCGCAATGCCTTCGCCCCGGCGCAGCAGGCAGACGGCGATACGCGCTTCCAGCGGGCCGGTTTCCACCAGCACCTGGCGGGCAAGCTCCCGGGTCAGCCGTTCCTGCAGCAGCAGCGCGCCGCTTTCGCCGGTATCGGGCAGGACCAGCCAGAACGTCGCGGCGGACGCCCGCCCCAGGACGTCGTCGTCCCGGCACTGGCGATGCGCCTCGCGGCACAGCGTCTCCAGCAGCGCCAGCCGGGCGCGGTGGCCGAACTGCTCGCCGGCCATGTCCAGCTGGGGCAGGTGGATCGCCAGCACCGCCAGGCGGCGGCCGAGCACCAGGGCGCGCTGGTGCTCGCTAACCAGGCGCTTGTTCAGGGTGTCGCGGTGGAAGGCATCGCACTCGTCGTCGTAGGGGTCGGTAGCGCGGAGCAGCGCCCGACGCCGGGCGTGCTCCCAGCGCGGCAGGGCAAGCAGCAGCGCGGTCACCAGAAAGCCCATCACCCAGCTGGGGGAGGCGCTTGCCAGCGGCGTGAGCCACCACGCCGGCGCCAGCAGCAGAATGATCGCCAGCGCTGCCCACAGCGGCAGCAGCAAAAAGGTTGCGGCGAGCGGCAGCCCAAGCCATACCGGCGAGATATCCGGCGGATGCCAGATGGCGGCGAACAGGGTCAGGTAGGTGGCTAGCAGCAGAACCATGCGCGGCAGGTACGGCGACGACGAGCGGTACAGGTGGAGCAGCAGCGCGGCCAGCAGGACCAGCACCATGAAGAGCGGCGTGAACAGGGTGACGTAATCGCCCATGGCGTAGCGCCAGGCGGCGTAGGCGGCCATGAGCACGGGGCTTGCGGCGAAGGCCAGGGTCATCAGGCGGCGGGAGATGGCGTGGGCGCTCATGATGTTTCCGCCAGCGCGTGCAGGTCGAGCGACTCGAACTCGATGTCGGCAAGGGGCATGCCCCGGCCAAGGGCATTGTCCGGTAGCGCGGCGGCGAGCCGCCGGCGACGCTTTTCGCCTTCCTGAGGCGAGGGCGAGAAGAGGATCGCGGCGAGCGTGCGGCCATCGACGCGGTAGGCGTTTTCAAAGCCGTAGAGCAGCCGGCACAGGCGGCGCGCCAGGGGCCACAGCTGGCGACGCCGGACGCGAATGACCACCAGCTCGCCGTGCACCGCCTCGCGCGCGCAGCGGTGCCGTTCGCGCTTGAGATCGAGCAGCAGCTGCTCCCGTGTCCAGAAGTTGACCCCGGGAACCAGGCGCAGGCGCCGGCGGAGATCGCCGCGGATCAGCGTGAGCTGGTTCGCCCGGGCCGTGGCGATCAGGCATAAAACGATCAGGCTGAGCAGCATCAGCGTCCAGGCGGGCAGGCCCAGGTGGGGGAGAATCAGCACCATGCCAAGCAGCATGCCGCTCAGGTTGAAGGTAGCCACCCAGTGGGGCTGGGGGAGCATGAAAAGCGCGACCCAGGCCCACACCAGCAGCATATGGCGCTGGGGCGCGGAGGCGATGAGGCCGATCAGCAGCACGCCGGGCAGCAGCTGCCAGGGAAGTCCGCCGCGGCTGCGCCGATGGCTGAAGTCGAGCAGCAAAGCGGTGATAAACAGCCAGCCGATGGACACCCACATGACCAGCGCGGCCAGCGGCGGCGCCGCCGGAGTCCACAGCAAAAGCGCGGTGGCAACCGCCAGCAGGTTGGCCCGGAGGGGGTGGACTTTGTACTTGTTTTGCATGGTGGCTTATGCTTTACCGTTGGGGCATGGGCGGCGTTGACGCTATAAAGCTAATTGCATTGAAGCAGACTGACAAGTGACCGACGATCGTTGACTGACACGGAGCATGGCATGAGCGTTTCCACGGCGTTATCTGACACGACGGACATTCCTGCTTATATGCAGGCGGTGGGCACGGCGGCCCGGGAAGCCGCACAGGGCCTGAGGCGAGCCGACAGCGGGCGCAAGAACCGCGCGCTTGAGGCCATGGCCGAGCGGCTCGACAAGGCCCGGGAGGCGGTGCTTGCCGCCAACGCCGACGACATGCAGCGCGGCCGCGATGCCGGGCTTGACGCCGCGCTGCTGGACCGCCTGGAGCTGACCGAGGCGCGCATCAACGCCATGATAGAAGGGCTTCGCCAGGTGGCCGCGCTGCCCGATCCGGTCGGCGAGGTCGACGGCCTGCGCGCCCGCCCCAGCGGCATTCAGGTGGGGCAGATGCGCGTGCCGCTGGGCGTCATCGGCATCATCTTCGAGTCCCGGCCCAACGTCACCGTCGAAGCCGCCAGCCTGTGCCTGAAGTCCGGCAACGCCTGCATCCTGCGCGGCGGCTCCGAGGCTCGCTCCTCCAACGCCGCGCTCAGCGAATGCCTCAAGGCCGGCCTGGAAGACGCCGGGCTGCCCGCGGGCGCGGTGCAGGTAGTCGCCACCACCGACCGCGCCGCCGTGGGCGAGCTGATCCGCATGCCCGAATTCGTCGACGTGATCATCCCGCGCGGGGGCAAGTCGCTGATCGCGCGGGTCTCCCGAGAAGCCAGCGTGCCGGTGATCAAGCACCTGGACGGCGTCTGCCACGTCTACGTGGACGCCACCGCCGACGTCGACAAGGCGCTGGCCATTGCGGTGAACGCCAAGACCCAGCGCTACGGTACCTGCAACACCCTGGAAACCCTGCTGGTGGATGCTCCCGTGGCCGAGCGTCTGCTGCCGGCGCTGGCCGAGCGCTTTGCCGAGTACGAGGTCGAGCTGCGCGGCTGCGAGCGCACCCGCCAGGTGCTTTCGCGCATTACCCCGGCCAGCGACGACGACTGGAGCGAAGAGTACCTGGCGCCGGTGCTGGCGATTAAAGTGGTCGACGGCGCCGATGACGCCATGGCCCACATCGAGCGCTACGGCTCCCAGCATACCGACACCATCGTCACCCAGGACTACAGCCTGGCGCGGCGGTTCATGGCCGAGGTGGACTCAAGCTCGGTGATGGTCAACGCCTCCACCCGCTTTGCCGACGGCGCCGAGTACGGGCTGGGCGCGGAGATCGGCATTTCCACCGACAAGCTCCACGCCCGGGGGCCGGTGGGCCTGGAGGGGCTTACCACGCGCAAGTACATCGTTTTCGGCGACGGCCATGTTCGTCAATAGGAGACGCCAATGAGTGCCGGCATGTCTGAGGCGGCCGACCGCGCTACCAGCGCCGGCGAGGCACCGCGCATCGGCATGCTCGGCGGCACCTTCGACCCGGTGCACCTGGGCCATTTGCGCAGCGCCGTGGAGCTTCACGAGGCGCTGGCGCTTGACCGCCTGCACATGATTCCCGCCCCTCAGCCGCCGCTTCGCGGGCGCCCCCAGGTCGCGGCCGAAGAGCGCCTGGCGCTGCTTGAGGCGGGCATCGGCGATACGCCCGGGCTTTACGCCGACGACCGCGAGCTTTCGCGCACGGGGCCCTCCTACAGCGCTGACACCTTGGCGGAGCTGCGTGACGAGTATGGAGCGTCCGCGCGTCTCGTCATGGCGCTGGGGGAGGACGCCTTTTCCCGGCTGGCCGACTGGCACGCCCCCGAGCGCCTTTTCGAGCTGGCGCACATCGTGGTGATGGCCCGGCCGGGGCACGCCCTTAAGCCGTCTGCCCGGCTTGAGGAACTCATCGGCCATCGCGAGGTCGCAGACGCGCAGGCCCTGATGCGCTCGCCCCGGGGCGGGCTTTTGCGCCTGACGCTGCCGTCGCGCATGGCCATTTCCGCCACCGCCATACGCAACCGCCTGCAGCAGGGGCAAAGCGTGCGCTATCTTTTGCCCGCGGCCGTCGAGCGCGCCGCCGTGGCCCGGCGGCTATACCGCTAGAGCGCTCGCCGAGCGGCAGAATAGCGCTGGCAGTCACGCCTAAAGCCGTTACAATGGCCGGCTTTGACACGGTTTCCAACGGAGTTGGCAGTTACCCCTCATGCACATTGATACCTTAAAGCAGCTGGCGCTTGACGCGCTGGAAGAACTCAAGGCCCGGGATATCAGCACGATCGACGTGGCCGAACTGACCGACGTCACCGACGTCATGATGGTGGCCAGCGCCACCTCGACGCGCCACGTCTCGGCGCTGGCGCAGCACGTGGTGGAAAAAGCCAAGGCCGGCGGGCTTGCGCCGCGCGGGGTAGAAGGCGGCAGCAACGCCGACTGGGTGCTGGTGGATCTGGGCGACGTGGTGGTACACGTCATGCTGCCCGAGGCCCGGGAGCTTTATGACCTGGAGCGCCTGTGGGCCGACCTGCCCGCCGAAGGCGGCGTCGAACAGCTGCGCGAGCGGATGGAAGAGCAGGCCGGTCGGCAATGAAGCTGCGCCTGCTGGCGGTGGGCACGCGGATGCCCGGCTGGGTGGAAGAGGGCGTTGCCACCTACCGTAAGCGTCTGCCCCGGGACTTCGCCCTGGAAGTGGAAGAAATCGCCCCGGCTCGGCGCGGCAAGAACACCCCGGCCGACAGGGCTCGGGAGCAGGAGGCTCGGCGCATAGGCGAGCGCCTGAAAGGCGACGAGCACCTGGTGGCGCTGGAAGTCACGGGCAAGCCCTGGACCACTCGTCAGCTTTCCCGGCAGGCCGAGGACTGGCGCATGCAGGGGCGCGACGTAGCGCTGCTGGTGGGCGGCCCCGACGGCCTTGACCCGGCGCTCTCTGCTCGGGCCCAAAGCGCCTGGTCGCTGTCGCCGCTGACCCTGCCGCACCCGCTGGTGCGGGTGATCCTTGCCGAACAGCTGTACCGCGCCTGGACGTTAATGGTCGGTCATCCGTACCACCGCTGAGACCGTGCTGCCGGCGCGTTCACGGCCCGATCCACCGTAATAGCCGGGAGTCCGCGCGATTGTTTTGCCTTCATGTAACCGTTAGCCGCTGCCATGCCACCGCGCCTTGATACGCTGAAAAATACCGAGCAGGAGCTGCGGATCTTTCGCCGGCGGGCGCTGCTGGCACTGGTGGTGGTGATCGCGCTGACCTCGCTGCTGGTCGGCCGGCTGGTCTACTTGCAGGTCGTCGAGCACGACAAGTACAGCACCCGCTCGGAGAGCAACCGCGTGCGCGTGGAGCCGCTGCCGCCGACCCGGGGACTGGTGTACGACCGCAACGGCGTGCTGCTGGCCGAAAACCGCCCGACCTATAACCTGACCATGGTGCGCGAGCGGGTCGACGATCTGGACCGGACCCTCGAGCGGCTGGTCACGCTGCTGGAGCTTTCCGACGACGACGTCGAGGCGTTCAAGAAGCGCTCGCGCCAGCGCCAGCGGCCCTTTCAGCCGGCGCTGTTGATGAGCGATCTGACCCAGGAGCAGATCGCCCGGCTGGCGGTCAACCGCCACCGGTTGCCCGGCGTGGAAGTCGAGGCCCAGCTGCTGCGCTACTACCCTCATGCCCACATCATGTCCCACGCGCTTGGCTACGTCGGGCGGATCAACGCCGAAGAGCTCAAGAACCTGGATACCGGGCGCTATGCCGGCACGCACTTTATCGGCAAGACCGGCATCGAGCGATTTTACGAACAGCAGCTGCACGGCCAGGCGGGGCTGCGCAAGGTGGAAACCAACGCCCGAGGCCGGGTGCTGCGCGAGCTGGGCCGCCAGGACCCGGTGCCGGGGAAAAACCTCACGCTGACCCTGGATACGGGCATGCAGCAGCTGGCGTTCGACCTGCTGGACGGCCGGCGCGGCTCGATCGTTGCTATCCAGCCCGACAGCGGCGACATCCTGGCGCTGGCATCAACGCCCGGATTTGACAGCAACCGCTTTGTGACCGGGATCGACGTTGCCTCCTACCAGGCGCTGCAGCAGGACATCGACCTGCCGCTGTTTAACCGCGCGATTCGCGGGCGCTACCCCACGGGATCGACGATCAAGCCCTTTGTCGCCGTTGCCGGGCTGCGCGAAGGCGTAATCACGCCGAACAAGACCATCAACGATCCGGGCTATTTTAAGCTGCCCAACGACTCGCGCCGCTACCGTAACTGGCTGCGCTGGGGGCACGGCCGGGTCGACATGGAGCGCTCGCTGGCGGTGTCCAACAACACGTACTATTACTCGCTGGCCCACGATCTGGGCATCGACAGGCTCGAGCGCCAGCTGGGAGCGTTCGGCATGGGGCAGCGCGTAGGCCACGACGTCCAGGGTGAAAGCAGCGGCCTTTTGCCGTCCCGGGAGTGGAAACGCGAGCGCTACAACCAGTCCTGGTACCCCGGCGAGACGCTCTCGGTGGGCATCGGCCAGGGCTACTTGCAGCTGACCCCACTGCAGCTCGCTACGGCCACGGCCACGCTTGCCAACAAAGGCGACTGGGTGAAACCGCACCTGGCGAGCAAGGTCGGCGACGAGCCGCTGCCCGACGAGCTCCCCGGCACGCCCGACGACATTGACCTGCCCAACCCGAGCGGCTGGGACACGGTGTTCAGCGGCATGGAAAAAGTCCTCAGCGGCCACGAGGGCACCGCCCGGCGTACCGGCAAGGGGCTTGAGTACCGCATGGCGGGCAAGTCGGGGACGGCCCAGGTGTTTTCGCTGGGCCGGGACGAACGCTATAACGCCGAGGAGCTGGCCGAGCGACTGCGCGACCACGCGCTGTTCATTGCCTTTGCCCCGGTCGAGGATCCCCAGATCGCCGTGGCGGTCATCGTCGAAAATGCCGGCGGCGGCAGTACCCACGCCGCCCACCTGGCCCGGGCGATGACCGATGCCTGGCTGCTCGATGAGGGCCACATGCCCAGCGAGGACGATTAGCCATGCCCTGGACGACGCTTTCACGCTTGCTCAACCGCTACCCCGTTCGCCCGCCGGACAGCGGCATGTCCCGGCGCAAGAGCCTGTGGCAAAATCTGCACCTGGACCCCTGGCTGCTCGTCCTGCTGCTGGCGCTGGTGGGCGCCGGGCTCCTGGTGCTGTACAGCGCCTCGGGCCGGCACGCCGACATGGTCGCCGGGCAGGCCCTGCGCTTTGTCGTGGCGTTTGCCGTCATGGCGGTGCTGGCGCAGTTTCCGCCCGCCACCTTTTATCGCTGGGCGCCGTTGGCCTACGGGCTGGGCGTGGTGATGCTGATTGCGGTGGAGCTAGTGGGGGATATCGGCATGGGCGCCCAGCGCTGGCTGGAAATCCCCGGCGTCGTGCGCTTTCAGCCCTCGGAAATGATGAAGCTTGCCACCCCGCTGATGGTGGCGGCCTACTTAAGCCGCACCGGCCTTCCGCCGCGCCTGCCCCACCTGTTCGTCGCCGCCGTATTGATCGGCCTGCCGGTGGTGCTCATCGCCATGCAGCCGGACCTGGGCACGTCGCTGCTGGTTACCAGCGCGGCGCTGATCGTGGTGCTGCTGGCGGGGCTTTCCTGGCGGCTGATTGGCTTTTTCCTGCTGCTGGCCGGGGCCGCGCTGCCGCTTTTATGGATCAATCTGCAAAACTACCAGCGCCAGCGGGTGCTGACGTTTTTGAACCCCGAAAGCGATCCGCTGGGGTCCGGCTGGAACATCATCCAGTCGACCACGGCCATCGGCAGCGGCGGCCTTAAGGGCAAGGGCTGGTTTGAGGGCACCCAGTCGCAGCTGGAGTTTCTGCCCGAGCGCCACACCGACTTTATCGTCGCCGTGCTGGGCGAAGAGTTCGGCCTGGTAGGGATGACCGCGCTGCTGGCGCTGTATTTTGTCATTGTGTGCCGGGGGCTGTGGCTGGCCGCCGCCGTTCAGGATACCTTCGGCCGGCTGGTGGCCGGCAGCGTCATCCTGACGTTTTTCATTTACGTGTTCGTCAACGTCGGCATGGTCAGCGGCATTCTGCCCGTGGTGGGGGTGCCGCTACCGCTGATCAGCTACGGCGGCACCTCGAGCGTGACCCTGCTGGCGGGGTTCGGTATTCTCATGTCGGTCCATGCCCACCGGCGGCTGCTGCCGCGCTGACCGGCCCGGGACATAGCGACGCTATCGCCACAATCCGCCGTTTTCAGGAGATAACCATGTGGAAGACAGCCTCCCGGCCGCGGTGGCTCATGCCGGCCCTGCTGGCGCTTGGCCTGCTGGGGGCGGCATCTACTGCCGCCGCCGCCCCGGACTTTGATCCGGAAAAGACCGGCTCCGACGCCGCGGCGCTGGTGGACGAGCTCAGCGACGAGGGCCTGCCCCGGGACTTTCTCGTAAAGGCGCTGGCCAAGGCCAATGCCAGCGAAGAGGTGCTGGACGCCATGTCCGGCGCCGTCGAGCGGCATCTGGAGTGGCCCGAGTACCGAGCGATATTTTTCACCGCCGAGCGCATCGAGCAGGGGGCTCGGTTCATGGAGCGCCACCGCGAAGCGCTGGAGCGGGCTCAGGCAACCTACGGCGTGCCGCCGGAAGTTATCACCGCCATCATCGGCGTTGAAACCTACTACGGGCGCCACAAGGGCGAGCACCGGGTGCTGGATTCGCTGGCCACGCTGGCGTTTGAGCACCCCGAGCGCGGCGACTTCTTTCGCGGTGAGCTGGCGGCGTTTCTGCGCCTGGCCTACGAGCAGGACATGGACCCGCAAAGCCTGCTCGGCTCCTACGCCGGCGCCATGGGCTACCCGCAGTTTATCCCCACCAGCTATGACGCCTACGCCATCGACTTTGACGACGACGGTCAGCGCGATCTCTGGCATAACCCGGCAGATGCCATCGGCAGCGTCGCCAACTACTTTGCCGAGCACGGCTGGCGCCGGGGCGAAGCCGTCTACCAGCCGGCGCTGGGGCCAGAGGCGCCCCCCGAGGGCCTGGCATTGAATCAGACGTCGCGCCCGGAAACCACGCTTGGCGAGGCCGTTGCGGCCGGCGTCTACCCGTTGGGGCGTACGCTTGAAAGCCTGGCCGATAACGCCCAGGCGCCGGTCGTGCCGCTGCGCCTGGCCGCCGAGGAGGGGTCGGCCACGTACCGGCTGGGTGGATACAATTTCTACGTGATCACGCGCTATAACCACAGTCACCTTTACGCCATGGCAGTGGCCGAGCTTGCCCGGGCCATTGCCGCTGACGCCCAGTCATCCCATCAGGACGAGGACCCGGCATGAGATCACGCTTTGCCGTACTACGCTTCGCCGTATGGCCCGCGGCCGTGCCCCCCAGGCTTCTTGTGTGCGCCGGTATTGCCTGTGCGCTGCTGACGCTTGCCGGCTGCGCCGGCCAGAGCTCGCGCTCCGCATCGGACGAGGCCGGCAAAAGCGCGGCGGCCGCTGCCGACAAGAGCGCCAAGGCCGATAGCGGCGGGCGCTACGCCATGAGCGCCGACGCCTACCCGCTGGACCCGCCGGACGTCTCCGACGTTCCCGATGCCGTGCCGCGCGTCGAGCCGCGCTCCCAGGTGGGTAACCGCTCAAGCTACACGGTGTGGGGTAAAAACTATCGGGTGCTGCCCGATGCCCGGGGCTACAGCAAAACCGGTACCGCCTCCTGGTACGGCAAGAAATTTCACGGCTACGCCACGTCCAGCGGCGAGATCTACGACATGTACCGGATGAGCGCGGCCCACCGCTCGCTGCCGCTGCCGACGTTTGCCCGAGTAACGCGGGAGGGGGCGGACAAGTCCGTGATCGTGCGGGTCAACGACCGCGGGCCGTTTCACAGTGAGCGCGTCATCGACCTGTCTTACGCGGCGGCCTCAAGGCTTGGGATCACCGATGACGGCACCGGAAGGGTCAGGGTAGAGGCCATCGACCCCAAACAGTGGCTCGCGCAGCAAGGAAAGGCCGCGCCCGAGGCAGCAGCGAATAAGGCAACGGCGAAAAAGGCGTCGAGCCAGCCAGCGCCGGCCAAACGGTCGCCGGCAAGGCAGGCCCAGGCCGATAGTGCCGGGCCGGCGGCCGCGGGGAGCGGCGCCTACTGGCAGGTGGCGGCGCTGGAAAGCCGCCCGGGGGCGCAAAAGCTCAAGCGCCGCCTGGAAGGCGAGCTTGGGGAGGACGTACGCATTGCCCGGGGCGACGGTATTTACCGGGTCCAGGTTGGGCCGGTCACCGCCGGGAACGATGAGAGCGCGCTTCGCGATGCGCTGCGCCGGGCGGGCTTTCCCCGGGCGTTTATCGTGCGATAATGCGCCCCGGACGCAAGCGGCGTATAGTGCGCGCCTTGCCGTTATTGAATGTTTCAAAAGAGAAATCATGTGATGAAAGCGTTGTTCGCAGACTCTTCTTCCGCCGCCCCCTCCGGGCGCCTGGTGCGCCGCCTGCGGGCGGCGGCGCTTGGCCTGGTGGCGGCGGCTGTGGTGACCCTGGCGCCGGTGTCGGCCAGCGCCCAGGCGGTGCCGCAACCGCAGACCCTCATTCCCGCCGCGCCGCAGCTGGCCGCCAGCTCGTGGATTTTGATGGATGCCAACAGCGGCCATATTCTCGCCCGGCAAAACGCCGACAAGCGTCTGCCGCCGGCGAGCCTGACCAAGCTGATGACCGCGTATCTGGTCGAGCGCGAGCTCAACCAGGGCTCCATCGAGCCCGATGATAAAGTCAACGTCAGCGAAAAGGCCTGGCGTACCGGCGGCTCGAAGATGTTCATCGAAGTGGGCAATCAGGTGCCCGTGGAAAAGCTCCTGCACGGCATCGTCATCGTCTCGGGCAACGACGCAAGCGTTGCCATGGCGGAGCACCTGGCCGGCGGCGAGGCACAGTTCGCCGATCTGATGAACCAGCACGCCTCCCGCCTGGACATGGAGAACACCCATTTCAAAAACGCCACTGGGCTACCGGTGGAAGGGCACTATTCCAGCGCGCATGATCTGGCGCGGCTGACCCGCCACATCGTCAATGACTATCCGGAGCACTATAAAATGTACTCCGAGCGCAGCTTTACCTACGGCGGGATCGAGCAGCCCAACCGCAACCGCCTGCTGTGGCGCGACCCGTCGGCCGACGGGCTGAAGACCGGCTGGACCGACGCCGCCGGGTACTGCCTGGTGTCCTCGGCCAAGCGCGAGGACATGCGCCTGATCGCGGTGGTCATGGGCACCAAGTCGGAAGAGGCCCGGGTTCAGGAAACCCAGAAGCTTTTGAGCTACGGCTTTCGCTTTTATGAAACCAAGCATCTGTACGAGCGCGGCGCGGTGCTGGCCTCGCCCCGGGTCTGGGGCGGCGAGATCGACAAGGTGCGCGTGGGCGTGGACAGCGAAGTCAACATGACCCTGCCGCGCAACCGCAGCGAGGAGCTGCGCGCCCGGCTGAACCTGGAACATGACTTAAGCGCCCCCATTGCCATGGGTGATGAAGTGGGTACGCTCGAGGTGACCCTGGGCGACAAGGTCGTCGGTACGCGCGCCATGGTCGCCCTTGAAGACGTCGAGGAAGGCGGGTTTTTCAAACGCCTGATGGACCAGGTCAAGCGCTTCTTCAGCGGCCTGCTGAGCCGCTTTACCGACTGAGCCTTTGGGGCGGCCCGTCCGCCCGGACGTTCACGATGAGCAAGCAGGGGGAGACATGCAGTCAGGCAGCAACCGGGCGTTTCGCGATATGCGCGAGACCGCGACGCAGAAAGCGCCCGAGATCACGTTTCCGTGTGACTATCCGATCAAGGTGGTCGGCGATGCAGCGGAGGATTTTGCCGCCGCTGTGTGCGCGGTGATCAAGCGCCATGCGCCGGACTTCAACGCCGCCGACATCCGGGTGATCGACAGCCGCAACGGCCGCTTTCAGTCGGTGCGCCTGAGCATTCGGGCCACCGGCGAGGCGCAGCTGAAGGCGCTGTTCGAGGAGCTCAAGGCCACCGGCCGCGTGCATATGGTGGTGTAGCGTGGGCGCTCCGGTGGCGATCGAGCTGCATTGTCTGGGGCGGCGTCCGTACCTGCCCGTGTGGCAGGCGATGCGCGAGCTGACCGAGACCCGGGATGCCCAAGCGGCGGATCAGTTCTGGCTGGTCGAGCACGAGCCGGTGTTTACCCAGGGCCAGGCGGGCAGGCCCGAGCACGTGCTGATGCCCGGGGATATCCCCGTGGTCCAGACCGACCGCGGCGGCCAGGTCACTTACCACGGCCCCGGCCAGGTGGTGCTGTACCCGCTGATCGACGTGCGCCGGGCAGGGCTTGGCGTGCGGGCGCTGGTGACGGCCATGGAAAACGCGGTGATCGACGTGCTGGCAGAATATGCCGTTGCCGCGCGTGCGCGACCCGATGCCCCGGGGGTTTACGTAATCCTCGACAGTGGGGAAGAGGCCAAGATTGCCTCGCTGGGTCTGCGCATCCGTCGCGGATCGAGCTACCACGGCGTGGCGCTGAACGTCGACGGCGACCTGGCGCCGTTCTCGCGCATCAACCCCTGCGGCCATGCCGGCATGCCCATGGCGCGGCTGGCTTCGCTGATCGAGCACAGGGAAGATGTGGAACACGGGGAAAAGATGAGCGTGGAAAGCGTCGGTGAGCAGCTGGCCCGGGCGCTGGCGGCGCGCATCGGACGCGAGCTGGCACCCGTGTGTAAATAACGCCCCGTATCGTTATAACGTCTAGCGCTAACGCATGGCGTCATGGATGAAAAAAGCCGCCGTGGATACGGCGGCTTTTTTGTGCGTGCGTGTTTTGTGAGTGCGAGCTGTGCGTACGTAGCGGGCGGCTTAGCTGACGCTCTGTACCGGAATCAGGTTATCGTCGCCGCCGGTTTCCTGGCCGGGCACCGCGGCGGGAGAGGCAAGCCCCAGGTTGTTTTTCTCGAACACCCGGTCGGCGCGGTAGCTCGAGCGCACCAGCGGGCCGGAGGGCACTTCCATGAAGCCCTTGGCAAGCCCCAGCTGGCGATAGTTCTCGAACTCTTCCGGGGTGACCCAGCGCTCCACCGGCAGGTGGTTTTTCGTCGGGCGCAGGTACTGGCCAAGAGTGACGATGTCCACGCCGATCTCGCGCAGGTCGTCGAACGTCTGCAGGATTTCCTCGTCGGTCTCGCCAAGCCCCAGCATGATGCTGGTCTTGGTGATGGTCTGCGGGCGGTAGCGCTTGGCGTGGGCCAGCACGTCCAGCGTCTTGCGGTAGCCGGCGCGGGGGTCGCGCACCCGGGAGGTCAGGCGCTCGACGGTTTCGACGTTCTGGGCAAATACTTCAAGGCCCGAGTCCACCACCCGCTCGATGGCGGCGGGATCGGCGTCGAAGTCCGGGGTCAGGGCCTCGACCACCACCTCGGGGGTGCGCTCCTTGATCGCGCTGATGCAGCTGGCGTAGTGGCCGGCGCCGCCGTCGTCAAGATCGTCGCGGTCCACCGAGGTCAAAACGATATAGCGCAGCCCCATCAGCTCCACCGAGTTGGCGGTGTTGGCGGGCTCGTCCTTGTCCAGCCAGCCCTGGGGGTTGCCGGTATCCACCGCGCAGAAGCGGCAGGCGCGGGTGCATACCGACCCCATGAGCATGATGGTGGCGGTACCGTTGCTCCAGCACTCGCCCAGGTTGGGGCAGTGGGACTCGGCGCAGACGGTGCTCAGGCCGTGCTTGGCGACGTTTTTCTTCACCGCCTCAAAGCGTTCGCCGCCGGGGATGCGGGCGCGCAGCCACTTGGGCTTGCGCTCGAGCGAGGCATCGGGCTCGGCTTCCACCGCCGCCTTGCGCTGCTTGATCCCGTCCTTGATGACTGACATGCCGCGATCGTTGCGAAATTTTTCGCCGCTTTGCACGCGCTGCAAGGTATCGTTGCTCATGACTGAAAGAGCCTCTACTGTGCGATGACGGGCCATGCCACCGGATCTCGTGGGGCGTCAGCACGTCAATGGATGCGTCGGTAAATACGCCCAATGTAACATGGTTAGCGGCGCGCAGGATATTTCCAGCGGCGAGAGCCCTGGATAGCTCTGGCCGGGCTAGCGCTTCTGTTGGGCGTGGGTTAGGGTAGGCGCATTTTTTCACTCGCGCAAAAAGTGCCAGACAGCGCGATACGCCTGTTCAACTGCCGTTTTTTGTCGGCACAGCATTTAAGTGGAGCACTATGGGCAAGTCACTGGTCATCGTTGAGTCGCCGGCCAAGGCGAAAACGATCAACAAATATCTCGGCCGCGATTTCATCGTCAAGTCGAGCGTGGGTCATATCCGTGACCTGCCGACCAGCGGCTCGAGTAAAACCGCTGTGGACCCCAAGGAGCGGGCGCGTCAGGCGGCGTTGACCCGCAAGATGTCCGCAGAAGAAAAGGCGGCGCATAAAAAGCGCAAGGCGCATACCCAGCTGATTCGGCGCATGGGCATTGATCCGGATAACGGCTGGGAGGCGCATTACGAAACGCTGCCGGGCAAGGAAAAGGTGGTGGCCGAGCTGAAAAAGCTCGCCGCCGACGCCGACGCGGTCTATCTGGCAACGGATTTGGACCGCGAGGGCGAAGCCATTGCCTGGCACCTGCGCGAGGCCATTGGCGGCGACGACGACCGCTACAAGCGCGTGGTGTTCAACGAGATCACCAAAAACGCCATCCAGGACGCGTTCAAGGCCCCCGGCTCGCTGAACATCCCCCGGGTGGAGGCCCAGCAGGCGCGGCGCTTTCTCGACCGCGTGGTGGGCTTCATGCTCTCGCCGCTGCTCTGGGCCAAGGTGGCCCGGGGGCTGTCGGCCGGGCGGGTGCAGTCGGTGGCTATGCGGCTGATCGTCGAGCGCGAGCGCGAAATCCGCGCCTTTATTCCCGAAGAGTTCTGGGACGTTCACGCCGACCTGGTTACGCCCGAGGGCGAGGCCGTGCGCTTTGTGCTGGCGCGCCAGAACGGCCAGGCGTTTCGCCCCACCGCCGAAGCCGAGACCCTCGAGCGCATTGCCGGGCTGAAAGGCGCTGACCTGGCGATTACCGCCCGGGAAGACAAGCCCACGCGCTCAAAGCCCAACGCCCCCTTTATCACCTCGACGCTGCAGCAGGCGGCAAGCGGGCGGCTGGGCTTTTCGGTGAAAAAGACCATGACCATGGCCCAGCGTCTTTACGAGGCGGGCTACATCACCTATATGCGTACCGACTCCACCAATCTGTCCAACGACGCGGTGGAGAGCGCGCGGGGCTTCATCGGCGAGGAATACGGCAAGCGCTACCTGCCGGAAGCGCCCAACCGCTATGCCAGCAAGGAAAGCGCCCAGGAGGCCCACGAGGCCATCCGCCCGTCCAACGTCGAAACCCGGGCGGGCGACCTTGCCAGCATGGAGCGCGACGCCGAGCGCCTTTACGAGCTCATTTGGCGCCAGTTCGTGGCCTGTCAGATGACCCCGGCCGAGTACCTTTCCAGCACCCTGAGCATTGACGTTGACGGCTATGAGCTGCGCGCCAAGGGCCGGGTGCTGAAGTTTGACGGCTATACCCGGGTCATGAAGCCCTCGGGCAAGAATGAGGACCAGCGCCTGCCCGACCTTGCCGAAGGCACGCCGATGACCCTCGACGCCCTGGATCCCCAGCAGCACTTCACCAAGCCGCCGGCGCGCTATACCGAAGCCGCGCTGGTCAAGGAGCTGGAGAAGCAGGGTATCGGCCGGCCGTCGACCTACGCGGCGATTATCTCGACGATCCAGGACCGCGGCTACGTCAAGCTGGAAAACCGCCGCTTCTACGCCGAAAAGCTCGGCGATATCGTCACCGAGCGGCTCAAGGAGTCGTTCCCTGATCTCATGGACTACTCCTTTACCGCGCGCATGGAAGACGGGTTGGACGACGTCGCCGAGGGCGAGCGCAGCTGGCGGGCGCTGCTGGATACCTTCTACCACGAGTTCCGCGACGAGCTGGCCCAGGCCGAAAGCGAAGACGGCATGCGCCCCAACCAGCCGGTGCCCACGGATATCGAGTGCCCCCAGTGCGGGCGCCACATGCAGATCCGTACCGCCTCTACCGGGGTGTTTCTGGGCTGCAGCGGCTATAACCTGCCGCCCAAGGAGCGCTGCAAGACCACCATTGACCTGATCCCCGGCGAAGAGGCCGTCGCCGCCGATGCCGGCGCCGATGCCGAAACCAACGCCCTGCGCGCCAAGCGCCGCTGCCCGCGGTGCGAAACCGCCATGGACAGCTATCTCATCGACGAGACGCGCAAGCTGCATATCTGCGGTAACAGCCCCGACTGCGGCGGCTACGAGATCGAAAGCGGCAAGTTCAAGATCAAGGGCTACGACGGGCCGGTCATCGAGTGCGACAAGTGCGGTCACGAGATGCAGCTCAAGTCCGGGCGCTTTGGCAAGTACTTCGGCTGCACCAACAGCGAGTGCAAGAACACCCGCAAGCTGCTGCGCAGCGGCGAGGTGGCGCCGCCGAAGATGGACCCGATTCCCATGCCGGAGCTTGCCTGCCAGAAGGTCGACGACCACTATGTGCTCCGCGACGGCGCCAGCGGGCTGTTTCTGGCGGCGAGCAAGTTCCCCAAGAACCGCGAGACGCGCCCGCCTCTGGTCAAGGAGCTCAAGGCCCACGCCGACGAGCTGCCGGAGAAATACCGCTTCATTCTCGACGCGCCCAGCGAAGATCCTGACGGGCGGCCGGCGCAGATTCGCTTTTCGCGCAAGAACAAGGCCCAGTTCGTCATGACCGACGAAAACGGCAAGGCCACGGGGTGGAAAGCCACCTTTGATGAGGGCAAGTGGCAGGTAGAAGACAAACGCAAGAAGTAACGCCCGGGCGGCGCCGGGCACGCTGGCTCCACCGGAGGCCGTGCCAACGTCTTCTGCGGCGTGCAGCGAGCGGTGACCCCGTGGCATGCTGTCAAGGTCACACAGGTGGCGTGACCAAAGCCTAAAAAGGAGAGGTATATGCGCTATAACCAAGTACGCGATCTGATCGCCTGGGCGGCCGACTTTCACGGGCGGATGGCTCGTCAGTTCGGCGACCGGGCCAAGGATGCGGAAAGCGAACGCCTGCAAATAGCGCTGGATTACCTGGCAAGCCAGGAGCTGCGCATGAAATCCGGGCTGGAAGATACCCTGGACGAAGGCTCCGCCCATCAGGAAGTGCTCAACACCTGGTTTGACGACCCGGCCGACTTCCCCCAGCCGCCGGGGCTTGAGCGCCTGACACAGTACGCCACTTATGACAGCATCGAAGCGGCCCTGCAGACCTCGACGGAAGCGCACAACGCGCTGCAGGAGCTTTATGAGTACCGCGCAAAAAAGGCCGTGATTCCTGCCGAGGAAGAGTTCTTCAACTCGCTGGCCGAAGGCCACGAGGCCGAGGTGCGCCGCATTGTCTCGCAGTTTGAGGATTTTAGCGATATTTAGCTGAGGGTACCGGCCCGTCCCGCATTTTTTCCTGACAAGAGTATGCCCTATGCCTCTGGATCGTCGCCGTTTTCTGGCCGGTACCGCAGCCTTTCTGGCCTTTCAGGCCGCCCCGGCCAGCGCCGGTTTCCTGGCCAAAATCGCCTTTATCGATCTGGTCGAACAGCAGCTGGAAGAGGCGATGCATCCGCGCTTTCCCGGCGAGGTCTGGGTGCTGGTAGACGGTCGTAAGCTGTCGCTCGACGTTTATCGCGGTCGCGAGCGTATCGAGCATTTTGCACCGGTATCGCTGGGGCGCGGCGGGGCGGATAACCAGCGCATCAGCGGCGGTAGCGTGACCCCCAGGGGCGAGTTTCGCGTCAACCGTTTCAATTTCGACAGCCGCTGGCACCTGTTCATGGGCGTGGACTACCCGACGCCCGACCACGCGCGTATGGCCCTGCGCACCGGGCTTTATTCCCGCGAGGACTACCAGGCGTATTTCGATCACTACCGCCGCTACGGGACGCCGCCCCAGGATACCGTGCTGGGCGGCGCCATCGGCCTGCACGGGCTGGGAGAGGCCGACCCCGAGGTCCACCGGCGCATGAACTGGACCCAGGGCTGCGTGGCCATGACCGATACCCAAATCGAACAGCTGGAAGAGCTGGTTGGCATTGGCACCCGCATCGTTATTCGCTAAGGTGTTGTTGTCGAAGATTGTTCAAAGTTTCAGTATTTGAACATAGGATGCTAGACAAACGTTGTTGGCTATAATACAACAGCGTTTCGCGTCTGTGCTTCGCGGCATATGTCGCTGCAGTAAACCTGCAAATTGCAGGTGGACAAGCATGCATAAGGGCTTTAGCCTTATGCCTGCCGATTCATTAATGTAGCACCAAGGAAGATTCAAGGAGAACACTATGACTCTGAAGACGACCCTGAAAATGTCTGCCGCTGCCGCTTCTCTGGCTATTCTGGCCGGCTGTGCTTCTACCAGCGCGCTGGAAGAAGTTCGCACCACGGCAGAATCCGCTCAGGCTGATGCCGCTGAAGCGCAGAGCACTGCGTCTCAGGCGATGAACACTGCCAAGCAGGCGCAGCGTGACGCACGTGCCGCACTGCAGATGTCTGAGAAGAACCGTGAAGAAATGAACCGCATGTTTGAGCGCTCCATGCAGAAGTAAGACGCATGGAAACCGCAAGGGGCCGACGTTCTTAAAGGGCCAACGTCCTTTGCGGCTGCTTTTACATAGCACAAAAAACCCTGCCTCGGCAGGGTTTTTTGTTATCTGGACAGCGCGGATTTATTCGCCGTCGTCGTCTTTGTCGGCGGGCTGGGATTTTAGCTGGAGATTTTTCAGCAGGGTAGCGGTGTTGCGGTTTTCATCGCCTTCACGGGAGGCTTCGGCCTGGGGGCCGGAAAGCGCCAGGATGCTGCCGTTGGGCTCTTCAATGGCCTGTTTGACGCGCTTGTAGTCGACCTCGACCCCCTGTTCGCCGGTTTTCGCCTCGATGATTTCCAGGGCGTTGAGCAGCGGCTCGAAATCACCGCTGTTTTCTTCCAGCTGAGGGAAGGACTGCACCAGCAGGCTGCCGTCGCTGTCCAGGCCGGCCTTGAACGGCGCGTCGATGATGTTGACTCGGGTGCTGCCCGGAAGCCGCTTATAAAGCGACTCGATGTCTTCGGGGTACATGCGGATGCAGCCGCGGCTGACACGCATGCCCACGCCTTCGGGGCGGTTGGTGCCGTGGATCAAATAGCTTGGCAGGCCCAGCAGAATGGCGTGGCGGCCCAGGGGGTTGTCCGGGCCTGCGGGCACCACCTTGGGGGCGGGGTCGCCGCGCTCGGCGGCTTCCCGGCGCATGGAGGCCGGCGGCGCCCAGGCCGGATCCTTGACCTTGACCGTGGTTTTGGTCACGCCGACGGGGGTTGCGAATTCATCACGGCCGACGCTGACCGGATAGGTCTCGACGATGTTTGGCTTGTCCGCCGGGTAGTAGTAAAGGCGCAGCTCGGAGAGGTTGATGACAATGCCTTCGCGCTTGACGTCGGGAAGAATATAGCGGCTGGGAAGATTGACTTCGGTTCCCTCGCCGGGCACCCAGAGGCTGACGCCGGGGTTGGCCATGCGCATCTCTTCGTAGCCGATGTTGTGCTGGCGGGCAATGTCGACCAGCGTCTGCTCCTGATCCTTGACGGTGACCGTGTAATGCTTGCCGACCACGTCGCCTTCGTCGGGGATGTGGAACTGCCCCCGGGGCAGGTCGTTGGGGGCGGCAGCCGGCGCTTCGTCGGCGGACGTCTGGTCGGCGCTCGACGCCTTGCTTTTGGCCGTCAGGGCGCGGGCGTTTTCCAGTAGCGTAGAAGCCGACTGGCTGTCGGCCTTGTCGTTCTCGGCGCTCGCCTTTTGGAGCGAGGCCGCCGTGGCGGTGGCGGGCAGGGTCAGGCAGGCGGCGCTGATGGCGGCGGCCAGCAGCGTGACGGCAGGCGTCTTGGTCAAACGTCGATGGGCAGCGTTGGCGCTCATGTCATGTCCTTATACGTCTCAGGGGGCTGGGGGTTTCTGGTTAAGGGTGTGCAGCAGGGCTTCGACCTGTTCAAAGCGTGCCTCCACGCTTTCCATGGGCAGCGTGAAGCGCAGGGTATCAGAGCCGTCCAGGCGGTACTTGTCCGGCGCCTGCTGAATGAGGCTGACCAGCGTCATCGGGTCGACCCGAGTGTCGGCGGCAAAGATGATCCGACCGCGCGTCTCGCCGGCTTCCAGGCGGCTGATGCCCAGCGGCTCGGCGCGCTGGCGCAGCCGGGTCTGGCGGATTAAGTGCTTGAGCGGCGCGGGCAGCAGCCCAAAGCGGTCGATGAGCTCTACCTGAAGCTCCCTGAGCTCGTCGTCGCCCTGGGCGTTGGCAATTCGCTTGTACATGACCAGACGCTGCTGCACGTCGTGGATATAGTCGTCGGGGATCAGCGCCGGAAGGTTCAGGCTGATGTCGACGCCGCTGTCAAACGGCGCCTCGAGGTTGGGTGTTTTGCCGGCGCGAATGGCTTTCACCGCGCGGTCGAGCATTTCCATATAGAGGGTGTAGCCGATGGTTTCCATCTGGCCGCTCTGCTCGTCGCCCAAAAGCTCGCCGGCGCCGCGAATCTCCATGTCGTGGCTGGCAAGCGTGAAGCCCGCCCCCAGGTCGTCCGAGGCGCTGATGGCCTCGAGCCGCTTGACCGCATCCCGGGTCATGGCCTTGGGCGGCGGGGTGAGCAGGTAGGCGTAGGCCTGGTGGTGGCTGCGGCCCACGCGCCCGCGTAGCTGGTGCAGCTGGGCGAGACCGAACTTGTCGGCGCGCTCGATCACAATGGTGTTGGCGCTGGGCACATCGATGCCGCTTTCGATGATGGTCGAGCACACCAGCACGTTGAAGCGGCGGTGGTAGAAGTCCGACATGACCCGCTCCAGGCTGCGCTCGGGGAGCTGGCCGTGGGCCACCGCTACCCGGGCGTCGGGCACCAGTTCGCGGATTTTCTCCGCGGCGGTGTCGATGGTCTTGACTTCGTTGTGAAGGAAATACACCTGGCCGCCGCGCAGTATCTCGCGCAGCAGCGCCTCCTTGATCACGCCGTCGGCGCGCTGCTGGACAAACGTCTTCACCGACAGCCGCCGTGCCGGCGGCGTAGCGATGATCGACAGATCACGAATGCCGCTCATGGCCATGTTGAGCGTGCGCGGAATGGGCGTGGCGGTGAGCGTGAGGATGTCGATTTCGGCGCGCAGGGTCTTGAGCTTTTCCTTCTGCGCGACGCCGAAGCGGTGCTCCTCGTCGATGATCAAAAGCCCCATGTGGGGCAGATCGACGCTTTTCGACAGCAGCTTGTGGGTGCCGATGACGATATCGGTCTGGCCGCTTGTGACTTTCTCCAGCGCCTCAGAGGCGCCTTTGCCGCCGGTGAAGCGCGATAGCAGGCCGAGGGTGACGGCGGTATCGGCAAAGCGGTCGCGAAAGTTTTCAAAGTGCTGGCGGGCGAGCAGGGTGGTGGGCACCAGCACGACCACCTGGCGGCCGGACTGCACGGCGAGAAACGCCGCGCGCATGGCCACCTCGGTCTTGCCGAAGCCGACGTCGCCGCAGATCACCCGGTCCATGGGCTGGGGCGCGGTCAGGTCGTTGACCACGGCGTTAATGGCGGCTTCCTGGTCGGGCGTTTCCTCGAACGGGAAGCTGGCGGCAAAGCGCTGATAGTCGCTGTCCGGGGCGTCGTAAACCACGCCCTGCTGGGCTTCGCGGCGGGCGTAGATGTCGAGCAGCTCGGCGGCGGTGTCGCGGATCTTCTCGGCGGCTTTCTTGCGCGCCTTGTCCCACTGCTCCGAGCCCAGCTTGTGCAGCGGGGCCAGCTCGTCGTCGACGCCGCTGTAGCGCGAGATCAGGTGAAGGTTGTCCACCGGTACGTAAAGCTTGGCGCCGCCGGCGTATTCCAGGGCGAGAAACTCGCTGGCCTGGCCGCCGGCCTCAAGCGCTTCCAGCCCCAGGTAGCGGCCCACCCCGTGGGCCTGGTGCACCACCGGCGCGCCGGCCTTGAGCTCGGACAGGTGGTGGACGGCGAAATCGTCGTCGTCGGTGGCTTTTTCCCGGCGTCGGCTCTGGCGCACGACGTCGCCGAACAGTTCGGTTTCGGTCAGAACCAGAATATCCGGCGCGCCCAGCCACAGGCCGGCATCCACCTGCCCCTCGGTCAGGGCATACGGCGCGTCACCGCTGAGAAAAGCGTTAAAGCCCTCGACGTGGGGCAGCGCCAATGAAAGCGGGGCGAGCAGCTCTTCCAGCGCTTCGCGCCGCCCCCGGGACTCGGCGACAAAGAGGATGCGCGTGTCCGGATGCTGGTCAAGGAAGTGCGCAAGCGCTGCCAGCGGCGTGTGGCTGCGGGCGTTGATGGCGACGTCGGGCAGCGCCAGCGCATCCGGCGCCCGGGCGTGGCGGTGTTCGCCGTCGTCGGTGAGCTCGATGCGCGGGCGCTGCTTGACCGCGGCAAAGATGTCGCTCACCGGCCAGAACGCCCGATGGGGCGGCAGGAGCGGGCGCGTGGGGTCCACGCCGAGGTTGGCGTAGCGCGCCTCGATGGCCTCCCAGTGCTGCTCGGCGGCGTGAAATACGTCGGGGAGCAGGGCCACGCGAGTGTCGTCCGTCAGGTGATCGAACAGCGACGCGGTCTGCTCGAAAAACAGCGGCAGGTACTGCTCGAGCCCGGGGGAGGGAATGGCCTTGAGCGCGTCGTTGTACAGCGGGCACTGGCGCGGGTCGACGTCGAACAGGGTTTCGAACTGCTCGCGAAAACGGGCAATGGCGCTGCGCGACAGCGGGTATTCATGGGCCGGGAGCAGCTCCACCCGCTCCACTTTTTCGCTGGAGCGCTGGGTGCCGGGGTCAAAATAGCGCAGGGTGTCGATTTCGTCGTCGAACAGGTCAATGCGTACGGGCTGCTCCATGCCCATGGCGTAAAGGTCGATCAGCGCGCCGCGAATGGCGTACTCGCCGGGCTCGAAGACGGTTTCCACCGCGCGATAGCCGCCCCGGGTCAGCGACTCGCGCAGCTGCTCGCGGTCCAGGGTGTCGCCGGCGGCCAGGGTCAACACCCTCCCGGCGATGTAGTCCACCGGCGGCAGCCGCTGCATCAGGGTGTTGATCGGCACCAGCACAATGCCGTGCACGCCGTCCTGGAGCCTGCGCAGGGTGCGCAGCCTCGCCGAGACGATATCCTGGTGCGGGGAGAAGCTATCGTAGGGCAGCGTTTCCCAGTCGGGGAAGGGCAGCACCGGCACGTCGCTGTAAAAGGCCAGCGTCTGTTCCAGGCGCTGGGCGCTGGCGGTGCTTGGCGTGATGACCAGCAAGGGGGCCTGCCCGGCTGCCCGGGCCAGCGCCAGGGCAGCGGCGCTGCCCGGCGGCGATGTCCAGAACAGCGTATCGCGGGTGCCCCGGGGAGTTGGCGGTTCGAGCAGTGAAAAAGTCGGCATAGTCGATATCGGTTGGCGAGTTGACGCGGAAAAAAGAAAGCTCCGATCATACACGATCCGCCGGGCGAGCATGGCCACCCGGCGTCGATGATCCGTGTTTCGGGGAGATAACGGGCGCGGTGTAACCGGTTTACAGGCGCTGCGACCATCCTGTGATTGCGATACCCTCGGCAGGTCGGGATAATACCCGCACGAACTTCCTTCTATTACCCAAAGAGGTCGCACGTGAGTCAGCCCATGCTTGATAACGTTTTCCGGGAATGGCAGAGCAGCGAAGCCCTGGCCGAACAGATGATTCCGCTGGTGGGGCGCCTGTACCGCCAAAACAACGTCGTAGCCACCATGTTCGGCCGCTCGCTGATCAAGCAGTCGGTGATCCGTATTTTGAAAGATCACCGCTTCGTGCGCAAAATCGAAGGCACCGAGCTAACCGTGGAAGACACCTTTCCCATCGTCCGGGCGATGAGCGAGCTGAATCTGGGCCCGGCACACGTCGACGTGGGCAAGCTGGCGGTGAACTTCAAGCGCCAGGGCGGCGGCGACGTGGAGGCCTACCTGCGCAAGGAGCTGCACGAAATTGTCGACGCCTACCAGCCGGGCGCAAGCACCGGCGAGCCCCAGGACGTGGTGCTCTACGGCTTTGGCCGGATCGGCCGGCTGTTGACCCGGGTAATGATCGAAAAGGCCGGCGGCGGCAACCTGCTGCGCCTGCGCGCCATTGTGGTGCGCGGCCGCGGCGATGTGGCCAAGGACCTGGAAAAGCGCGCGAGCCTTTTGCGCCGGGACTCTGTGCACGGCCCCTTTGAAGGCACCATCGACGTCGACGCCGAGGCGCGCACGCTGACCGTCAACGGCAACGTCATCCAGATGATCTACGCCGATTCCCCGAGCGACATCGACTACACCGACTACGGCATCAACAACGCGGTGATCGTGGATAACACCGGCATCTGGCGCGACGAGGAAGGCCTGGGCCAGCACCTGGAGTGCAAGGGCGCAGCGAAGGCGATTCTCACCGCGCCGGGCAAGGGCGAGATCAAGAACATCGTCTACGGCATCAACCACGACGACATCCAGGAAGACGATCACATTCTCTCGGCGGCGTCGTGCACCACCAACGCCATTGTGCCGGTGCTCAAGGTGATCAACGACGAGTACGGCGTCACCACCGGCCACGTGGAAACCGTGCACGCCTACACCAACGACCAGAACCTGATCGATAACTACCACAAGGGCGACCGCCGCGGGCGCAGCGCCGCGCTTAACATGGTGCTTACTGAAACCGGCGCGGCCAAGGCCGTAGCCAAGGCGCTGCCCGAGCTTGAAGGTAAGCTTACCGGCAACGCCATCCGCGTGCCCACGCCCAACGTCTCCATGGCGATTCTCAACCTGACCCTGGAAAAGGGCGCTGATGCCGAGTCGCTCAACGACTATCTGCGCGACATGTCGATCCACTCGGCCTACCAGAAGCAGATCGACTTCGTCGACTCCGCCGAAGTGGTCTCGTCGGACTTTGTCGGCAACCGCAAGGCGGGCATTGTGGACGCCAAGGCCACCATCGCCGACGACAACCACGCCGTGATGTATGTGTGGTACGACAACGAGTTCGGCTACAGCTGCCAGGTCATTCGCCTGCTGCAGCACGTGTCCCACGTCAACTTCCTCAAGCTGCCCCACGAAGCCGGCTGATCGCGCCTCCAAGAGCCGCCGTCATGCCTGCGAAAACGCCACCTTCGGGTGGCGTTTTGCGTTGGTCGGAGGGCGGCTAGCGCGGGACCCTACCACCTATGGGAGGCCGGATGGATGTGGTCATTGGCCGCGCTTATCTTTATAATACGGTGGATTTTTGGGGTGGTTCGAGCGCGTCTCGGGCCCGACTGGTAATAACTGAGCGGATACCAAGACATTCGAATATTTTCGAACCCCTTATCTTCGTATATCCGATCCATCAACTGGGCGAGACTATGATCGAAGTCAAGAAAGGCCTGGATCTCCCCATCACGGGGGCGCCGGAACCGCGCATTGACGCGGCGCAGCCGGTGCGACACGTGGCGATCCTGGGACCTGACTATGTCGGCATGAAGCCGACCATGGAGGTACAGGTGGGGGAGAAGGTCAAACTGGGCCAACTGCTCTTCACCGACAAGAAAACGGCGGGGGTTCGTTTTACCGCACCCGCAGCCGGTGAAGTCGTCGCGATCAACCGCGGCGAAAAGCGTCGTTTGCTGTCTGTGGTGATCCAGGTCGACGAGGGAGAAGAGGAAACGGTCTCCTTCACGGCCCACGAGCGCGGCGCGCTTTCCCGCCTGGAGCGCCAGGCGGTGGTCGATCAGCTGGTGGCGTCCGGCCTGTGGACCGCGCTGCGCACGCGCCCCTATTCCCGGACGCCGGCGCTTGACAGCAAGCCCGCCGACATCTTCGTCACCGCCGTGGATACCCAGCCGCTGAGCCCGGATCCGGCGGTGATCGTCAACGAAGCGCCCGAGGCGTTTGAAGACGGCCTCAAGGTGCTTGCCCGCCTGACCGAAGGCAAGGTTTACCTGTGCACCGGCGAGGAAAGCGCGATTCCCGGCGACGACGTGGACGGCGTTACCCGGGAAGCCTTCACCGGGCCGCATCCGGCCGGGCTGGTCGGTACGCACATTCATTACCTGTCGCCCGTTGCCCTGCACCGTAAGGTTTGGCACATCGGCTACCAGGACGTGATCGCCATGGGCCGGCTATTTACCGAAGGCAAGCTTGACGTCAGCCGCGTCATGGCGGTCGCCGGCCCCCGGGCCGAGTCGCCGCGCCTGCTGCGCACCCGTATCGGCGCGAGCACCGATGAGCTTTTGGCCGGTGAGGTCGTCAAGCCCGACGACACCCGCGTCATTTCCGGCGCGGTGTTCTCGGGCTTTGCCGCCGAAGGCAAGCTGAGCTACGCCGGACGGTTTCACAACCAGTTCAGCCTGCTTGAAGAGGGCAACAAGCGTAATTTCATGGGCTGGCTGTCGCCGGGCAGCAACCGCCACTCGGTGATGGGCATCTATCTTTCCAAGCTGACTGGGCTTGACCGCTACGCCCCGACGACGTCGACCAACGGCTCGGAACGTGCCATGGTGCCCGTGGGCGCCTATGAAAAGATCATGCCGCTGGACATCATGTCGACTCAGCTTTTGCGCTCGCTGATCGTGGGTGACATCGAAGCTGCCATGCAGCTTGGGTGTCTGGAGCTGGACGAAGAGGATCTGGCGCTTTGCACGTACGTCTGCCCCGGCAAGTACGAGTATGGCCCCATCCTGCGTGACAATCTCACCATGATCGAGAAAGAGGCCTGACGATGGGTATCCGACAAACGCTCGACAGTCTCGAGCCGCATTTTGACAAGGGTGGCAGGTACGAAAAGTTCTATCCGCTTTATGAAGCGATAGACACGATGCTCTACTCGCCGCCGAACGTCACCAAGACCACCGCCCACGTGCGCGACGGCATCGACCTCAAGCGCATCATGATCACCGTGTGGCTGTGCACCTTCCCGGCCATGCTCTTTGGCATGTGGAACGCGGGCTGGCAGGCCAACGGCGCCATCCAGGCCGGCTACGAGTCGATGAACGGCTGGCGCGAAGCGCTGATGATGGTGCTGGCCTCGGGGCATAATCCCGACAGCCTGTGGGCCAACTTCGTGCTGGGCGCCACCTACTTCGTGCCCATTTACCTGGCGACCTTTATCGTCGGCGGCTTCTGGGAAGTGCTGTTTGCTATCAAGCGCGGCCACGAAGTCAACGAGGGCTTCTTTGTGACCTCGGTGCTTTACGCGCTGATCCTGCCGGCAACGATCCCGCTGTGGCAGGTGGCGCTGGGCATTACCTTCGGCGTGGTGATCGGCAAGGAGGTGTTTGGCGGTACCGGCAAGAACTTCCTTAACCCGGCGCTGACCGGCCGTGCCTTTCTTTACTTTGCCTACCCCGCGCAGATTTCCGGCGACGCCATCTGGGTCGCCGCCGACGGCTATACCGGGGCGACGCCGCTGTCCATGGCGTTTCAGGACGGCATGAGCCAGGTGACGTCAAGCTTTAGCTGGTGGGACGCCTTCTGGGGCTTTCTCCCCGGCTCGGTGGGCGAGGTCTCTACCTTTGCTATTCTGCTCGGCGCCATTGTGCTGCTGTGGACGAAGATCGCTTCCTGGCGCATCATGTTGGGTGTGCTGCTGGGAATGGTCGCCACCAGCACGCTGTTCAATATGATCGGCTCGGACACCAACGCCATGTTTGCCATGCCCTGGTACTGGCATCTGGTCGTGGGCGGGTTTGCCTTCGGTACGGTGTTCATGGCAACCGACCCGGTATCGGCGTCGATGACCAACCCCGGGCGTCTGCTGTTCGGCGTGCTGATCGGGTTCATGACCGTGCTGATCCGCGTGGTTAACCCGGCCTTCCCCGAAGGCATCATGCTGGCGATTCTGTTTGCCAACCTGTTTGCCCCGCTTATTGACCACTTCTTTGTCCAGGCCAACATCAAGCGCCGCGTCAAGCGCGTTGGCGTGCCGGCCGAGGAGACAGCCTGATGGGTAACAATTCGATCAAAAAGACGCTGATCGTGGCGTTTGCGCTATGTATCGTCTGCTCCGTAATCGTGTCCACGGCGGCGGTAGCGCTGCGCCCGCAGCAGCAGCTCAACCAGGAGCTGGACCGCAAGACCAACATCCTCAACGTGGCCAATCTCTACGAGCCGGGCATGGACGTGGAAGAGGTCTTTGGCGATCGCATGAGCGCCCGGGTCGTGAACATGGAAACCGGTGAATACACCGACGAGTTCGACCCCGACACCTTCGACAGCTTCGAGGCGGCAAGCGACCCGGCTACGGGCCGTACGCTCTCCGGCCCCGAGGACATTGCCGGGCTTTCCCGGGTGGAAGAATACGCCACGGTCTACCTGGTGGGCGATCCCGACGATCCCGACCAGATCGTGCTGCCCATTCGCGGGCAGGGCCTCTGGGGACTGATGCGCGGTTTCCTGTCGGTTGAGGGCGACGGCAACACCATCGTCAGTATCACCTACTACGAACACGGGGAAACTCCGGGTCTGGGTGCCGAAGTCAACAACCCTCGCTGGCAGGCACTCTGGGAAGGCAAGAAAATCTACGATGACGAGGGCAACCTGTCACCGCAGATCCACCTGTCCAAAAGTGCCAGCGGCGAGAACGAGGTGGATGCGCTGTCCGGCGCGACGCTCACCAGTAACGGCGTGACCAATATGCTTCAGTTCTGGCTGAGCCCGGAAGGCTTCGGCACTTACCTGACCCGGTTCCGCAGCGGTGTCAGCCCGGCGCAGGCACAAAATGCCGATGTTGTACCCGAATCTGAAGGAGCCTGATCATGGCAGACGTCACTCCCAAGGGCGTCCTGACGACGCCGATTTTCCAGAATAACCCCATCGCCCTGCAGATACTGGGTATTTGCTCGGCGCTGGCGGTGACCACCAGCATGGGCGTATCGCTGGTCATGACCCTGGCGGTCATTTTCGTGACCTCGCTGTCCAGCTTTTTCGTCTCGCTGATTCGCAACCACATCCCTTCGTCGATCCGCATCATCGTGCAGATGACCATCATCGCCTCGCTGGTGATCGTGGTGGACCAGATCCTCAAGGCCTACGCCTACGAGATGTCCAAGCAGCTGTCGGTGTTCGTCGGCCTGATTATCACCAACTGCATCGTCATGGGCCGCGCCGAAGGCTTCGCCATGTCCAACTCGCCGGGACTTTCGTTCCTCGACGGCGTGGGCAACGGCCTGGGATACGGCTTTGTGCTGATGACGGTAGGCTTTGTCCGCGAGCTTCTCGGTTCGGGCAGCGTCTTTGGCTTTACCGTGCTGCAGACCGTCCAGGACGGCGGCTGGTACGTGGGTAACGGCCTTTTGCTGCTGCCGCCGTCGGCGTTCTTCGTCATCGGCCTGATGATCTGGGCCATGCGCTCCATTGATCCTGAGCAGGTCGAGGAAAACGAATTCCAGATGAAGGAAAACACTCAGCCGAAGGAGGCCGTGTAACATGGAACACTATCTGAGCCTTTTGGCGAAATCGATTTTCGTCGAGAACATGGCGCTGGCCTTCTTCCTCGGCATGTGTACCTTCCTTGCCGTGTCCAAGAAAGTGTCGTCGGCGCTGGGCCTGGGCGTGGCGGTGATTGTGGTGCTGTCGGTGACCGTGCCGGTCAACAACCTGGTCTACACCTATCTGCTACAGGAAGGGGCGCTGACCTGGACGGGGATTTCCGGGGCCGAAAACATCGACCTGTCCTTCCTTGGGCTTTTGAGCTATATCGGCGTGATTGCCGCGCTTGTGCAGATCATGGAAATGTTTTTGGACAAGTACGTGCCCGCGCTCTACAACGCCCTGGGCGTGTTTCTGCCGCTGATCACCGTCAACTGCGCCATCCTTGGCGGCGTGCTGTTCATGGTCGAGCGCAGCTATAATTTCGGCGAGTCCGTGGTTTACGGCTTCGGCGCGGGCATGGGCTGGGCGCTGGCCATCGCCGCGCTTGCCGGGATCCGTGAAAAGCTGAAGTACAGCGACGTGCCGGCGGGCCTCCAGGGGCTGGGGATTACCTTCCTCACGGTAGGTCTGATGTCGCTGGGTTTCATGTCCTTTTCGGGCATTCAGCTCTGACGCAGCGTTTTTCCGGCGGCGCGCTCTGGCCGCCGCCGGAATCGGAACAACCTTCAGCAATAGGAAACCGACATGGTTGATACATCCATCATCTTGCTCGGTGTTGTCATGTTCACGGTCATCGTCCTCAGTCTGACGGCGATCATCCTGGCAGCCCGCAGCAGACTCGTGAGCAGCGGGGACGTGACCATCGAAGTCAACGGCGACCCCGAGAGCACGCTGACCACCCAGGCCGGCGGCAAGCTCCTCAATACCCTGGCGGCCAACGGCATTTTCCTGTCGTCCGCCTGCGGCGGCGGCGGCTCCTGCGCCCAGTGCAAGTGCCGCGTGGAAGAAGGCGGCGGCTCGATTTTGCCCACGGAAGAATCCCACTTCACCATGCGCGAGAAAAAGCAGGGCTGGCGGCTGTCCTGCCAGGTGCCGGTGAAGCAGGATATGAAGATCGAGGTGCCCGAAGAAGTCTTCGGCGTGAAGAAGTGGGAGTGCGAGGTGCTCGACAACCACAACGTGGCCACCTTCATCAAGGAGCTCAACCTCAAGCTTCCCGAAGGCGAAAACGTGGACTTCCGCGCCGGCGGCTACGTGCAGCTGGTGGCGCCGCCTTATGACATCAAGTTCTCCGACTTCGATATCGACGAGGACTACCAGGGCGACTGGAAGAAGTTCAGCCTCTTCGACGTCTCCCACAAGAACAACGAGGAAATCATCCGCGCCTATTCCATGGCCAACTACCCGGAAGAGAAGGGCATCCTCAAGTTCAACGTCCGCATCGCTACGCCGCCCCCGGGCACGAGCCATCCGCCCGGTTTGATGTCGACCTACGTGTTCAACATGAAGCCCGGCGATACGGTGACGGTCATGGGCCCCTTCGGCGAGTTCTTCGCCAAGGATACCGACGCGGAGATGGTCTTTGTCGGCGGCGGCGCGGGCATGGCGCCCATGCGCAGCCATATCTTCGACCAGCTCAAGCGCCTGGATACCAAGCGCAAGATCAGCTTCTGGTACGGCGCGCGCTCCTGGCGCGAGACCTTCTACAACGAAGAGTACGATCAGCTGGAAGAAGAGCACGACAACTTTGAATGGCACCTGGCGCTTTCTGATCCTCAGGACGAAGACAACTGGGACGGCCCCACGGGCTTCATCCACAACGTGCTTTACGAAAATTACCTGAAGGACCACCCGGCGCCCGAGGACTGCGAGTACTACATGTGCGGCCCGCCGATGATGAACGCCTCGGTGATCAAGCTGCTGCTGGATCTCGGCGTCGAGCCGGAAAACATCATGCTGGACGATTTCGGCGGTTAGGGCCGGCGCGACGGTATGAGGGTAACGCTTGCGGGGCTGGCCGGTGTGGCTGGCCCCGTTGTGTTTCGCGGGCGCCGGTTTTCCCTTTGTGTTTGCCGCCGATCATTACGATAATGGGGGTAAAGGGCGACGTTCTATTCAACGAGGCAAGCGGCCGGCGCAAACCTGCGCTTACGCCGCACGGGAGGTAACGTATGACGATTTGGCTACTTGCACTGGGCTTCATGCTGCTGGTCATGACGGCCATGGCCGTTGGCGTGCTGATGGGACGCAAGCCCATCGCCGGCTCCTGCGGCGGCTTGAACCAGCTGGGGCTGAAAGAGGGCTGCGACATCTGTGGCGGCAAGGATGACGTCTGCGAAGAAGAAAACCGCAAGCGTCAGGGCATCAGCGCCCGCCGCCAGAGCGATGTCAGCCGCGGGGCGGATCTGGGCTACGATATCGCCCGCTGAGCGGCATCTGTCACAATGACGCGATGAAAAAGCCTGCACCGCTAATCCGGTGCAGGCTTTTCTTATGGGCGCCTCTATTTCTGACACTGTGTGTGTAGAACATGTTGTGTAGAACATGGCCTCGACTCAAGACCGGCCGTAAGCGTTAGAGCGTGTCCAGCGCGCGGTGGGCCTGAGGCTGCCACTGGCCCGGTAGTGCGGCGGCTTTTTCCAGCGCGCGGCGCGCTTTTGCCGTTTGTTCCTGCTCGGCGTGCAAAAGCCCCAGATTCAGCCAGGCAACGCCCAGGGTGTCATCGGCGGCGACGGCGCGGCTGAACGCCTGCACGGCTTTTTCCGGCTTTTCCTGCTCGTAGAGGGCGTTGCCCAGAGCGAAGTGGGCCATGGCGTTATCCGGCTGGGCCTGAGTCAGCGCCTGCCAGCTGGAAAGCGCGGCCCGGGTGCCGTGCAGCGCCTCAAAGGCGCTGACGCCGTCCACTGCGCGCCGGGACGTGACGCCTTCGGGGATGCGCCCCGGCTTGGCCAGCACAAAGCCCCAGCGCTGGCTGCGTGCCCAGGTCGCGTCGAAGCGGCTAAACGAAGTGATCTGTCGCCGGGTTTCGCCGCTTCGCAGGATCAGCGACTCCTCAGCCAGGTCGTAGCCGATGACCACGGCGTAGTGCCACATGGGAAAGGCGGGCAGCGACAGGTTTTGCATGACCACGACCGGATCGCCCGCGGCGACGTGGCCAAGCAGCGCATCGAACGTCGGGCGTATGGGAAAGGCGAGACGCCGGTGGCGCCGCGCCGCGGCCAGCATTTCCGGCTGCACGCTGCCGTCCCGCCCGGGGATGAACACCTGGGAGACCAGGCTGTCGGCGGTGATGTCGGTATCCCGTTCGCTGCCCCGGGCAAGCCTGGCCTTTGCCGCGGGCGAGACGGTCCAGGCCCTGTCGGTTCCGGCTTGGCCCGCCGGCGAGCGCTTTGCTGAGGAGGGGGTGGCCGGGGAATAGTTGAGCACCGTGGCCAGCGCCGCCGGGCCGCACTGGTACTTTTCCTGGGGAAAGAAGGGCACGTTGACGAGCTCGACGTGCTCGGGCAGCCGATAGGTGCTGTCTTTCAGCGCGGGGCTCGTCGCGCAGCCGCTCAGAAAAAGGGCGAGCAGGGTGGCGCAAAGCAAAACGCCCGCGGGGCGGGCGTTTTGCAGGGGGCGCCGGGGCGCCTGGCGCTTAGCGAGTAAACGGGAAGACATTGGTCAGGCCGAGAATGTCAGTGACCAGCAGAATAATGAAGACGGCAAACAGGGCGCCGACCACGCCGGCACCGGCGGGCATGGCGTCGAGGCGGTCGGCCATCTCGCGGGCTTCGGCATCGCTCAGCGCGGCCACGCGGTCCTTGACCTGGTCAACGCTGACGCCCTGGGCCAGCAGCTGGTCCTGTACGTCGGCGCGGGCGAGAACGTCGTTGATGCGCTCGCGATCGCTGGCGGCGGTGTCGGCCTGTAGCGCCGACTGCGTCGAGACTAGACCGGCGGTCTGGGCGGCGGCCACGGGCAGGCTGCCAAGCGCCAGCACGGCAATCAGCAGCATGGCGACGTAACGGCGGAGGTAAGGCATGGTCATGTTCCCTTGTTGAGTAGCGTTGGTTATTGGGGTTGGCACAGGCGAACTATCGCCAAATCGGCTGAGGCCGGCTTGGCGATAAAACGAGCGCTGGATGCATCGCACACAGTATAGAAAGAAATCCCCGCGTATTTAAGGCCGGCGTGTGCATTAAAGCGCAAGGTTTGTATCTTGGGGTAACCTCGCGCGCGGCGGTTACTGTACCCGGTAGGTCCAGGCGGTTTCCGCCAGCAGCCCGCGGCCGCCGGCAAGCGTCATTGCCAGGTCGTGAAGGCCCTGCCACAGCGGTACCGGGGAGGCGCCCTTGACGGCCAGATCCAGCCGCTGGGCCATGAGCAACAGCTTGTGCAGCCGGCGCATGGGCAAGCGCCGGACGGCGTTTTGGTACGCCGGCCGGCGGCGCTCGAAGATCATCGGCTTTTGCGCCTTGCAGGCGTGCTCAAAGCTTTGCCCCTGCTCCAGATGCTGATGCAGGGAAAGCAGCGTGCGCATTTCCCGGCCCAGCGCCCAGAGCACGATGGGCGCTTCGACCCCTTCGTTTTTGAGCCCGTAGACGATTCGCGAAGCGCGAGCCGTTTCGCCTTTCAGACAGGCATCGACCAGGTTGAAAACGTCAAAGCGCGTGCTGTCCTCAACTCCCTGGGCGATGCTTTCCGTGCTCACTCGGGCGTTGGCCGGCAGCACCAGGGCAAGCTTTTGCAGCTCCTGGTCCGCCGCCAGCAGGTTGCCCTCGGTGCGCTCGCCGAGAAGGCGCGCGGCATCGAGCTCGAGCTGGAGACCGTGAAGCCGCGCCCGGTCGCGCAGCCAGAACCCCAGCCGCGAGACGTCCACCGGCCACACCGGGACGAACAGGCCGTGTTTGTCCAGCGCCTTGAACCAGGCGCTTTTTTGCTGCCGGGCGTCGAGCTTGCCCGCGCTGAGCAGCAGGACGTCGTCGCTGTGGCCAAGCCCCTTGGCGTACTCGGCGAGCGCCCTGGCGCCGTCCTGGCCAAGCTTATGCCGCCCCAGGCGCACCTCGATCAGCTTGCGCGTGGCAAACAGCGACAGGTTGCCGGCTACCTCGTGCAGCCGGCCCCAGGCAAAGTTGGGCTCCACGTCGAGGACTTCGCGCTCTTCCACGCCGTCCTTGCGCGCCGCTGCCCGCACCGCGTCGCAGGCATCGCGATGCTGCAACGGCTCGTCACCGGCGACGATCACCGCCTGGGGCAGCCGTTTGGCCAGCGCCCCGGGCAGCTGATCGGCAAATACCTTCACTTGAACGCCTCGACGCTTGCCAGGCGCTCGGTAATGCGTTCGGCCAGCTGCTCGGCTAGCTGCTGGCGGGCCTCGTCGATCAGCACGTCGCGGTTGAGCAGGTCGTCATCGTTGACGCGCTGACTGAGCTCGGAACTGAACGATTCGCGGTTCCATACGTAGGCCTGGTCGTCGCGCTGCTGCAGCGATACCCGGGCCTCAAGGGTAAACCGGTGTTCGCGGCTGCCGCGGTCCGTGCCGCCCAGCCGCCGGCTGTGCATGTCGACTCCGCTGAGCGTCAGCCGCCAGGGCGCTGAGTCGCTGACGCCGCTGCCGCGGGCCTGCAACAGCTGGGTCAGCGCCTGGCCGAGCTCGCTTTGGGTGTCGCCCTCAAGGGCCAGGGTGGGAAGCGTCGGCAGGCTTGCGCGGCCGCGCAGGTGAAAGCCGCAGCCCTCCAGCAGCAGGGCGGCGGATGCGCCCGCGGCGGCGCTCAGAAACGTCCGGCGCTTCATTGGCCCACCACGATGTTGACCAGCTTGCCGGGCACCACGATGACCTTGCGCACGGTCTTGCCGTCAAGGTGGCGCTTGACGTTGTCGTCTTCCATGGCCAGGGCCTCCACGGTCTCCTTGTCGGCATCCGCCGGGGCGTTGAGGCGGGCGCGCAGCTTGCCGTTGACCTGGACCACCAGCTCGATGCTATCCCGGGCCAGGGCGCCTTCGTCAAGCGCCGGCCAGCTCGCGTCGATCACCGGTTGGTCGTGGCCCAGCTGCTGCCAGAGCGCGTGGCACAGGTGGGGCGTGATGGGCGCGAGCAGCAGCGCGCAGGTTTCCACCGCCTCCCGGACCACGGCAAGGTTGTCCGGGTCGGCGCTGTCGGTATCGTGGGTAAAGCGCCCCAGGGCGTTGGACAGCTCCATGACCGCGGCAATGGCGGTGTTGAAGGTGGTGCGCCGGCCGATGTCGTCGCTGGCTTTCTTGATCGTCTCGTGGGTCTTGCGGCGAAGCTCTTGTTGCGCCTCGGTCAGGGTAACGTCGGCCAGCGCTGCCGGCGTGCCCGCCTGCAGGTGCTCGTGCACCTGGCGCCAGAGGCGCTTTAAAAAGCGGTGAGCGCCTTCGACGCCGGCATCCGACCACTCGAGCGACTGATCGGGCGGGGCGGCGAACATCATGAACAGGCGTACGGTGTCGGCGCCGAACTTGTCGATCATCGACTGCGGGTCAACGCCGTTATTTTTCGACTTGGACATTTTTTCGATGCCGCCGGCCGTCACCGGCTGGCCGTCTTCGGGCAGCATCGCGCTGACCGCGCGGCCCTTGTCGTCGCGTTTGACCTCGACGTCGGCCGGGTTGAACCACTGCTTGCCGCCGTTTTCGGCGGGGCGGTAGTAGGTTTCGGCGATGACCATGCCCTGGGTCAAAAGCTGCTGGAAGGGCTCGTCGGAGTCCACCATGCCGAAGTCGCGCATGAGCTTGTGGAAGAAGCGCGCGTAGAGCAGGTGGAGGATAGCGTGCTCGATGCCGCCGATGTAGAGATCCACCGGCAGCCAGTAGTTGGCGCGTTCGTCGAGCATGGCATCATGGTTGTCGGCGCAGCAGAAGCGCGCGTAGTACCAGGACGACTCCATGAAGGTGTCGAAGGTGTCGGTTTCGCGGACCCAGCCGTCGCCCAGCTCGGAGAACTCGGGCATCTTCTTCAGCGGCGAGCCCGAGGCGTCGACGGTCACTTCCATGGGCAGCTTGACCGGCAGCTCGTCGTCGGTGAGCGGCACGGTCTGGCCGTCGGGGCCGTACTTCACCGGGATCGGCGCGCCCCAGTAGCGCTGGCGGGCGATGCCCCAGTCGCGCAGGCGGTACTGGGTCTTGACCTCGCCGCGGCCCTGCTCGGCAAGCGCCTGGGCAATAGCCTTGAAGGCGGCGTCGAAGTCCAGGCCGTCAAACTCGCCGGAGTTGATCAGGGTGCCGTGCTCGACGTAGGCGCCCTGGGTCAGGTCCGGCGTGTTGCCGTCGGCATCGGCGATGACCGGGGAGATCGGCAGACCGTAGGCGGTGGCGAACTCCCAGTCGCGCTGGTCGTGGGCGGGCACGGCCATGACTGCGCCGGTGCCGAACTCCATGAGCACGAAGTTGGCCGCGTAGACGGGCACTTTCTTGCCCGTGAGCGGGTGAATGGCGGTGTGGCCGGTGGCCAGGCCTTTTTTATCCCGGGTGGCCATGTCCGCTTCCGAAGTGCCGCCTCTGGCGCATTCTTCGCGGAAGGCGGCAAGCTCGGAGCCATGCTCAGAACTATGCTCGGCAGCACTTTTGGCCAGCGGGTGGTCGGCGGCCACGGCGACGTAGGTCACGCCCAGCAGGGTGTCGGGGCGGGTGGTGTAGACCGAAAGCGGCTCGCACTCGCCGCCGGCCGAATCGTTGACGGCGAAGGAAAGCTCGACCCCGCGCGACTTGCTGATCCAGTTGCGCTGCATGGTCTTGACCTGCTCGGGCCATTCGACCTCTTCAAGGTCGGCCAACAGCTCGTCGGCATAGTCGGTGATCTTCAAGAACCACAGGGGGATTTCCCGGCGCTCCACCGGCGCGCCGGAGCGCCAGCCGCAGCCGTCGATGACCTGCTCGTTGGCCAGCACCGTCTGGTCCACCGGGTCCCAGTTGACCGTGGACATCTTCTTGTAAACCAGGCCCTTTTCCACCAGCTTGGTGAAAAACCACTGCTCCCAGCGGTAGTAGTCGCTGTCGCAGGTGGCAAACTCGCGGTCCCAGTCGTAGGCAAAGCCCAGCGCCTTGAGCTGGCGGCGCATGTAGTCGATATTATCGTAGGTCCACTGGGCCGGCGGCACCTGGTTCTGGATGGCGGCGTTTTCCGCGGGCATGCCGAAGGCGTCCCAGCCCATGGGCTGGAGAACGTTTTTGCCCTGCATGCGTTGAAAGCGCGACACCACATCGCCGATGGTGTAGTTGCGCACGTGCCCCATGTGCAGCTTGCCGCTGGGGTAGGGAAACATCGACAGGCAGTAGAATTTTTCGCGGCTGGCGTCCTCGACGGCCTTGAAACACTGATGCTTGTGCCAGTACTGCTGGGCGTCGCGTTCAATTTCGCTGGGGCGGTAATGTGCGTCCATCGGGTTATGTTATGCCTTGGGCTGCTCGCCCGGCGGGGCCGGGCCGAGAGTGAATGATAAAAGTCGAATGCTGGAACCTTGACTCGATTGTATCCTATGAAGGGGTAACCTTGAACGGCAAGCACAACAAAGCGCCCGCGCCCGCCCCAAGGCGTGGCGAATACGCCCGGCAAGCCGGATTGAAACAAAGGAGAACGTTATGGATAAGCACAACGAAAGCCGTCTGCGCGAAGGCTACGAGCGCCTGTTGGAGCGGGTGAAAGGCGGCTCCGGCGAGCTTGACCGGGCGAGCCTGGAAAAGGAGCTGGACGACGCCGTCGAGTTTGAAAGCGAGCTTGCCGAATACACCAAGGACGAGCTTGCGCTGCTGCGCGTCTGGGTCGAGCGCGACCTGCGCGACATGCGCAGCTATCTGGGCAACTCCGGCCGCCAGGTAGCCGAGTGGCTGGGCATTGACCTTGACCACCTGTCGCGCCGAGTGAGCGAGTCGCTTTTGTCCATTGCCGATCGCAGCGTGGTTGAACGCGAGCGCTTCAACGAGGACCTGGAAGCCGCCCGGGCCGACTACTGCGAAGGCGAAATGGCCGCTCCCGGCAAAATGGCCTGCACCCACTGCGACGCCGAGGTGATCATGGATCGCGTCCAGCTGCTGGAGCCCTGCCATCAGTGCGGCAGCCGCTACTTCATGCGCCTGACCGCTACCCGCAAGGGCTGAGCGGCGTCCGCCGCGCTGAAGGGGAGCGGGTCAGGTCTGCCCCAGCAGCAGGGCAATCCCGGCAATGGCGATGAGAACGAGCAGACTCATGACGCCGGCATAGCCCAGGTTGTGTTTCATCATCCGGTAGCCGCTGATGCCGTAGCGGCCCTGCAGCGAAAGGTTGATGCCGGAAAGCGGCCCCACCGCGGTGCCCACGCCCCAGGCGGCCAGCCCGACAAAGGCGTACAGCGTCTGGGCGTTGCCCTCGAGCGTCAGGATCGAGGCCAGGGTTGAGACGCCGATGATCGGGTGCAGGCCGATCATCGCGCTGAGCACGATGACCACAAAGCTCGCCATGGCCTGGGGCATGCCGAAGCGGGCAAACAGCGTCCACTCTTCCTGGGTGGCGGCGTCCACCAGGGTGGAAAGCCCCAGGGTGAACAGCCCTGCGGCAAGAAACAGCGAAATTTCCCCGCGCATGGCCGGTAGCCTTGTCATGGCGTGCTGATAGATCCGGTAGCCGGTATAGCGCGGCCCCTTGGGCAGGTTGGCGGCGAGCGCCACCGAGGGCAGCAGAAAGGTGATGATGCTGACAATGGAGAGCCTGGGCGTCAGCCAGAAGTGAAACAGCATCACCAGTGCCGCCATGCAAAGGGGCATCAGCAGGCTTTTGGGCGCCAGCGAAAAGCCCTCAACGTCGTCAAGGTCAAAGCGTCGGCTAAGCTCCAGCGCGGTGAAAAGCCCCGCGCACATGGCCAGCGGAAAGCCCGCCAGCGCCACGTAGCCGTACTGCATGTCGGGGGTCAGCGCGATCATCACCCCCATGGAGGCAAAAAACGGCGACCACAGCGCCGCGCTGGAAAGCCCCCGGTTGAGCGCCAGCAGCTGGGGCGTGGACAGAGGTTCCCGGCGGGAGAGCCGGTCGCCTACCATAAAGACCGCCGAAAGGTTCAGGATGGTGCCGAGAAAGTGCACCCCGGCCCAGCTGCGCAGCACGCCGCCGGTGCCGGTGACGCGCTTGCCCGGCGCGCCGCGGTTGCCCTGGCTGCCGATCAGCGCAATAAAGCTTACCCCGACAAGCATCACCACCACGAAGGCGTTGCGGGTGATAATGCCCGGCCAGTACACCCGGGCGCCGTAGCCCAGCCTTGCGGCCAGCAGCATGGCGACCCCCAGGACGATGAGCACGGCGGCCTGGCGGCGGGAGCGCGTGGGAATGTCGCGCCACAGCAGCACCACGGCGAGCCACAGCCCGTAGCTGACCGCGTAGGTGGTGCTGATCGCGCCGTTGAAGCCGGCGATCTGCAGCAGCAGCGCAAGCAGAATCAGCCCGCCCGCGATGCGCTGCCGGGGGGAACTTTCGTGCATAGCCGTTTTCCCGGAAAATTTCCGGCAGGCTAACGGCAACGCCGGGGAAAAGCCAGCGCGCCCCATCATTGACTTACCCGCACGGAGAGAAGGCCTGCCATGAATCATGCCGAGCGCTTTCAGCGCCTGACCAAAGTGCTGGCCGCGTGGCAGCCGCTGTGGGGCCCGCTGCCGTTTGCCCACCGCCGCCTGCCCTGGGCGGCGAGCTACCCGGCGCTGCACCGAACCCTGCTGGCGCTTGACGCCGACGCCGCTGAGCGCGTGGAAGACGACCCGCTGGCGGCCGGGGAACTTGACCCCTGGCTGCCCGTGGCTGAGCTTCGGGCGCTCTCCCGGCTGCCGGCGCATCGCGCCGGGCAGGCCGAGGACGCCGCGCTGCCCAACGTCTGGAGCGATCATATCGGCGGGCGCAAGTGGCGCCAGCTGCAGGCCTTTGTGCGCTGCGTGCCCGACGCTTCCGGACCGCTGGTGGAATGGTGCGCGGGGAAAGGGCACCTGGCGCGCACGCTGAGCCGCCTGTACGGGCGAGCGGTAACCGGCCTCGAGTGGCAGCCGGCGCTGTGCGAGCAGGGTCAGCGCCTGGCGCAAAAGCAAGGGGCGGCGGTCACCCTGGCGGAGCAGGACGTGCTGGCAAGGGATGCCGGCCGCTGGCTTGAACCCGGGGCGCACGCCGTGGCGCTGCACGCCTGCGGCGACCTGCACGCGGCGCTGCTTCGCCAGGCCGCGCAGAAGGGCGTGGCGCTGACGCTGGCGCCGTGCTGCTATCAGCGCACCGCGGCGGAGCGTTATCGGCCGCTTTCCACGCTGGGGCAGCGGCTCGCGGCCGCAAGCGGACTGGCGCTTGCGCGCGATGACCTGGCCCTTGCCGTCCGGGAAACCGTCACCGCGCCGTCCAGCGTCAGCCGTCAGCGCGAGCGGGCTAGCGCCTGGCGGCTGGGGTTTGACCTGCTCCAGCGGGAGGTGCGCGGCGTGGATGAGTATCTACCGGTGCCGAGCCTGGCCTACGGCCGGATGCCGGCTGACTTCGTCGGCTTTTGCCGCTGGGCCGCGGCGCAAAAAGGGCTTACGTTGCCGCCGGCCACTCTCTCCCGGCGCGACTGGGAAGCGGCCGGCAGGGAACGGTTGGGGCAGGTCGAGCGCCTCGAGCTTGTGCGCCATGCCTTTCGTCGGCCGCTGGAAGTGTGGCTGCTGCTCGATCGGCTGATATTTATGCAGGAGGCCGGCTTTGACGCGACCCTTGCTACCTTTTGCTCCCGGGCGCTGACGCCGCGCAACGTCGTGCTGCAGGCGCGCCCCGCCAAGCTGGCCTAAGAGGCCATTTCCTTCTGGGCGTCGGGGGTGGCCTCGTCGACCACCGCCGCGCCGACGATATCGCCGGTCACATTGAGCGCGGTGCCGCCCATGCCGATCAGCGCATCGACGCCGGCGATCAGCGCCACCACCTCCAGGGGCAGGCCGAACATGCCGAGCACCGCGGAGAGCGTGACAAGCCCGGCGGCGGGGACCCCGGCGGTGCCCACCGAGAGCAGGGTGCCGATCACCACGATGACCACAAAGTTGGAAAACGCCAGATCAAGCCCGGTGATATTGGCGGCAAACACCAGCGATACCCCCATGCGCAGCGCGCCGCCGTCGGAGTTGAAGATGGCGCCCAGGGGCAGGGTAAAGTTGGCGGTTGTTTCCGATACCCCGGCCTTTTTCGCCGCCTTGATGGCAATGGGCAGAGTAGCGATGCTGCTGGAGGTAAAAAACGCCGTGGTGAAGGCTTCGCGAATGTTTTTGAAAAAGGCCCCGACCGAGTGTTTCGACAGGCTCAGAAAGCCGGTGTAGACCACGCTCCAGAGAATGACCAGCCCCAGGTAAAACACGCCGGTGAAGTACAAAAGCGATTTCAGCGTCTCCAGCCCCTGGTTGCCGAAGGTGGAGGCGCTGATGGCAAAGACGCCGATGGGCGCGTACAGCAGAATGCCGTTCAGGATGCGGTAGAACATTTCGTTCAGGGCGGTGAACAAGCGCTCGACCCGCATGCCGTGCTCGCGCGTGGCCTCTTCCCGGGAGAAGCGCATGGTGGACACGGCCATGCCGATGATGATGGCGATGAACAGAATGGCCATCAGATTTCCGGAGGTGAAGGCGGCAAAGAGGTTGCGCGGCACGATCTGCAGCAGAATGTCGGAAAAGTGCGGGATGTCGGGCTTGTCCACCGAGGTGTCGGGAAGCGACAGGCCGCTGCCTGGGTTGAAAAAAAGCGCCAGCGACACCCCGATCAGCACGGCAAGGGCAGTGGTGGTCAGGTAGTAGAGCAGCAGCTTGCCGCCCATCTTGCCCAGCTGGGGCAGGTTCATCTGGCTGACGGCCAGCACCACGGTGAGAAAAATCACCGGAATGGCGAGCAGGCTCAGCAGGTGGATCAGCAGCGTGCCCAGCGGCTTGACCAGGGTGGCCTGGTCGCGAAAGATCAGCGCGGCGGCAATGCCCAGTAAAAAGCCCGCCGCCATCTTCAGCACCAGCGGAGTGTCGCGGTAGGTTTTCCAGAGGGGTGGCTTCGTCAAGGTCATGGCGTGATTTCCTGCTCGGTAAACGTTGCCCGGTCGCCGGCGTCGATGTCGCGCGCCTGCTCGAGCTCTTCGATCATGCGGCGCGCGGCGTTGGATAGCGTGCGATTGTGGTGCACCAGGTAGCCAAGCGGCCGGTGAAGCGGCGGGGTGGCAACGTCCAGCTCGACCAGATCATTGTCGACCATGCTCTCGGGCAAAAGGCTCCACCCTAATCCTACGCTACACATCATTTTCAGGGTTTCCAGATAGTTGGTCGACATGCCCGCTTCCAGGGTAAGCCCTTCGCGCTGAAGGCGCCGGCCAAGCAGCGCCCGGGTAAAGGTCAGCGGACCGGGCAGCACGCTTGCATGGTGGCACAGCTCGCCAAGCGTCAGCGACGCGGCGTGGCGCAGCGGGTGATCCGCGGCGCAGACAAAGCACATGCGATCCACCCAGACCGGTACCACGTCAAGCTGCTCGTGGGGCTCGGGTGCGAGCGTGACCACGGCGATTTCCAGGCGGCCGTCCAGCACGTCGCGGTAGGCCTGCTCGGAGTCGAGAAACTCAAGGTTAAGCGCCACGTCGGGGTGACGCCGGGTATAGCGCTTGAGCAGCGGCGGCAGGCGGTGCAGGCCGATGTGATGGCTGGTGGCCAGGCTCAGCCGCCCGCCGACCCGGCCGCTGAGATTGGCCAGCGCCCGGCGGCTGTCGTCCACCGCCAGCAGAATGCCCTGCGCCCGGGGCAGCAGCAGCCGGCCCGCTTCGGTCAGCGCGATGCGTCGGCCGATGCGGTCGAAAAGGCGCGTGCCCAGCTGGTCTTCGAGCCCCGCGATGCGCTTGCTGATGGCCGGCTGAGTCAGGTGGAGCCGCTCCGCCGCCCGGGAAAAGCTCTGGCAGTCGGCCACGGCGATAAAGGCCTGCAGGCTCTGGGTGTCCATCACTATTCCTTTAAGGAATCCAAACCATAAATAACATGAATTGCATTTATCTTCACGGCGGGCAACACTATTTCCAGCACAACGGATTACCAGCACAGCCTATTTATTATCAGCACAGCTTATTACCCGCACAGCTTAGCAACATGCGATTACCGCAAGCGACCACGCCCCGTGACGCCGGTAATCCGCGCAACGCAGGGCAGCGGCCCGGGAGACAACATGGCAGCGCAAACGCTTTACGACAAACTCTGGGAGCAGCATCTGGTCAAGCAGCGCGACGACGGCACCGCGCTGATCTACATCGACCGCCACATGCTCCACGAAGTCACCTCGCCCCAGGCCTTTGAAGGGCTGCGCCTGGCCGGGCGCAAGCCGTGGCGGCTGGATGCCAACCTGGCCACCGCCGATCATAACGTGCCCACCACCGTTGCCGAGCGCGCCGAGGGCAACAAGGGCATCAAGGATCCGGTATCGCTGATCCAGGTACAAACCCTGGACGACAACTGCAGCGAATACGGCATTGCCCAGTTTGGCATCAACGACCCGCGCCAGGGCATCGTTCACGTTATCGGCCCCGAGCAGGGCGCCACGCTTCCGGGCATGACCGTGGTCTGCGGCGACTCCCACACTGCCACCCACGGCGCCTTTGGCGCCCTGGCCCACGGCATCGGCACCTCCGAAGTCGAGCACGTGCTGGCCACCCAGTGCCTGCTCACCCAGAAGATGAAGAACATGCAGGTGCGCGTGGAGGGCACGCTTAGCACAGGCGTTACCGCCAAGGACGTGGTGCTGGCGATTATCGGCCGCATCGGCACCGCCGGCGGCACCGGGCATGCCATCGAGTTTGCCGGCAGCGCCATCGAAGGGCTCTCCATGGAAGGGCGCATGACGGTATGCAACATGGCCATCGAAGCCGGCGCTCGGGTGGGCATGATTGCCGTTGACGATACCGCCATCGACTATATCGGCAACCGGCCGTACTCGCCCGAAGGCGAGCAGTGGGACGCCGCCGTTGCCGACTGGCGCAACCTGGTCTCCGACCCCGACGCCGAGTTCGACAAGGTGGTGACGATTGACGCCGCCGAGATCGAGCCCCAGGTCAGCTGGGGCACCAGCCCCGAGATGGTCACCGGCATTTCCGGTCAGGTACCCGACCCCGCCAGGGCCGCAGACGACACCGTGGCCACCAGCCACGCTCGGGCGCTTGAGTACATGGGGCTTGCGCCCAACCAGAAGATTACTGACATTCGTCTGGACAAGGTGTTCATCGGCTCCTGCACCAACTCGCGCATTGAAGACCTGCGCGAAGCCGCCGCCGTGGCGAAAGGCCAGAAGGTGGCCGACAGCATCATGCTCGCCATGGTGGTGCCGGGCTCGGGGCTGGTGAAGCGCCAGGCCGAGGAAGAAGGGCTCGACAAGGTCTTTATCGAGGCGGGCTTTGAGTGGCGCGAGCCGGGCTGCTCCATGTGCCTGGCGATGAACGCCGACAAGCTCGGCGCCGGCGAGCACTGCGCCTCGACCTCCAACCGCAATTTCGAAGGGCGTCAGGGCTACGGCGGCCGCACCCATCTGGTGAGTCCGGCCATGGCCGCCGCCGCCGCCATTGCCGGCCACTTTGTTGATGTACGTCTTGTCGACGTGCGCCGCCTGCCCGCCAACGATGACCTCCACGCGCAAAAGGCCTGAACATGAAACAGTTTACCCGCTTTGACGGCGTGGTCGCCCCGCTCGACCGCGCCAACGTCGATACCGACCTGATCATCCCCAAGCAGTTTTTGAAGTCGATCAAGCGCACCGGCTTCGGCGTCAACCTGTTCGACGAGCTGCGCTATCTGGATGAGGGCTATCCGGGCCAGGACTGCTCTAAGCGGCCGCTCAATCCGGATTTCGTCCTCAACCGGCCGCGCTACCAAAACGCCGAAGTGCTGCTCGCCCGGCGCAACTTCGGCTGCGGCAGCTCTCGGGAGCACGCGCCCTGGGCGCTCGAGGACTTTGGCTTTCGCGCGGTGATTGCGCCGAGCTTTGCCGACATCTTCTACAACAACGCCTTCAAGAACGGCCTTTTGCTGATCGAGCTCGACGAAGATACCGTGGACCGCCTGTTCAAGGCCGTCGAGGCCACTGAAGGCTACGCCCTGGACGTGGACCTGGAAAACCAGCAGGTGATCACCCCGGAAGGCGAGCGTATCGGGTTTGCCGTGGACGCGTTTCGCAAGCAGTGCCTGCTCGAAGGCCTCGACGACATCGGCATTACCCTCAAGGACGAAGACGCCATCCGCGAGTTCGAGGCCGGCCACCGCGCCCGCCGGCCCTGGCTGTTCCGCGATAGCGCCTGATGACCGCCGGCGTCGACACAAAACAAGGAGTTTGCATGACACGCAAGGTACTTTTACTCCCGGGCGACGGCATCGGCCCGGAAATTATCGCCCAGGCGGCGCGTCTGCTTGACGCCTGCCAAAAGGCCGGGCTTGACATCGACGTCGACGAAGCGCCGGTGGGCGGGGCAGCCTTCGACGCCCACGGCGAGCCGCTGCCGGCAGCCACGCTGGAGAAAGCCAAAGCCGCCGACGCGGTACTGCTGGGCGCGGTGGGCGGCCCCAGGTGGGACGCGCTGGAGGATCGTTCCAAGCGTCCGGAGCAGGGGCTTTTGGGCCTGCGTAAGCATCTGGGGCTTTTTGGCAACCTGCGTCCGGCGCTGCTGTATCCGCAGCTTGCCGGCGCCTCAAGCCTCAAGCCCGAGCTGGTCTCGGGGCTGGATATCATGATCGTGCGCGAGCTCACCGGCGGCATCTACTTCGGCAAGCCCCGGGGGATTGAAGAGCGCGACGGCCAGCGCGTGGGCTATAACACCTACGTCTACGGTGAGGCGGAGATCGAGCGCATCGGCCGGGTAGCGTTTGCCATGGCGCAAAAGCGCGGCAAAAAGCTGTGCTCGGTGGACAAGGCCAACGTGCTCGAGGTCACCATGCTGTGGCGCGAGGTCATGGAGCGCCTGGCGCCGGAGTACCCCGACGTCGAGCTTTCGCATATGTACGTGGACAACGCCGCCATGCAGCTGGTGCGCGCGCCCAAGCAGTTTGACGTAGTGGTCACCGGCAACATGTTCGGCGATATCCTCTCCGACGCCGCGGCCATGCTCACCGGCTCCATCGGCATGCTGCCCTCGGCCTCGCTGAACGAGTCCGGCCAGGGCATGTTTGAACCCTGCCACGGCAGCGCGCCGGACATCGCCGGCAAGAACATGGCCAACCCTCTGGCGATGATGCTCTCGGTTGCCATGATGCTGCGCTATTCGCTTGACGAAAACGCCATGGCTCGGCGTATCGAGGCGGCGGTGGGTCAGGTGCTTGACGACGGCCTGCGCACCGCCGACATCGCCGCCGACAGCGAAGAGGCCGTTGGCACCGACGCCATGGGCGATGCCGTACTCGAGGCCTTTTCCCGTCGCTTAGCCTGACGTCGTTCTCGGGGCCGGGTGATAAACGCGCCGCGCAATTGTGTATAATGGGGGGCACATTTTTTCCGGAGGACTTGTCATGTTGAAAGTCGGTTTTGTGGGGTGGCGCGGCATGGTCGGCTCCGTGCTGATGCAGCGGATGCTCGAAGGCGGTGATTTCAACGGCATCGAGCCGCGGTTTTTCACCACCTCCCAGGTCGGCCAGCCGGGGCCGGACATCGGCGCTGACGTCCCCGCGTTGAAAGACGCCTTTGATCTGGACGAGCTCAAGGCGCTCGACGTCATTGTGACCACCCAGGGCGGCGACTACACCAAGCAGGTCTACGCTGACCTTCGCCGCGGCGGCTGGAACGGCTACTGGCTCGACGCCGCCAGCGCTCTGCGCATGGACGACGACGCCACTATCGTACTGGATCCGGTCAACCGCGCCGTCATCGACGCCCAGCTGGCGCGCGGGGCGAAGACGTTCGTCGGCGGCAACTGCACCGTCAGCCTGATGCTCATGGGCCTTGGCGGGCTGTTTGAAGCCGACATGATCGAGTGGATGACCTCCATGACCTATCAGGCGGCGTCCGGCTCCGGCGCCAAGCACATGCGCGAGCTGCTCAACCAGATGGGTGGGCTGCGCGATAGCGTCGGCGAAGAGCTTAAGGACACCTCCAGCGCGATCCTCGACATCGACCGCAAGGTCACCGCGGCCATGCGCGGCGGCGACTTTCCCACCGATAACTTCGGCGCGCCGCTGGCGGGAAGTCTCTTGCCGTGGATCGACAGCAAGCTCGACAACGGCCAGAGCCGCGAAGAGTGGAAGGGTGGTGCCGAGTCCAACAAGATTCTCGGCCTGGAAAATAACCCCGTGCCCATCGACGGCATCTGTGTGCGCGTGGGCACCATGCGCTCCCACAGCCAGGCGTTTACCATCAAGCTCAAGCAGGACGTGCCGCTTGACGAAATCGAAGACCGCCTGGCGAAGCACAACGACTGGGTGAGCGTCGTGCCCAACGAGAAAGACGCCTCCATCGACCAGCTCACCCCGGCGGCGGTCACCGGCACGCTGCAGGTGCCGGTCGGGCGGCTGCGCAAGCTGGCCATGGGCGGCGAATACCTGTCCGCCTTCAGCGCCGGCGACCAGCTTTTGTGGGGTGCTGCCGAGCCGCTCAAGCGGATGCTGAAGATCCTGCGCGAGCAGTAAAATAGGCGATCACCATCGTCAACGGGCGCTGAAGCCGGCGCCCGTTTTTTATTACTATGTTGTGAATGGCCCTGTTGTGGGTGCCGCCGGGCCGATACGCCGGCAGGGTATGAGGGAAACGAGACAGGGGCGTCGGGCCGGCGTGGCTGACCCGGCGCGCTGTAACCGGGGGAACCAGGGGCTCATGAAATTACCATCCGCGCTGGCTGTGTTGCTTGCCGTATCGCTTGCCGGTCCGCTGGCCCATGCCGAAGAAAGCGGGCAGGATGCCGCCGGCGCCGACGACCCAGCGCAGCGCACCCCGCCCGCTACCACCTACGTCAGCAGCGGCGATGCCCTGTGGCACGTGGCCGAGCGCGTCAGGCCCGAGGCGGCAAGCGTCGAGCAGGTCATGCTGGCGCTGGTCGAGGCCAATCCCGAGGCCTTTCCCAGCGGCAACATCAACGCCATGTCAGCCGACACCGAACTCAGAGTGCCGGACGTCGAGCGCATGCTCCGCCGCAGCAAGGCCCAGGCGGAAAAAACCATCGATTACATGAATATTGCCTGGCGCATCCGCGGGCCGGAAGGGCCGGTGCACGTGCCGCTGGGCCCGCCGGAGAACCGGGCGCAAGCCGCTTTAGATCAAAACGCGCAAGACCAGCCCCCGGCGCTTAGCCTGGAGGCCGGCGAGGCGCTGTCGCTCGAGCCGGAAAAGGCGGTAGCCGGGCTCGGGGCGCTCGACCAGAGCGTGCTTGCCGAGGTCCGGGAGCTTGGCCAGGAGTTCGCCCAGGACGGGGCAGGAGGCGAGCTCGACGCGCTCAAGGCTCGCCTTGAGCGCGCTATTGGCCAGCGCGACCGGCTGCTTGAAGAAGTGTCCCGGCTGGAGTCGGAGCTTTCCCGGCTGACCGAGGAGCTAGCGCTTCAGGAAGTGGAGCTGGCGCGCCAGGAGGTGCAGGAAGGCACGTCGGGCTACCGGGCAGCCGCGGACGAGGAGCGGTCGGCAAACGGCGCGACGGACGATGCGGTGGCGCCGGCTAGCGAATTCGCCGTTGCCCGGCGCGGCATGGCGAGCCTTGCCGCCGAGTACCGCTGGCCGCTAGCGGGGGGCGCGCTGCTGCTGGTGGCGCTGGTGGCGCTGTGGCGCTACCGGCGGCGCTCAGGTCGTGACGTTGACGAGTTCAGCGCCTACGAAGACGCCTCGCCGCGCGGCGAAGAGGTAGCATTCAAGCCGTCGAGTCAGGATAATACGTCTTCTTCTTCCTATTGATTGTGGCAAGTGATGACGCTGTTTGACCGCTTTGATGAAAGCACGCCGCTTACCGGGCGGCTCGCCATGGGTATCGAGTACGACGGCAGCGGCTACTGCGGCTTTCAGCGCCTGAGCCACGCCGCCTCGATCCAGGGGACGCTGGAGCATGCCCTGAGCCGAGTGGCCAATGCCCCGGTACAGGTTCACGCCAGCGGCCGCACCGACTCCGGCGTTCACGCCACCCGCCAGATCATTCACTTTGACGCGCCGGCATCGCGCAGTGAGAAGGGCTGGGTGTTCGGCGCCAACGCCAATCTCCCCCGGGACATCGCCGTACACTGGGTAACGTCAGTACCCGACGATTTCCACTCGCGCCTGAGCGCGCTGGCGCGGCGCTACCGTTACGTGCTGATCAACCAGCTCAACCCTCCGGTGCTCGAGCGCGCCAACGTCACCTGGTGCCGCGATCCGCTGGACGCCGACGCCATGCATCGGGCGGCCCAGGCGCTGGTGGGCGAGAACGATTTTTCCAGCTTTCGCGCTGCCGGCTGCCGGTCGAAAACGCCCTGGCGGCACATGCACTTTCTCGAGGTCAAACGCCACGGCCCGCTGGTGGTGATCGACATCCAGGGCAACGCCTTTTTGCACCACATGATCCGTAATGTCGCCGGCGCGCTGACAAGCGTCGGTCGCGGCGCCCGGGACGAGGCGTATCTGGGCCGGCTGCTAGCCTTGAAAGACCGCCAGCAGGGCGACGTGACCGCGCCGGCCCGGGGCCTGCACTTTGTCGATGTGCGCTACGACGACGCCTTTGCGCTGCCCCGGGAGCCGCTGGGGCCGGGGCTTTTGCTTTCCACCGGTGAATGGACCGGCGAGCGGCCTATCCCTGACTCGCGCATGGTGCGCCTGCGCCGGGGACGCCCGCGCCGGGCGGTCGAGGAGGGCGCCACATGACCCCGGCGCCTTCACGCACCCGGATCAAGTTTTGCGGGCTAACCCGCCGGGCCGATATCGCCCGGGCGGTGGCGCTTGGCGTCGACGCCCTGGGCTTTGTCATGTGGCCGCAGAGCAAGCGCGCCATCGACGCGGCAACGCTTGCGGCCCTTGCCGCCGAGGTGCCGGCCTTTGTTACCCGAGTGGGGCTGTTTGTGGATGCCGACCCCGACCTGGTCGAGCAGTGCGCCCCTTATCTCGATATGCTGCAGTTTCACGGCAGCGAGCCGCCCGCCGACTGCGCGGGCTATGCCACGGCCTGGATCAAGGCGCTGCGCATGCGCGACGGCGTTGATCTGCACCGCGAAGCCGAGCGCTACCGGGGCGCTTCGGCGCTGCTGCTGGACGCCTACCGGCCGGGGGTGCCGGGCGGCACGGGGGAGGTCTTTGACTGGTCGAGAATTCCCGCTACGCTTTCAAAACCTGTTATCCTCGCCGGTGGCCTGACGCCTGATAATATCGGCCGCGCGGTCCGCCGGGTAGCGCCCCACGCGGTGGACGTTTCCGGCGGCATCGAGGCCGCTCCCGGCCGCAAGGACCCGGCGAGAATGGCGGCGTTTGTGGAGCGGGTAGCGGCGGCGGATCGTGTGCGGAAGGCGGCCCCGTAACGTTGATGCGCGGCGAGGAACCCCGCTGCGCGTTTACCGGTCCAATAATGGCAGCCAGCATTGCTCCCGTCCGGGGTATGGATGGCTTAACTCTTGGCGTTTTTTGTGAGGTGCACCCGTGACCGTCTCTGCTACTCAGCCCGGCGCTACCCAGTCTAGCGCTGGCTCGTCCGGCGCCGATCAACCCCGATTCAGCGAGCTTACCGGGATGCCGGATGCCCGCGGCCATTTCGGCCCCTACGGCGGCCGCTTCGTCTCCGAAACCCTGAGCTTTGCCCTGGAAGACCTGGAAAAAACCTACGCCGGCCTGCGTAACGACCCGGCCTTCCAGGCAGAGTTTGACCACGACCTGGCCCATTACGTGGGCCGGCCCTCGCCGCTCTATCACGCCGAGCGCTGGTCCAACGCCCTGGGCGGCGCGCAGATCTGGCTCAAGCGCGAAGATTTGAACCACACCGGCGCGCACAAGGTGAATAACACCATCGGCCAGGCGCTTTTGGCCAAGAAAAGCGGCAAACCCCGGGTCATCGCCGAGACCGGCGCCGGCCAACACGGCGTTGCCACGGCAACCGTTGCCGCCCGGCTGGGCCTTGAGTGCGACGTCTACATGGGCGCCACCGACGTCGAGCGCCAGAAGCTCAACGTCTACCGCATGCGCCTGCTGGGCGCCCGAGTTATCCCCGTGGAATCGGGTACCAAAACGCTCAAGGACGCCATGAACGAGGCGCTGCGCGACTGGGTGACCAACGTCGACGACACCTTCTACATCATCGGCACCGTGGCCGGCCCGCACCCTTACCCGCTGCTGGTGCGCGACTTCAACTCGGTCGTGGGGCGCGAGGCGCGCCGCCAGTCGCTTGAGCAGATCGGCCGGCTGCCCGATGCGCTGATCGCCTGCGTAGGCGGCGGCTCCAACGCTCTGGGGCTTTTCTATCCCTTTGTCGAAGACGAAGACGTCGCCATGTACGGCGTGGAAGCCGGCGGCGACGGCGTTGCTACCGGCCGCCACGCCGCACCGCTGTCGTCCGGGGCGCCGCGCGGCGTGCTCCACGGCAACCGCACCTACCTGATGTCCGACGAGGCCGGCCAGGTGGCCGACACCCACTCGATTTCCGCCGGGCTCGACTACCCGGGCGTGGGCCCCGAGCACGCGCTGTGGAAAGACGTCGGGCGGGTCAACTACGTGGCCGCCAACGACGACGCCGTGCTCGAAGCGTTTCGCGAGCTGACCCACATGGAAGGCATCATGCCGGCGCTGGAGTCCGCCCACGCGCTGGCCCAGGCCAAGATCATGGCGCCAACCATGCGGCCCGACCAGCACATTGTGGTCAACCTTTCCGGCCGCGGCGACAAGGACATCATGACGGTCGCCAAGCTCGACGGCATCGAATTTTAAAAGCCCGCTTTTCCAGAGCCCGTTTTTCAAGGGATAGCCATGAACCGTATCGATCAACGATTCAGCGAACTCAAGCAGCAGGGGCGCCGCGCGCTGATCCCGTTCATTACCGCCGGTGACCCCGCGCCGCGCTATACCGTGGGTTTCATGCACGCGCTGGTGGAAGCCGGCGCCGACGTCGTGGAGCTGGGCGTGCCGTTTTCCGACCCCATGGCCGACGGCCCTGTGATCCAGAAAGCCTGCGAGCGGGCGCTGGCGGCCGGCACCCGGCTGGTCGACCTGCTGGACATGGTCGCCGAGTTTCGCCGCACCGACACCGCCACGCCGGTGGTGCTCATGGGCTATCTCAACCCCATCGAGCGCATCGGCTACGAGGCCTTTGCCCGCCGGGCGGCCGAGGCCGGGGTGGACGGCGTGCTCACCGTGGATATGCCGCCGGAAGAGGCCGACGAGCTCGCGCCGCTGCTGAAGGCCAACGGCGTGGCGGCGATTTTCCTGGTGGCGCCAACGACCTCCCGGGAGCGCGCCGCCACGATCTGTGCCCACGGCGAAGGCTACCTCTACTACGTCTCGCTCAAGGGCGTCACCGGCTCGGCGACGCTCAACGCCGAGGACGTCGCCGAGCACCTGGCGCCGCTTCGCGAGCTGACCGATCTGCCGCTGTGCGTGGGCTTTGGCATCCGCGACGGAGCCACCGCCGCCGAAGTCGCCAGGGTCGCAGACGGCGTTATCGCCGGCAGCGCGCTGGTTAACCGGATTGCCGACAACGCGACCACGCCCGAGGCGATTCCCGACGCCTTGAAAGCCGTGCTCGGCGACATGCGCCGGGCCATGGACGCGGTGGCCGCGCCGGACCTTGCCGATGCGCCGCGCTGATGCCACCTTTTGTATTACGTGCGTGCTTCACGCCAACCTTCAGGCCTGGCCCCGCCGGGCATAAACGTATAACGGAAGCCTTTGTGATATGAGCTGGCTAGACAAAATTGTGCCCTCGATGGGGCGAATCCAGCGTAAAGACCGCCGTGCCAGCGTGCCCGACGGTCTTTGGCGCAAGTGCCCCAAGTGCGACGCCGTCCTCTATCTGCCCGAGCTTGAAAAGCTCCACAGCGTGTGTCCCAAGTGCGACCACCACCTGCGCCTGACCGCGCGCAAGCGGCTGGACTGGTTTCTGGACAAGGACGACCGCGAAGAGCTTGCCACCGAGGTGCAGCCGGTCGACCGGCTGAAGTTCCGCGACTCCAAGAAATACCGCGACCGCCTGACCGCGGCGCAGAAAACCACCGGCGAGAAAGATGCGCTGATCGCCATGCGCGGCCGGCTGGACGGCATGCCGGTCGTCGCCGTGGCGTTTGAGTTCACCTTCATGGGCGGCTCCATGGGCGCTGTGGTCGGCGAAAAGTTCGCCCGCGCGGCGACCCTGGCCCGGGAAGAAGGCCTGCCGCTGATCTGCTTTGCCGCCTCCGGCGGGGCGCGGATGCAGGAAGCGCTTTTTTCGCTGATGCAGATGGCCAAGACTTCGGCCGCGCTCGAGCGCCTGAAAGAGGCCGGCGTGCCGTACTTCTCGGTGCTCACCGACCCGGTCTTCGGCGGCGTCTCGGCTTCGCTTGCCATGCTCGGTGATTTGAACGTCGCCGAGCCCAACGCGCTGATCGGCTTTGCCGGCCCCCGGGTCATCGAGCAGACCGTGCGCGAAAACCTGCCCGAAGGCTTCCAGCGCAGCGAGTTTTTGCTCGAGCACGGCGCCATCGACATGATCGTGCATCGCCACGACATGCGCACTCGGCTTTCCGGCATGCTGCGCAAGCTGACGCACCAGCCCGCGTCCCAGGCGCTGCCCGACGAAGGCGCGCCGGTAGCGCCGCCGGTAGGTGATGAAGAGGTTCTCGCCGACGAGCCGCCGGCCGCAACCGGCGAACGCGCGGCCGACTCCGACGAGGCGGAGACGCGCCCGGAGCCGGAGGAGACGGCCGACGGCGATCAAACCGCTGACGCTTCGCGTCGCGAAGCGGACGGCAAGGCGCCCGACGAGGCCGACACGCCCGACGACAGCGGTGATAACGACGACAACGGCGACAAGCCCCGGGATGCCTGACGCTTCGCCACCATCGCCGTCCGCCTCGCTTGCCGAGTGGCTTGCCTGGTGGGAGCGGCTGCACCCCACCGGCATCGACATGGGCCTGGATCGCGTGCGCGCGGTGGCCGCGCGCCTGGGGCTTGTTCAGCGCGGCCGCTTGACGGGCGGCCACCCGCCGCAGGTGATCACCGTTGCCGGCACCAACGGCAAGGGCTCTACCGCGGCCATGCTGGCAAGCCTCGCGCACGGCCACGGCCGGCGCGTGGGTATGTACACTTCGCCGCATCTGGTGCGCTACAACGAGCGCGTCATCATCGACGGCGAGCCGGCAGGCGACGCCCAGCTGGTGGCGGGTTTTGTCGAGGTGGAGAAGGCCCGCGCCGTCGCGCCCGCAGTCAGCCTCACCTATTTTGAAGCCGGCACGCTCTGCGCCCTGTGGTGCCTGGTGCATGCCGAGCTTGACCTGCTGGTGCTGGAAGTGGGCCTGGGCGGCCGGCTGGACGCGGTGAACATCATCGACGCCGACGTCGCCGTGGTTACCACGATCGCCCGGGATCACGCCGGCTTTCTGGGAAATGACATAGCGCATATCGGCCGGGAGAAAGCCGGCATTTTCCGCGCCGGGCGCCCGGCGGTGCTGGGCAGCGACGCTCTGCCGGAAAGCGTCGCAGAGGCCGCCGCCGAGCGGCAAGCGCCGGTTTATGCGCTGGGCAAGGCGTTTTCGCGTACGCCGCTGACCCCCGATGGCTGGGCGTTTCACCGCGAGGCGGGGCCTTCGCTTGCGGCCCTGCCCGACCCCGGTCTGCCGCTGGACAACGCCGCCACCGCGCTACAGGCGCTGGCGCTTGCCGGGATCGACCTCGACCCGACCGCGCTCCGCCGGGCCCTTGCGCAGGTTAGCCTGCCCGGGCGCATGCAGTGGCACGGCCAGTGGTGCCTGGACGTGGGCCATAATCCCCACGCCGCCGCCTACGTCGCCGGCCGCCTGGCCGCGCGGGCAGCGCCAGGGCGGCGCTGGTGCCTGCTGGGCATGCTCGACGACAAGGACGCCGCCGGGGTGATTGCGGCGCTGGCGCCGGCGATCAGCGACTGGGTATGCGTAAGCCTTGACGGCCCCCGGGGGCGCGATGCCCAGGCGCTGGCGGCGGACGTCGTGGCCGGGGGCGGGCGCGTGCGGCACTGCGCGGCGTCGCCCGAGGCCGGCGCCGAGTGGCTCGACGAGCAGCTGGCCGACGACGACATCGTGCTCGTCGCCGGCTCGTTTTTTACCGTAGGCGCGCTGCTGGCCACGCCACGCTTTGACGGCAGCGCCTGAGCGCCGCGCGAGCGGCCCGGCAGGGGCCGATCTGCTAGAGGATACACCTATGAAATACGGCAAGACCGAGCGTATCAGCGGCATTGTTATCCTGCTGGCGCTGGCGGCGATCATCGTGCCCTGGCTGATGAGCGAGCCGGCGCCCCGCGACGAGCCGCTACAGCCGTCCTTCGACGTCGAGCAGCCCGCGGACGTGCCCCGCCACGAGGTGCCGGCGCCGCAGAAGCCGGGCTCCATCGACGCGGCCGATGAGATCGACGAAGACGCCGTCGCCAACGCCGTTCCGCTCGACAGCGCTACCGGGAAAGCGGACGACAAGGCGCCGGATACCGGCGGGGAAGCCGTGGTCGAGCCGCCGACGATATCCTCGGATGAGGCCGGGTCGGACGACGATGACTCGGCGGCCGCGGACAAAAGCGATCCCATTGCCGATATGGTGCAGGGCGGCGGGGCGCCCAAAGCGGCCGAGGGCGGCGAATGGGCGGTCCAGGTGGGCAGCTTCGGCAAGGCGGAAAACGCCAGCCGGCTGAAAAAAGAGCTCGAAGGCGAGGGCTTCAGCGTTTACACCCGCGCCCGGGACAACGATCTGACCACCGTGCTCGTGGGGCCCTACGCTAGCTCCGAGGACGGCGAGCAGGCCCGCTCGCTGATCAAGGAGCGCGCCAACCAGCAGGGGCTGCTGATCCGGGTGCGAGACTGAGCCGTGGCGCTGACCTGGATCGACGTGCTGTTTCTCGCCGTGCTGGCGCTCTCCGTGCTCGCCGGCCTGGTTCGCGGGCTGGTGCGCGAAGCGCTGGGCCTGGCGGTTTGGGTGACGGCGCTCATGGCGGCGCGGGCGCTGGCCGAGCCCGTGGCCGAGCGGCTGGCCGGCTGGATTGATAGCTTCGATGCGCGCCTGGTGCTGGGGTTCGTGCTGGTGGTGCTCATTGTGATTCTGCTGGGCGGCATCGTCATCCGTCTGCTGCACGCGGCGATCGAGTGGGTGGGGATGGGCTTTCTCAACCGCCTGGCCGGGGCGGCCTTCGGCCTGGTGCGCGGCACCGCCGTGCTGCTGGTAGCCACGGTGCTTTTGACGCTCACGCCGCTGGAGGCGCTGGACGCCTGGCAGGAGGCCGCGCTGCGCCCGACCTTTGAACAGCTGCGCGGCTGGGCGCTCGGCCAGCTCGAGCAGTGGGACCCAACGCTGCCCCCGGCGCCGGAATCAATCAGGGATATTCCGCTGCCGGACTTTCACCGGCGCGAGGCTTCCTGAGCCGCGCCGGCACGCTACCAGCCCGGCCTGCAGCCAGGCGTCGGGCGTTCACGAATTCCAATGGCTTACGCCTCCTCGGCAAGTCGCGACAAAACGAGGTATAAAGCATGTGCGGTATCGTCGGCCTCATGGCCACCCAGGCGGTCAACCAGGCCATTTACGACGCCCTGACCGTGCTTCAGCACCGGGGCCAGGACGCAGCCGGGATGATGACCTGGAGCGAAGGACGCTTTTTGTTGCGCAAGAGCAACGGGCTGGTGCGCGATGTCTTTCATACTCGCCACATGGCCAGGCTCAAGGGCAATCTGGGGATCGGTCACGTGCGCTACCCCACGGCAGGGTCGTCGAGCGAAGCGGAGTCCCAGCCGTTCTACGTCAACTCGCCCTACGGCATTGCGCTTGCGCACAACGGCAACCTGACCAACTCTGACCGGCTCAAGCAGGAGCTGTTTTCCACCGATCTGCGCCACATTAACACAAGCTCGGACTCCGAAGTGCTGCTCAACGTCTTTGCCCACGAGCTTGGCAAGCAGGGATTGTACCTTGAAGCCGAAGACGTCTTTGATGCCGTGCGCCGGGTGCACCGGCGCTGCAACGGCGGCTATGCCGCGGTAGCCGTCATCAACGGCGTGGGCATGGTGGCGTTTCGCGACCCTAACGGCATTCGCCCGGTGGTGTTCGGCACGCGCACTGAAGGCGGCAAGCAGGAAGTCATGGTGGCCTCGGAGTCCGTGGCGCTTGACGTCGGCGGCTTTGAGCTTGAGCGCGATCTGGCCCCCGGCGAGGCGGTGTTCGTGGACATGGAGGGTCAGGTGCATACCCAGGTATGCGCCGACCGCCCGCGGCTGCGCTCGTGTATTTTCGAACACGTCTACCTGGCGCGTCCGGACTCGATTCTCGACGGCGCCTACGTCTACGGCACGCGCATGCACATGGGGCGCAAGCTCGGCGACCGGGTGCTCAGCGAATGGCCCGACCACGACATCGACGTGGTCATCCCCATTCCCGACACCTCGCGCACCTCGGCGCTGGAAATGGCCCAGCACCTGGGCGTGACCTACCGCGAAGGTTTCATGAAGAACCGCTATATCGGGCGCACCTTCATCATGCCGGGTCAGACCCAGCGGAAAAAATCCGTGCGCCAGAAGCTCAACGCCATCGACGTCGAGTTCAAGGACAAGAACGTGCTGCTGGTGGACGACTCCATCGTGCGCGGCACCACCTGCCAGCAGATTATCCAGATGGCCCGGGACGCCGGCGCGCGCAACGTCTACTTTGCCTCGGCGGCGCCGCCGGTGCGCTACCCCAACGTTTACGGCATCGACATGCCCGCGGCCAGCGAGCTCATCGCCCACGGCCGTACCGAGGCCGAAGTCGGTGAGCTGATCGGCGCCGACCGCATCATCTACCAGGACCTGGACGACCTGAAAGCCGCCTGCCGCGAGGTCAACCCGGCGCTCGAGGAGTTCGACTGCTCGGTATTTGACGGCAACTACGTAACCGGCGACATTGACGCGGCCTACCTGGACGCCCTGGAAGCCAGCCGCCACGACGCCGCCATGGACGAAAGCGCCGGGGACCACGCGCTGGTCGGCATGCACAACCAGGACGACGATCTGGACGACTGACACGACACTACCGGGAAGCCGCTATGCACGATGATTCACGCCGCGACGATTCATACGAGGCGCCCTGGTCGCGGGAGACACTGGCCATCCGCGCCGGCCACGACCGCACCATGGAGCAGGAGCACGCCGAGCCGATTTTCCCTACCTCGAGCTTTGTCTACCAAAGCGCCGCCGAGGCGGCGCGCAAGTTCAGCGGCGACGAGCCGGGCAACATCTACTCGCGCTTTACCAACCCCACGGTCAACACCTTCGAAAGGCGCCTGGCGGCCATGGAAGGGGGCGAGCGCTGCGTGGCCACCAGCTCCGGCATGGCGGCCATCCTGTGCACGGCGCTGGCGCTGCTGTCCGCCGGCGATGAAATCGTCGCCTCGCGCTCGCTGTTCGGTTCCACGGTAAGCCTGCTGGACAAGTATCTGGCCAGGTTCGGCATCGTCACCCGCTACGTCGAGCTTTCCGATCTCGACGCCTGGGAGGCGGCGATCACGCCGGCGACACGGCTGCTTTTCGCCGAAACGCCGTCCAACCCGCTCTCTGAAGTCGCCGATATCGCCGCGCTTGCCGCGATAGCCCACCGCCACGACGCCTGGCTTGCCATCGACAACTGCTTTCTGACCCCGGCGCTGCAGCGTCCGCTCGAGCTGGGCGCGGACCTGGTGATCCATTCGGCGACCAAGTACCTCGACGGCCAGGGTCGCGCCGTGGGCGGTGCAGTGGTCGGTGGCCACGACCTGCTCGAAGGCGTGTTCGGTGCGGTGCGCACCGCGGGCCCCTGCATGAGCCCGTTCAACGCCTGGATCTTTACCAAGGGGCTGGAAACCCTGGGGCTGAGGATGCGCGCCCACTGCGATAACGCCGCCCGCCTGGCCGAGTGGCTGGATGAGCATCCGGCGGTGACGAAGGTTCACTACAGCGGCCTTGAAAACCACCCTCAGCACGCCCTGGCGGCGCGCCAGCAGTCGGGCTTCGGCGCGGTGCTGGGGTTTGAGGTCAGGGGCGGCCAGGAGGGCGCCTGGCAGGTGATCGACGCCACCCGGCTGATTTCGATTACCGGTAACCTGGGCGACGTCAAGTCCACGATTACGCATCCGGCGAGCACCACCCACGGGCGCCTCTCCGAGACGCAGATGCAGGCCACGGGGATTACCCCGGGGCTTCTGCGCGTGTCGGTGGGGCTCGAAAGCCTGGCCGATATCCGCACGGACCTTGCCCGGGGGCTGGACGCCCTGGCCAGGGATAACGCCTGAGCGCGCACGGCGCGGCGCCAGGCTGAAGGCGGCAGCGGGAGGAAGGCAGAGATGTGGCAAAATACGCGAAGCGGCTGGGGCTGGATGAGCATCGCGCTGCACTGGCTGAGCGCGCTGGCCATTATCGGGCTCTTTGCCCTGGGCTGGTGGATGACCGATCTTGGCTACTACGACGCCTGGTATAACAAGGCGCCGTGGCTACACCGCTCGGCGGGCATGCTGCTGCTGCTGGCTACCGTCGGCCGGCTGGTCTGGCGGCTTTGTCAGCCTACGCCCCGGGCCGAAGGCAGCCGTTTCGAGGCCGTCGCGGCACGCCTTGGCCACTGGCTTTTGTATCTGGCGTTGCTCGGCGTGCTGGTCAGCGGCTACCTGATATCCACCGCCAAGGGCAGCGGCATCGACGTATTTGGCTGGTTCGAGGTGCCGGCGACCGTCTACGGCTTTGCCAATCAGGCAGACATCGCCGGAACCATTCACTGGTATAGCGCTCTTACGTTACTGGCGCTGGCGGCGGGGCACGCCCTGGCCGCGCTGCGCCACCACTGGTGGGACAAGCGCCTGACGCTTGTGCGCATGCTCAGCGCCAAATACGCCAGGCGCCAATAATACGGTATCCCTGCAAGGAGAAAACAGGATGTTGACAGTCGATACGCTCAAGAAGACCGCTACGGCCACGGCCGTGACCGCAGCGCTGCTGCCTTTCAGCCAGGCCCAGGCCGATACCTACAAGGTGGATACCGAAGGCCAGCACGCCTTTGTCCAGTTCAAGATCAGCCATCTGGGCTATTCGTACCTACTTGGCAACTTTGAAACGTTCAGCGGCGAGTTCGACTACGATCCCGAGAGCCTAGAAGACGCCGCCGTCGAGTTCGAGGTGGAAGTAGCAAGCCTCAACTCCAACCACGCCGAGCGCGATCGCCATATTCTGAGCGACGATTTTCTCGACGCCGATGCCTATCCTACGGCAACCTTCGAGTCCACCGGCTTTGAGCCCGACGGCGACGACGCCGGCGTGATCACCGGCGAGCTGACGCTGCACGGCGAAACCCAAACCATCGAGATGCCGGTCACGCTGGTGGGCGAGGGCGAAGACCCCTGGGGCGGCTACCGCGCGGGCTTCGAAGGCTCCACCATCCTGGTGCCGTCCGAGTTCGGCATCGACATGAGCGAGTTTCCCGAACCCATGCGCGAGCTCGAGCTGTACGTGACCTTTGAGGGCGTTCGCCAGTAACACCCCGGACGCCTGAAACGCCACCGCCTTGCCCGAGGCGGTGGCGTTTTACGTTGGAGCCAGGGTTTTATCACGAGAAAGAGTTTTATCACGGAACAAATTTTTAGCACGGGAGACGATTGTGGCAGAAACGCAGCAGGCAACGCTGGGCAAACAGCTGTGGCAGCAAACCTGGCCCATGGCCATCGGAGCCCTGTCGCTGCTGGGCTTTCAGCTGGTGGACAGCGCCTTTATCGCCCGGCTGGGCACCGCGCCGCTGGCGGCGCAGTCGTTTACTTTTCCGCTGTCGTTTTTGATCATCGGCGTGCAGGTGGGCATCGGCATTGCCATTGCCGCGCTGATTTCCCGGGCGTTGGGCGCCGGCGAGCGCGAGCGGGCCAGGCGCCTGAGCACCCTGGTGCTGATGATCGGCAGCGCCATTATCGGCGTGATGGCTGTGGCGCTGTGGCTTGGCCAGCGGCCCGTTTTCATCGCTCTGGGCGCGAACGACACCGCGCTTGCCTACATCGCCCGCTACTGGCCGATGCAGCTGCTGGCGGGCTGGCTCGGGGCACTGGCGTACTTTTCCTACAGCGTGTTCCGCGCCCACGGCAATACTCGGCTGCCCGGCAACATGATGCTCCTTACCAGCCTGGTTAACCTAGCGCTGGACCCGCTGCTGATTTTCGGCGCTGGCCCCTGGGGCGGGCTGGGGCTGCCGGGGGCTGCCTTGGCCAGCGTCATCGCCTTTGGCGTCGGGGGCGGCGTCACCGCCCGCCGGCTGGCCCACAAGCGCTGGCTGACGCGGGTGGGCCTGGGCGGCGAGGCCCGGCGATCGCTCAGGCCCTTTGTTGGCATCGCCGGCCCGGCCATGGTCAGCCAGCTGATGCCGCCGCTTTCCGCCATGCTGGCGGTGGCCGTGGTTGCCTCGCTTGGCGACTCCTTTGTTGCCGCCTGGGGGCTTGCCAGCCGCCTGGAGACGCTTTCGCTCATGGCCATTCTTGCCCTGACCATGTCGCTGCCGCCGTGGCTCGGGCGCTGCTACGGCGCCGGCGACTGGGAGCAGATAAAGCGGCTGATGCGCCTGGCCCTGAAGGTGGCGGTCGCCTGGCAGCTGGCGCTGGGGCTTTGCATGGCACTGGCCGCTCACTGGGTCGCGCTGGCGCTTGCCGGCCAGCCCGACGTGCAGCAGGAGCTTGCGCTGTTGATCCGCTTTCTGCTGCCAAGCTACGCCGCTCTCGGCGTGTGCATGCTGGTCGTTTCGGCGGGGAATGCGCTGGGCTTCCCGCTGTGGTCGATGCTGATGTCCGGGGTGCGGCTCTTTATTTGCTATCTGCCCTGCCTGTGGGTGGGAATGCAGCTTGGCGGCTGGGCCGGGCTGGCGCTAGGGGCGGCGCTGGGTAACGTCCTGGCCGGATTCACGGCCTGGCGGCTGCTTCGGCGTATGGTCGGGGCCCGCCTGCGCGCGTCTTCCGGGGAGGCGCAGGCGGGAGAGGCCTAGCGGCGCTGCTGAAGCGCGAAGTAGACAAACAGCGCGGCCATGGCCAGATAGCCCACGACGAAGTCCGGCGCGGCGCTGAACGCCAGCGCCGGGGCGTGCATCAGCCCCACAAAGGAGAAGCCCGCGGCCAGCACGGCAAAGGCCGCCGCCCGGCGGAACTGGTGATCGATCACCGAGACCGCCATGGCGCCGAGAAAAATCGCCATGAACATCGACCCTTGGCCCATGGCCTCGATGGCGCCGGAAATGCCGCTGACCACGTCGCCGGCGTCGCGGTTGAAGCGCGTCACCAGGTAGTTGGCAAAGTAGGGCAGCATGGCAAGGGCCACGGCCGGGTAGTAGCGGGTATCGTTGGTCTGAAACGCGGTGGCGATCATCGAGACCCCAACAAACACAAGGATCGGCGCGACCACCGAGACCGGAATCACCGCGGCCAGCGCGGCAATCAGGCCAAACATGGTGGCCAGGGCGTAGACCGCGCCGTTGAGCAGGCTGTAGCCGCGCCCGGCGCCCATCCACTTGGCGCCGACGGTGGCGATGTACACCGTGGTCGGGAACACCCCGCCAAACAGTGCGCCGATCATGGTGCCCGCGCCGTCCACGGCCTGGCACTCGCGCACGTCGTACTTGTCGCCGGCCGCTTCCATGGCCTCGACGTTGTTCATGGTTTCGATGGCGTTATAAAGGGTGATCGGCAGCACCACGGTGAGGATACTCAGCATGCCGGTAGCGAGCAGTCCCAGGCCGTCAAGCCAGGCAAGGCTTGGCAGCAGCGGATAAAACCCGATGTAGGTAAAGGCGTCGCTGAACTTGCCGTCGTCGGTAGCGCCGATCAGATAGGCCAGAAGTGTGCCGAGGATGATCGCAAACAGCGAGGTAGGAATGCGCAAGGGCATGCTTACCCGGGCCACCAGCCCGACGAGGATCAGCGCCAGCACCACCAGCCCCACCACCGGAACTTCCAGCGTCTTGAACAGCATTTCGCCGGCGATGAAGGTCAGCGCCACCCCGGCTACCGCGCCGAGCATGGCCGCCCGGGGCAGGTGATACTGCACCCAGCGGCCTACCAGGCTGATGGCCGCCTCGATGGCGCCGCTGATAAAGCACGCCGCCACGGCGACTTTCCAGGCGAGATCGGCGTCGCCGGTGAGCTGCTTGGCCGGCAGCAGCACGCCGAACAGAAACACGAACATCACCGGGGTGGAAATGCCGTAGGACAGCGCGGTGACGTCGGTGCGGTTTTCCCGCCGGGCAAGGCGAGCGGCGGTAAAGGCGTAGTAGAAGTTGCCCACCATGACCGCCACGGCGGCGCCGGGCAGCACCTGGCCATAGACGATGGAGGCAGGAAAGCCCATGCCCAGCATGGAAATGGCAATGACCACGAAGTTGGCGATGTTGTTCTGAAACAGCGCAAAAAACGCGTCGGTATCTTCTTTTTTATACCAGGGATAGTGAAGGTGGGAGCCGGCAGCCGCCATGATAAGCCTCTTGATAGCGCTTGGGTTGAGCGTTACGCGGCGGATATTGACTGATTGGTCAAGCGCAGCGTGAACGCGGGACGCCGCGCGGGCGCCCCAGGGCTCTGGCGGCGAAGCCGCGGATTGTACACGCTGCCGGCGGATTTTGCAGCAAGACGCCCGGCCGTGCGGGGCACGATCGGGCGTCTTGCGGGGGTAGCGTCAGATAAGCGCGGTGCGCTCAGTCGTCGACCTTGACGTCGTTGACCACGGCAATGGCCCGGGTGATATAAGGTAGGTTCTCCTGGGAGAAGCCGGCCACGTTGGCCCGCCCCGAGCGCACCATGTAGATGCCGAACTCGTCGCGCAGGCGGTCGACCTGATCCGGCGTCAGGCCGGTATAGGAGAACATGCCGCGCTGCTCGCCCACGCAGGCGTATTTTTCGGCCAGGCCGTAGGGCTCGAGCGCCTTGACGAAGTCCTGGCGCAGGCCGTTGACGCGATCGCGCATCTCGGTCAGCTCGTCGCGCCAGGCGGCGGCCAGTTCGGGGTCGTGGAGGATCTCGCCGACGATCGCGCTGCCGTGGGCCGGCGGGTTGGAGTAGTTCTCCCGGGCGACCACGGCAAACTGCGAGCGCACGTTTTCCATCTGCTCGGCGTCCTTGGCCACGGCGATCAGGCAGCCGGTGCGCTCGTTATAGATGCCGAAGTTTTTCGAACAGGAGCTGGTGATGAGCACTTCGTCGAGCTGCTCGGCCAACAGGCGCACGCCGTAGGCGTCTTCGTCGAGCCCCTGGCCGAAGCCCTGGTAGGCGAAGTCGATCAGCGGCAGCAGGTTGCGCTCGCGCACCACCTCGAGCACGTCCTGCCACTGCTCGGCAGAGAGGTCAAAGCCGGTGGGGTTGTGGCAGCAGGCGTGGAGCACCACGACGTCGCCTTCGGGAATCTTGTTGAAGGCGGCCAGCATGCCGTCGAAATCCAGACGGTTATCGGCGTCCACGTAAGGGTACTTGTGCAAGGCAATGCCCGCGGCGGTGAAAATGCCGTGGTGGTTGGGCCAGGTCGGGTCGCTGACCCAGATGCCTCTGCCCGGAAGCTCGCCGGCGATGAAGTCCGCCGCCAGGCGCAGCGCGCCGGTACCGCCGGGGGACTGGGTGGCGCTGGCGCGGCCGGCTTCCAGCACCGGGGAATCGGCGCCCAGCACCAGCGGCAGCACGGCGTCGCCGTAGGCCGCCGAGCCGTGGGAGCCGATGTAGGTCTTGGTCGACTCATTTTTGAGCAGGCGAGCTTCGGCTTCCTTCACTGCCCGCATGACCGGCGTGTTGCCTCCGGCGTCGCGGTAGACGCCGACGCCCAGGTCGACTTTCTGCGGGTTGGTGTCTTCCTTGAAAGCTTGGATCAGCCCGAGAATGGCATCGCCGGGGACTCGCTCAATACGTTCGAACATGGATCGGGGTTCCTCATTGTCTGGCGGCTAAGTAAGGGAATAAGTCAGTGAAGTAGCTTTGGCGTAGACGAAACCCGCAGGCGCCGCGCTTACGCCAAAGCGCGAACCTCGTGAACCCTTCATCATGCCATTCCGCTGCCGGCTCTGCCACTGGGGCGGTGTCGATTGCGGCGCTTTATATTCCATTAATGAATTAATAGTTAATTATTTATTTCTTTTTGTGATCCTGAAAGTTCGCTATGTTGCCCGCTGATCGTCTTTTTGTCCGCCGTTGACGCCCGCCCCTTCAGCCCGGGCGTCAACGGCCTGCCATGACTGACCGAGGTGCCGTGTGGCTTTGCTAGACCGTATTTCCCGACAGCCGCGAGGCAGCGTCAGCCTGGTCGGCGCCGGCCCGGGCGACCCGGAGCTTTTGACGCTGAAGGCGTACCAGCGTCTGCTGAATGCCGATATCGTCCTCCACGACCGCCTGGTGAGCGAGGAGGTGCTGGCTCTTATTCCCGCCGGGGCCCGCAAGCGATACGTAGGCAAGGCGTGCTCCCACCACAGTGTGCCCCAGGAGGGCATCAGCCGGGCGCTTGTCGACTGGGCGCTGGAAGGGCACGCGGTGGTGCGCCTGAAAGGCGGCGACCCCTTTATCTTCGGCCGCGGCGGCGAGGAGCTGGAGACGCTGATGGCCCGGCGCATCCCGGTCGAAGTGATTCCCGGCATCACCGCCGCCTCGGGCTGCGCCAGCTACGCCGGCATTCCGCTGACCCACCGCGACTACGCCCAGTCGGTGCGGCTGGTCACCGGGCATGTGAAAAGCGGCCGCTGCGAGCTCGACTGGACCTCCCTTGCCCGCCCGGGGCAAACCCTGGTGTTTTATATGGGCCTTGGCAATCTGGAGACTATCTGCGCGGCGCTGAGGGCGCACGGGCTGGCGGCGACGACGCCGCTGGCGCTGGTGTCCCAGGGCACCACCCGGGACCAGGCGGTGCATATCGGCCGCCTTGCGGCGCTGCCCGAGGAGTACTTGGCCGGCACCGTCAAAACGCCGACGCTGTTGATTATCGGCGAGGTGGTGGGGGTGAATCACACGCTTGACTGGTTCGATGCTAAAAGCGGGCGCGCCGGCGGTTTTCTCCCGGGGAAGCCCTCGGCGTCGTTGCGCCCTGCGCCACCGCTGCGCTCCTTTGGGTAGCCAGACGCGCCTCGGCGTGTATGCTGTTAAGGTAGGATACTTTCAGCACTGGCCGTTTATTCCGTCATAGTGCCAATCAGCAACGATAACTCGACATTCAGCACGCTTTCTTGACCGCGTCAACGCGAAGGGGGACTCCACCATGGCAGACGACAACCGTCCGGAAGACAACCGTCCGAAAGATGAAAGCTCAAAAGACAAGCGTCCGGAAGACAGCAAGCCGGAAAGCGCCCAGGGCAGCAAGGGCGGCGGTAACGGCGGCGGGGGCACGCCGCCCAGGCACGGCAGCACGCCCTCGCCCAAGCCGTCGGCGGGCGCGCTGATGAAGGACAATCGTGTCAAGGCCATTGCCGGCATTGCCGCCATCGCCGTGGTCTGGGCGATCATTGCCCAGTCCAGCGCCGGCTCTCGGGGAGACCGCATCGAAAGCCTGGAAGAAAAGCTGGCTGATACCCAGCAGGAAAACAGCCAGCTCAACGACAAGCTCTCCGAGCAACAAAAAGCCGAGCGCAACATGGCCGAGCTGGAAGAGCGCATTGACTCGCTGAAGCAGCAGCAGCAGGAAGCCGAAGCCTCGCTTGCCGACACCCGTAGCGAGATCGAAAGCGCCGAAGCCACCCTGAAGGAGCAGCAAAGCGAGCGCGACGAGCAGCAGCAAAAGCTCGACTCCCTCAACGGGAAGGTCCGTGACAGCGAGCAGGAGCTTTCCGAGCTTCGCGAGCAGGAAGAGCAGATCAAATCCGCGCAGCAAGAGGCGGTAGCGGCGCGCGACGAAGCCGAAGAGGCGCGTCAGGAGGCCGAAGAGGCCCGCCAGAAAGCCGAAAAGGCCCGCCAGAAAGCCGAGGATGAACGCCAGCAGGCCGTCGAGCAGCGCCAGCAGGCCGAGAAACGCTTGCAGAGCCTGAATGAAGACATCGACAGCGCCGAAAGCGAGCTGGACGACGTGCGCCAGAAAGTCGCCAGCGTCACCCGGGAACGCGACGAGCTGTCTCAGCAGCGCGACGACATGCGTGAAGATGTTCAGACCCTGCAAAAAGAAGTGGATACCCTGGAAGAGAAGCGTGATAAGCGTACCGAGGAGCTCGAGGATACCCGCAGCCGGCTGAAAGAGCTGACCTCATCGCTTGCCAGCGGCAGCGACAAGCTGAACAGCGTCAATAGCGGTATCAGCCAGCGCCAGGGTCAGCTTGAGAGCCTGCAAAAGCAGCTGGATCAGTGGCGCGGCGACCTGGGCGCGCTGGAACAGCGGCTAACCGACAGCAACGACGAGTCGGGCGATCAGCAGAGCGCTGACAAGGCCGACAAGAAAGACGGCGATAAGAAAGACGCCGATAAGAAAGACCAGGACTCGAAGAAGCAGGCCGATCAGTCCAAAAACGTGAGCTTTGAAGCGGCCGGCGGCGAAAAGGGTGATAACGCCGGCAAGGACAAAGGCGACGAGAAGCAGAACAAGAGCGATAAGCAGGATAAGGGCGACGAGCAGAGCAAGGACGCTAAGAAACAGGATAAGAAGGACAGTGCCGGCGACAAGCAGGACAAGAGCGGCAAGGACGACAAGCAGGACAAGAGCGACAAGCAGGATAAGGACGCGTCCGACGACAAGCAGGATAAGAGCGCCTGAAGCCTTGCTGCCGGTCGTGAGCTATCGGCCCTGGAGTAGTTAACGATAGGGTAGTTGGCGATCGAGCCGAACGGGTATCTGTTGCTGACAGATGCCCGTTTTTTATTGCCCGGGGGCACGACCGGCTGATTTCATGACGCTTTCCCGCCGCTGACAGGAGTCCGGATGATAGAGGCAATACCCTTCGACGTGGCGCCAAGCACCCTGGCGTTTATCATTCTGGGGGCGACGCTGGGCGCTTTTATGTGGGGACGCCTGCGTTATGACCTGGTCGCCCTCTGTGCGCTGCTGGCCTCGGTGGTGTTGGGGCTGGTACCCGCCGACGAGGCGTTTTCCGGGTTCGGCCACCCGGCGGTGATCACCGTTGCCGCGGTGCTGGTGCTCAGCCGCGGCTTTGAACGTGCCGGTATTGTGGACCTGATTGCCGAACAGGTGCTGAAAGCCGGCGACCGGCTGATCGTGCAGCTGACGGTGCTGGTGGGCACGGTAGTGGTGCTTTCCGGGGTGATGAACAACGTCGGCGCGCTGGCGCTGCTGCTGCCCGTGGCGCTGCGCCTGGCCCGGGAACACGATACCTCACCCTCGCTTTTGCTGATGCCGCTGGCGTTCGGCTCGCTGCTGGGCGGGCTGACCACGCTGATCGGCACGCCGCCCAATATCATCATCGCAAGCTATCGGGGCAATATCACTGGAGAAAACTTCAGCCTGTTCAGCTTTTCCCCGGTCGGGGTCGCGGTGGCGCTTGCCGGGCTGGCGTTCATTGTGCTGGTGGGTTGGCGGCTGACGCCCCGGCGCGCCGGGCAGGCCTCCAGCGCCGACATGTTCGATACCGCAAGCTACCTGGCCGAGCTCAAGGTCGGCGAGGACGCCAGGGCCAACGGCCTGACGCTGCAGCAGCTGCGCCAGGAAATCGACGAGGCGATCCCCGTGCTGGCCGTGGTGCGCGATGACAGGCGCCGCGCCGGCTATGCGTTTTACGGCACGCTGCAAACCGGCGATATCCTGCTGCTGGAAGCGGCGCCCGACGAGCTCAAGCTGCTGGAAGACAAGGTTGGCCTGAGCGTGGTCAGCGAGCCCGGTGAGGCAGGGGAGGACGGAGCCGAAGAAGGGGAAGACGCCGGGTCGGCCAAGAAGGGCACCTCGCGCGGCGTCAATATCGAAGGCCTGCAGCTGGTGGAGGCGGTGGTGCGCAACGACTCGATGATGTCCCACCGCAGCGTGCGCCAGCTGCGGCTGCACCATCAGTTCGGCCTGCACCTGGTGGCCGTCGCCCGGGACGGCACCCGGCTCAGACAGCGTCTGCGCGATATTCGTTTCCAGGCCGGCGACGTGCTGCTGCTTCAGGGCAGCGAAAAGGAAATGCGCGAAAGCCTGGCGACGCTTGGCTGCCTGCCGCTGGCCAGCCGCGAGCTGACGTTCGGCCAGCCGCGCAAGATGGCGCTCTCGCTGGGCGTGTTTGCTCTGGCCATTGCCGTCATGCTGCTGGATCTGTTGCCGGCCGCGGTGGCGCTTTCGGGCGCTGCGGTGGCCACGCTGCTGGCAAGAGTGCTGCCGCTGCGCGACGGCTACCAGGCCCTCGACGGCCCGGTGATCGTGCTGCTGGGCGCGATGCTGCCGGTGGGCAAGGCGCTGGACAGCAGCGGCGGCGCCGAGCTGATTGCCGGCGCCATGCTCCAGGCCGGCAGCCAGTGGCCGGCGGTGGTGACCCTGAGCGGCCTGTTCGTGGTGTCGATGCTGCTCTCCAACGTGGTCAACAACGCCGCGGCGGCGCTGCTGATGGCGCCCATTGGGGCGAGTCTGGCCAACGGCCTGGACGTCTCGCTGGATCCGTTTTTGATGGCCGTTGCGGTCAGCGCCTCGTGCGCGTTTCTAACGCCCATCGGTCACCAGTCCAATACGCTGGTGCTGGGGCCGGGGGGCTACCGCTTCGGCGACTACTGGAAGCTTGGCTTACCGCTTTCGCTTACGGTGATGGCGGTGGCCATCCCCATGATTTTATGGCGCTGGCCGCTGTAAGCGGGTGGCTGTCATCATGGTCTCGGCACCATTGTCTTGAATTCAGGTAATTGACCAGGGGGTGAACCATGGCGTCGTATATTCTCGCCGTTGACCAGGGCACGACCAGCACCCGCGCCATGCTGTTCGACCGCGACGGCCAGATGGCGGGTATTTCCCAGCAGGCGTTTACCCAGCACTATCCCCGAGACGGCTGGATCGAACACGATCCCGAGGAAATCTGGGAGGGGGTGCTTGCCACCTGCCGCGAGGTGCTGGGCACGCTGCCCGAAAGCGACGCGCCCCTTGAGCAGGTGCCCGGACTTGGCATTACCAACCAGCGCGAGACGACCCTGGTGTGGGATCGAGCCACCGGCGAGCCGCTGTACAACGCTATCGTGTGGCAGGACCGGCGCACCGCCGAGCACTGCCAGCGCCTGCGCGACGCCGGCCACAACGAGACCGTCCAGGCGCGCACCGGGCTTTTGATCGACCCCTACTTCTCCGCCACCAAGCTTGCCTGGCTGCTGGACAACGTCGACGGCGCCCGGGAGCGGGCCGAGCGCGGTGAGCTGGCTTTCGGCACCGTGGATACCTTCCTCATCTGGCGGCTGACCGGCGGGCGACGCCACCTGACCGACGCCACCAATGCCTCGCGCACCGCGCTGTTCAATATTCACACCCAGCAGTGGGACGACGCGCTGCTTGAGCTGTTTGGCATCCCCGCCGGCCTGCTGCCCGAGGTGCGGGACTCAAGCGACGACTTCGGCACCCTGGAGGCGCGCTGGCTCGGCCGCGAGCTGCCCATTGCCGGCGTAGCCGGGGACCAGCAGGCCGCGCTGGTGGGCCAGGCCTGCTTCAGCCCGGGCATGGCCAAGAGCACCTACGGCACCGGCTGCTTCATGGTGGTCAACACCGGCGAAGAGCCGGCGCGCTCGCGCAATCGCCTGTTAACCACGGTGGCCTACCGCCTGAACGGCGTGCCGACCTATGCCATGGAAGGCAGCATTTTCGTCGCCGGCGCCACCATGCAGTGGCTGCGCGACGGGCTCAAGCTATTTGCCGACGCCGCCGATACCGAGGCGCTGGCGCGGCGCACCCGCAGCGGCCACAGCGTGTACCTGGTGCCGGCGTTTACCGGGCTGGGCGCGCCGTACTGGGATCCCAAGGCGCGCGGAGCGATTTTCGGCCTGACTCGGGATACCGGCATTGCCGAGATCGTGGCCGCCGGGCTGCAGGCGGTGTGCTATCAGACCCGGGACCTGCAGCGCTGCATGCACGACGACATGCAGGCCCCGCCGGGCCGGCTGCGGGTGGACGGCGGCATGGTCAGCAATAGCTGGGTCATGCAGTTTTTGGCCGACATGCTGGGGGTTCAGGTGGACCGTCCCGAGGTGCTGGAAACCACCGCGCTGGGTGCTATGTTTCTCGCCGGGCTCAGGCTTGGCTGGTACCAAAGCCTCGACGAGCTGGCCGAGCTTTGGCGCTGCGAGACGAGCTTTACCCCCACCATGGCCGAAGATCAGCGCGAGGCGCTCTACCAGGGTTGGCTCGACGCCGTGGGGCGGGTGCGCTCCTACTGAAGGCGCACAAAAAAGCCCCGGCGCCAGGGCCGGGGCTGAGAGCAGGTGCCGGCCGGGGGCCGGCATGGACGGGTCAGGCAGAGGGCGCTTGGCCGGCGTGGTAAATCACTTCGTCCTTGTTGCTTGCCAGCTCGTCAAAGGCGAAGTCGTCCACGGTGAGAAGTTCAAGCACTTCGGCTTCGAAGCCGCGCATGAACTGCGCATCCTCATCGCTGATCAGGCCTTTTTCCAGCCCGGCTTCTACCCGCTGCTCGGGGTGCAGCGCGGTGCCGGGCAGCTCGCCCTTGGCGTAGGCCTTGTTGAGCGTGCGATACAGCGCCTCGGCGCGGTCGTAATCGACCAGCAGAGCGTTGTAGGCCGCCAGCGGGTTGGGCTGATCGCCGTCGTCTTTGTCCCAGGTATTTTCCAGCAGGTGCGTGCGCAGCGCCGAGTGGGTCGACACGCGTTTGGCGATATCCCGGGCGAGATCGTCGTGGGGTTTGCTAAAGCGCCGGCCGGCGGGCATCGCCACAAGCTTCAGGGTCTTGCCCAGCGCCCGGTTGGGCAGGTTGTCGAAAAGCTCCATAAACGCCTGCTCGGCGCGCTGGAGCAAAAAGCGGCAGCTGTAGTGCAACAGCGCTTCTTCGCCTTCCACCTTGTTCCCGGCTTCCCAGTGCTTGAGCACCATCGAGGCCAGGTAGAGGTTGGAGAGTACGTCGCCCAGCCGTGCGGACACCATTTCGCGCTTTTTCAGCGCCGAGCCCAGGCTCGCCATGGCGGCGTCGGCGCACAGGCCGAAACCGGCGGAGAGCCGCGAAATTTCCTGGGCGTACTCAACGGCCGGGCCGGTAAAGGGCACGGTCGGCTTGCCAAGCCCGAGCCCCAGGGTGAAGGCCCGGGCGGCGTTGCCGAAGACAAGCCCGGCGTGGCTGAAAAACGCCTTGTCAAAGGCGCGGGCGTCGCCGGCGTCCTTGGCCGCCAGCTCGTCCAGCACGTAAGGGTGGCAGCGGATGACCCCTTGCCCGAAAATCATCAGGTTGCGGGTCATGATGTTGGCGCCTTCCACGGTGATGGCCACCGGGTTGGCGCTGTAGCCTATCCCCAGGTAGTTGCGCGGCCCGAGGGTGACCGCCTTGCCGCCGTGGACGTCCATGGCGTCGCCCAGCAGCGCGCGCTGGTACTCGGTGAGCTGGCTTTTCAGGATCGCCGAGGGCACCGCGGGCTTTTCGCCGTGGTCGATGAGGTTGGCCGTCTGGTACACCGCGGCCTTGGCAATGTAGGCGTGGGAGGCCATGCGCGCCAGCGGCTCCTGGACGCCCTCCATCTCCGCTACCGGCACGTTGAACTGGCGGCGGATGCGGGTGAAGCCGCCGCTCCAGCCAAGCGCGTAGCGCGCGGTGCCGGTGGCGCCGGAGGGCAGGGTGACGCAGCGGCCGATGGCCAGGCACTCCACCAGCATACGCCAGCCTTCGCCGATCATCGCCTCGCCGCCGATGATGGTGGAAAGCGGCACGAACACGTCCTGGCCCTTGATCGGGCCGTTCAAGAAGGGGCTGCCGATGGGCACGTGGCGCCGGCCGATTTCCATGCCCGCCGTGTCCCGGGGGATCAGCGCCAGAGTAATGCCGCGGTCGGCTTCGTCGCCGAGCAGGCCGTCCGGGTCGAACAGGCGGAAGGCCAGGCCGACGACGGTGGCGATGGGGGCCAGCGTGATCCAGCGCTTCTCGAAGTTCAGGCGCACGCCCAGCACTTCCTCGCCGTCAACGGTCTCTTTGCAAACGATGCCGGTATCCGGAAGCGAGGTGGCGTCCGAGCCGGCGCGGGGGCCGGTGAGGCCAAAGCAGGGAATTTCTCGGCCGTCGGCGAGGCGCGGCAGGTAGTGGTCCTTCTGTTCTTCGGTGCCGTACTTGAGCAACAGCTCGCCGGGGCCCAGGGAGTTGGGCACGCCTACGGTGACCATCAGCGTTTCGTTGACGGCGAGCTTTTGCAGCACCATGGACTGGGCCTTGGCGGAAAACCCCAGCCCGCCGTAGGCCTCGGGAATGATCATCCCGAAAAAGCCTTCCTTTTTCAGGTAATCCCAAAGCGCCCGGGGCAGGTCGGCACGCTCCCGGGTGATGTCCCAGGCGTTGCACATGCCGGCAGCCCTGGCGCATTGCACGTCGAGAAACGCCTGCTCGGCGTCGGTCAGACCGTCGTCGGTATAGCCGAGCAGCGACTCCCACCGGGGGCGGCCGGAGAACAGCTCGCCGTCCCAGGACAGCGTGCCGGACTCAAGGGCGGTGCGTTCGGTGTCGGATACCCGGGGCGCGACTTTTTGGAACAGGACAAACAGCCGGGGCGTCAGCCATAGCCGGCGCAGCGCCGGCAGGCCGGCAACGGCAATGGCCGCCGCGACGATCAAAAGCAGCACGCCGATCACCGGCGCGCCCAGGCCAAGGCCCAGCAGGCCGGGGATGCCGGTGGCCAGCAGGGCGGCGCCGGCACCGGCCTCGCGCCGCATCGCCACCAGCAGGCCAACCACGGCCAGCACGATCAACAGCAGGGTGAGCATAGGTTTTCTCCCGATGGCGTCCGAGCGAGACGCCGGTCCTTGTGGGTGTCTATCGAGCGTAACGACGGGTTTTTATGTCAGTTTTTATGACAGGTTTCAAACAGTCGTTTGGATGCCTGTTTGGATAGTGGCAGACTCCGCCCCGCGGGCGCAAGCATCATGCCATGCTTATCCGGCTATCTATCCCGGGTCCGTTCAATGTATCGCCGAAACCGTCGGCGCACAAAAAAAGCGCTGCGGCTCGGCCGCAGCGCTTGTTCATGGTAGGCGGTATCCTCGCCGGCCGGCGTTGGCCGCCGAGCCGGCATCGCCTCAGGTGGGGGTCGCCAGGTTGGCCTTTGCCGCCTCCTCGGCAGAAGCCCCATCCGCCACGTAGTAGGGCACCTCGCGGCGGGGCAGCGGCTCGCGGCCGCGGATCCGGTCGGCGATCTTTTCGGCAAGCATGATCGTCGGCGCGTTGAGGTTGCCGGTGGGGATCACCGGAAACAGCGAAGCGTCTACCACGCGTAGGCCGTCAACGCCGTGAACCCGGCCCTGGCCGTCGGTCACCGCCCCTTCATCCTCGCCCATGCGGCAGGTGCCGCAGGGGTGGTAGGCGGTTTCGGCGTTTTCCCGGATGAAGGTATCCAGCTCGGCGTCGCTCTGGGCGTCCGCTCCGGGGGCTATTTCGCGCCCCCGGTAGGCGTCGAACGCCGCCTGGCCGATGATCTCCCGGGTCAGGCGGATGCCGTCGCGGAACTCCTGCCAGTCCTTTTCCGTGGCCATGTAGTTGAACAGGATGCTGGGCGCGGCGCTGGGGTCTTTCGACGTGATCTGTACCCGGCCGCGGCTTTCCGAGCGCATGGAGCCGACGTGGGCCTGAAAGCCGTGGGCCTGCACCGCGCTTTTGCCGTTGTAGCTGATGGCGATGGGCAGAAAGTGATACTGCAGGTTGGGCCAGGCTTCGTCCTCGCTCGAGCGGATGAAGGCGCAGGCCTCGAACTGGTTGCTCGCGCCGATGCCGGTGCCGCCAAACAGCCACTGAGCGCCGATCTTGGGCTGGTTGTACCACTTGAGCGCGGGGTAGAGCGAAATCGGCTCCTTGCACTCGTACTGCAGGTACATTTCCAGATGGTCCTGGAGGTTTTCGCCTACGCCGGGCAGCGCCTTAACCGGCGTAATGCCGAAGCGCTCGAGCAGGGCCGGGTCGCCGACGCCCGAGCGCTGGAGAATCTGCGGCGAGGCAATCGCTCCGGCGCACAGCAGCACCTCGCGCCGGGCGTGAACCCGCTGCGGCTTGCCCTTGCGCGCGTAGCGCACGCCCAGGGCGCGCTTGCCGTCGAATTCGATGACGTCGGTCAGCGCGTGGGTTTCCACGGTCAGGTTATCGCGCTTTTTGGCGGTGTCGAGATACCCCCGGGCGGTGGAAGCGCGCCGGCCGTTGGGCGTGACGAAGCGGTCCATGGGGCCAAAGCCTTCCTGGCGATAGCCGTTGACGTCGTCGGTTTCGGCGTAGCCGGCCTGCACCCCGGCGTCGATAAAGGTGCGGTACAGCGGGTTGTTGCCCGGTTTGGGCGTGGCCACATCGATGGGCCCGTCGCCGCCGTGGTAGTCGTTGGCGCCGATGTCCCGGCGCTCGGACTTTCTGAAGTAGGGCAGGCAGCTGAGGTAATCCCAGTCCTCGAGCCCCGGGCGCTGCGCCCAGCTGTCATAGTCCAGGGCGTTGCCGCGGATGTAGCACATGCCGTTGATCAGTGAAGAGCCACCGAGGCCCTTGCCGCGCCCGCACTCCATGCGCCGGCCGCCCATGTGCGGCTCGGGCTCGGTATGAAAGGCCCAGTTGTTGCGCGTGCCCTGGAGCGGGTAGGCAAGCGCGGCGGGCATCTGGGTGCGGAAGTCCAGGCGGTAGTCGGGGCCGCCGGCCTCAAGCAGCAGCACGGTGGTGTCGCTGTCTTCGGTCAAGCGCGCGGCGAGCGCGTTGCCCGCCGAGCCGGCGCCGATGATGACGTAGTCGAATTCGCGTGTCCGGGACATGGCATTCTCCTTGAAGCGTATTAAAACGCCGACTCGAAGGGGCCCATTTCGACCTGGACCGACTTGGTCTGGGTGTAGTGGCCGAGGGTTTCGAGACCGTTCTCCCGGCCGATGCCGGACCGCTTGTAGCCGCCCACGGGCATTTCGGCGGGGGAGTCGCCCCAGGTGTTGATCCAGCAGATGCCGGCTTCGAGCTGGTGGATGACGCGGTGGGCGCGGTTGAGGCTCTCGCTGAACACGCCGGCGGCCAGCCCGTAGTCGGTGTCGTTGGCCCGACGAACGGCTTCGGCCTCGTCGTCAAAGGCGAGCAGCGACATCACCGGGCCGAAGATCTCCTCGCGCACGATGCGCATGTCGTCGCGGCAGTCGGTAAAGATAGTGGGCGCCGCCCAGGCGCCGCTGGCGAACGTGCCCTGAGTAAAGGCCGCGTCGTCGCCGGTCAGCACCCGCGCGCCTTCTGCGCGGCCCAGGGCGAGATAGGAAAGCACTTTTTCCTGATGCTCAAAGCTCACCAGCGGGCCGAAGTTGACCTCGGGGTCCAGCGGGTCGCCGGCGCGGATGCGCGCCACGCGCTCCAGCAGCTTTTCCTCGAAGGCGTCCTTGATCCCGCGCTCGACGAAGACCCGGGTGCCGTTGGTGCACACCTGGCCGCTGGAGTAGAAGTTGGCCATCATCGCGGCGTCGGCGGCGCGGTCCAGGTCGGCATCGGCAAACACCAGCAGCGGCGACTTGCCGCCAAGCTCCATGGTGACGTCCTTCAGCGTGGAGCCGCCGGCGTCGGCCATGACCTGACGGCCGGTGCCGGCTTCGCCGGTGAAGGTGATCTTGGCGATGTCCGGATGGCCGGTGAGCATTTTGCCCACGCGGCCGTCGCCCTGCACCACGTTGAACACGCCGTCGGGCAGGCCGGCGGCGGTGAGCGTCTCGGCCAGCTGCATTGCGGTGAGCGGGGTCACTTCGCTTGGCTTGAACACCACGGCGTTACCCGCGGCCAGCGCCGGGGCGGCCTTCCAGCAGGCGATCTGCAGCGGATAGTTCCACGCGCCGATGGCGCCGATCACGCCCAGCGGCTCCCGGCGGGTATAGACAAAGGAGCTTTCGCGCAGCGGAATCTGGCTGCCTTCCAGGGCAGGGGCCAGGCCGGCGTAGTACTCCAGGGCGTCGGCGCCGGTCTGAACGTCCACTTCGATGGTTTCGCTCAGCGGCTTGCCGGTGTTGCGGGTTTCAAGCTCGGCCAGGGCGTCGTTTTGCTCGCGCAGCATGGCAGCGGCGCGGTTGAGCACCCGGCCGCGCTCCATGCCGGTCATGGCGGCCCAGGTTTTCTGGCCCCGGACGGCGCTGGCGACTGCGGTATCGACGTCTTCCTCGCTTGCCTGGCCGACGCTTGCCAGCCGGGTGGCATCAAAGGGATTGGTCACGTCGAAGGTGTCGCCCGAGGTAGCGGCGACGGTGCGGCCGTCGATATAGAGCGGCTGGATGTCATTCATCATGGGTCTCTCCTATGGCGGCGGACGGCGATGCCGGCGCGCCGCCGTGTTGGGCCAAAAGCTGGTCAAGGCAAGCGAAGGCGAGGCGTCGGGCGCCTTCGGCGCCGAGCCCTTCGGGAGTGAGCGCGCCGCGCAGCCAGAGGCCGTCGATCATTGCCGCCAGGCCCCGGGCGGCGTCCTGCGCTTCGGCGCGGGGCATCACCCGGGAAAAATGGAAGCACAGATTGGCGTACAGCCGGCGATCGTTGACGTTTTGCAGCCGCGCCAGGTCGGGCTTATGCATGCTGCTCGTCCAGAACGCCAGCCAGGTCTTGGCGGCGGGCCCGGTGACCTGGGAGTCATCGAAGTTGCCCTCGATCACCGCGCCGAGGCAGGCCCGGGGCGAATCATCGTCAAGCGCGCGGCGGCGCTCGCCGACGGCGTTGCCAAGGTCGGTGAGGATCTGGCGCATGGTGGCTTCCAGAAGGCCGTCCTTGCCGCCGAAATAGTGGCTGATGATGCCTGCCGAGACGCCCGCCCGGCGGGCGATGCGCAAAATGGTCGCGTCGGCGAGCCCCGCCTCGTCAATGGCGTTCATGGTGGCGCTGATCAGCTGCCGGCGGCGCAGCGGCTCGTTTCCTACCTTGGGCACGGCGTACTCTCCCGAAACTCGTTGAACAAGACACGCTAAAACGGCCGATTATGCCATTGTCCGGCGGCGCTATGCGCCATGGCGTTGATGCCTTGCCCTTGAAACCAGCATGAAGGCGTGATTACCTGTGCAGGGTGACATTTTTTTATTGAACGTTCAATTAATAACGTATTCGGAGGAATCCCATGAGCTTCTCTGCTCCCTCACCCTTGCGCTGGGTGGCCGCGCTGACGCTCGCCGCCGGCGTGCCGGCGACCGCGATGGCCCAGCAGTGCGACACCGTGCGCTTCGCCGAAGTCGGCTGGACCGACATCACCGCCACCACCGCGCTCACCGCCGAAGTGCTGGAAGGCCTGGGCTATGACACTCGGGTGGACACCGTTTCCGTGCCGATTGCCTACTCGGGCATGAAGAACAACGACTTTGACGTCTTTCTCGGCAACTGGATGCCGACTATGGCCACCATCAGCGACAGGTACGTCGACGGCGGCAGCGTCGAGCGTCTGGAGGCCAACCTCGAAGGCGCCAAGTACACCCTGGCCGTTCCCCAGTACGTCCACGACGCCGGGGTGACCTCGGTGACCGATCTTGCCGACCACGCGGACAAGTTCGATTCGCGCATCCACGGCATCGAGGCCGGCAACGACGGCAACCAGATGATCCAGGACATGATCGACGACGGCGCCTACGGCCTGGACGGCTGGCAGCTGGTGGACTCAAGCGAAGCGGGCATGCTCTCAGAGCTCAAGGCCCGCACGCCCAAGGAGAAGTGGATGGTGTTTCTGGGCTGGGAGCCGCACCCGATGAACTCCAACTTCGACATGGCCTATCTGTCCGGCGCCGACGACTATTTCGGCCCTGACTTCGGCGGCGCCACGGTGTACACCAACGCCCGCGAAGGCTACGTGGACGAGTGCCCCAACGTCGGCGCGCTGCTGGACAACCTGACGTTTACCCTGGAAATGGAAAACCAGCTGATGGCAAGCATCATGGACGAGGGCGAAGATCCTCGGGATGCCGCCCGCGCCTACCTGACGGCCAACGACGAGCTGCTCGACGAATGGCTTGACGGCGTCACCACCGTTGACGGCGAGCCGGGCGCGCCTGCGGTGCGCTCCGCGCTTAACTGATTCGGATCGAATGACGTCATCGGCGGCAAGGGCAGGAAAAAAGGGCTTGCCTTTGCCGCTATCCGCGGGCATAATGCTGCCCCGCTGATGGCGAAAAGGCTACGTAGCTCAGTTGGTTAGAGCACATCACTCATAATGATGGGGTCCCCTGTTCGAATCAGGGCGTAGCCACCACAGCGAACAAGCGCAGGCCCAGCCTGCGGCGATGGTGGCCCCTCAGGTCCTCCCGCAACGCTAAACTGCAAACCCCGCCAGGCCCGGAAGGGAGCAACGGTAGTGGTGGACGCGTGTGCCGGGATGCGGCTTTTGGGGCCGCCTCCATTTTAGCTTCTCTATTATATCCTTTCTTATTCGTTCTCCGTCTCAGGCGCTTCCCTGCGCGCTATCCGAACGTTGTCCTCTGGCGTTGCCCATTGGCTTATTCCAGCGCGTCCTTTGCCACCGACTCGAAGTCGGCCTCGAGCGCTTCGGCAGCCTCGGCCAGGGCGTCGCCGCCTTCTTCCATATAGGGCTCATAAACGGACGTCGGAAGCTTATAGGATAGCGTGGCGGTGCCGTCGGGGGCTTCGGTGACGTACATGCGGATCGGCGCTTCGATCATCGCGGCGGTGGAGGCGTGCAGAACGGTCACGGCGTAGTCGTTATTGAACAGGCCAATGACGCGATTGCCGGGAATGTCGACGCCGCGATCGGCGGCCGCCTGGGTCGGGCCGGCTTCGGTGACGACGCCGAGGTCGCTCGCCTCGGCAGCGGCCTTGACGCTATCGACCAGCGATGGGTACGACATCTCGCTTTGGTGCACGGCCCAGCCGTCACGGTCTTCGACGGTGGGCAGGGTGTCCTGCGCCCAGGCAGAGGTGGTGGCGAGAAGGGCGCAGCCGAGAAGGCTGGAGTAGATCAGTTTATACATAGAATGCTCCGGGGTCGGGGTTGAAAACCGGGTTTGAAAGGAGGGTTTGAAAGGAGGGTTTGAAAACATGGAGAGAAGGCGCCGGGACTCAACGGCTTAGAGAATCTCTACACCTTCACATTTATAATGGCCGATCAGGGTGTCTTCCTGCAGGACGTTGCCCTCAAGGTCAAAGCAGAACAGGTAGGTTTCCGTGCGGTCATTGATTTCCACACTTTTCAGGCCAATACACTCGTCGGTACGGCCGGGAACCAGCTTGAAGGAAGACACGCCGCGCTCGGGTATTCGCTCACCGACCTCCAGCGTTTTGATGTCGCTGAAGTCGGCGCTGGCGATGATCAGCGTATTGCCGCCGCGCTCTCGCTCGTCTACGGCTTCCTCGAACGGCGTCGTGGAAATTTTCCGTGGGAAGAAAATCCAGCACTGGCGGTAGGGGTGCCATTCCGCTGCCTCATGGGTCACGTAGCCTTGTTCGCCCACCCCCAGGGCATCGCGGATGCGCTGGTAGTGACGATGCCAGTTTGCGCTTTCCAGACTGTAGTGGCGGTCCAAAATCTTGATCCATTCTTCCTGGGCGTTCTTGCCGTGGCTGCCGACGATCATCCGGTCGTCTTTCAGGGTGGCCCATTCGCTCTTGAAGCCCTTGAACTGTTCGTCGCCGCTGCCGGTCATGAGGATGTGGCGGGGCACCAGCTGGTGGTTGTGGCGGATTTCGCACACCAGGCCGGTACGATCATCGAAGGTGATCAGCCGCTCGCCGAACAGCACCAGCTCGGAGAATTCGGCGCCGCGGCCGCTCTCCGCGATCAGGCTGATCAGCCGATGTTCTCCGCCTTCCTTATGTGGACTTGCTGCCATGCGGTAGCGGGCGCTGCCGGTGGCCGGATCCAGGTGACGATAGAGCTTGTCGTAGCGCAGCGTGGACTGCCAGGCCGTTTGCCCGTCCTCAAGCTCTACCTGGGAGGCGTGATCTTCATCCGTGATGATGGCGAGGGTGTATTCGTCCGTCGTCTCGTCATAGCGCTCAAGACGCTGTCGATCCGGGTGCTGGGCGGGCATAAGGCGCCTCCTGTGATGGGTACAGCCAGGGCGGATCCTGGATGACTCGGCTTTAGTGGCCGCAAAGCCTGCCGGATCGACGCTAATCCAGCAGGCTTTGTCATTCAAGGCCGGGAGGCGCGAGGCCTCAGGCCGTGCCGTCGGCGAGGGCGGCGTACTCGTCCAGGCAGTCGGGGTTGCGCAGCGAGCCGCGGTTTTTCACCGGCTTGCCGGTGACCAGCTGCAGCACGGCTTTTTCCACCTTCTTGCCGTTGAAGGTGTAGGGGACCGCAGCTACCGGGAAAATGCGCTTGGGGACGTGGCGCGGCGACGCCTCGGCGCGTAGGCGCTTGCGGATGGTGTCGCGCAGGGCGTCGTCGAGCGAGCGGCCGCCCGCGGGCACGACGAACAGCCACAGGTCCATGTTGCCGTCGCCGGTGGGATAGCCGACCACCACCGAATCGTCGACCTCATCCAGCGCTTCGACGACGCGATAGATTTCCGACGGCCCCATGCGTACCCCGCCGGGCTTGAGCATGGTGTCGCTGCGCCCGGTGATCACTACGCCGCCGGTGGGCCGCATTTCGGCGACGTCGCCGTGGGTCCAGACGTCGTCGCGGTCGCTGAAGTAGGTGTCCAGGTACCGCTGGCGACCGTCTTCTCCCCAGAACGCCAGCGGCATGGAGGGGAAGGGCTCGGTGCAGACGACATCCCCCTCGCGGCCGAAGATGGGGATATCCCGCTCGTCGACCACGGCCATGGCCATGCCCATCCCGGGGCCCTGGATTTCGCCCCGGTACACGGGCTCCGCCGGGTTGCCCATAACAAAGCAGCCGAGAATCTCGGTACCGCCGGAGATGGAGGCCAGGCAAAGGTCGGACGCCACGGCGTCGTAGACCCAGTCGAAGAGGTTGGCCGTCAGCGGCGCGCCCGAGGTGAGGATCATGCGCAGCGCGGCCAGGTCGTGGGTATCCCCCGGGCGGTAGTCGCCGTCCATCATCAGCTTGAGATACTGCGGGCTGGTGCCGAAGTGGGTGGCGCCGGTCTCGGCGACCAGGCGCCAGAGCAGGTCGGTATCGGTGTTCCCTTCGGCGTCGATCTTGGGCACCGCGGCGCCGTCGTAAAGCACCAGCGTCGCCCCGCTGGCCAGGGTAGTGACCATCCAGTTGTACATCATCCAGGCGGTCGAGGTGTAATAGAGCACGCGATCGCCGGGGCCGATGTCGCAGTGCAGCATGTGCTCCTTGCGGTGCTCGATGAGCGTGCCGCCGGTGCTGTGGACGATGCACTTGGGAAGCCCGGTGGTGCCCGAGGTATAGATGATGTAGAGCGGGTGGTTGAAGTCGAAGCGCGGATAGTCCGGCACCTCGGCGCTGCCGGCGGCAAGCTCGCCCAGCCGGGAAACCCCTATCGGCGCGGCGTCGATCTCATCGTCATTGGTCAGCAGCACTTGCTCGACGCCAAGCGTTTTGGCTACGGTGCCGATGCGCTCGCCCAGCTCGTGGATCTTGCCGTTGTAGCGGTAGCGAGACACTGCCACGAGGACCTTTGGCTCGATCTGGCCGAAGCGGTCGAGTACGCCCGAGACGCCGAACTCCGGCGCGCATACCGACCAGATGGCGCCGATCGAGGCGGTGGCCAGCACCATGACCAAAGTGTCCAGGCTGTTGGGCATGAGTCCCGCGACTCGGTCGTTTTCTTCGACGCCGAGGCGTCGCAGCGCCTGCTGGGCGCCGGCGACCCGGGCGCGCAGCTCGGCCAGGGTGACTTCGTTGCCCAGGCCGCGCTCGTCGCTTTCGATGACGGCCACGCTTGCGGGGTCGCCGGCCAGCATGTTCTCGGCAAAGTTGATCGTCGCGCCGTCAAAAAAGCGCGCTTCCATCATGCGTTTGCCGCTTGGCGTGGTCAGCACTTGGTCGTAAGGGCTCGCCTTGAGCTGCGCAAAGTCCCAGAATTCGGCCCAGAAGTCTTCCAGGCAGGCCACCGAGTAGCGGTGCAGGTCCGCGTAGCCGGCATTTTCCAGGCCCACTTGCCTGGCAAAGCGCATCATCTGTGTTGCCTGGCGCTGGCGCTCGGAGGGCGCCCAGCAGCGGGTTGGGGCAATGTCTGTGTAGCTCATGGTTGTCCGTCGTGCAGGTGAATGGAGAAATTTGGCAGCGCCGGCAGCGACCGCGCGTTGCGCTGGTTACCGGGCTAAACGGGTGTGTTCCGGCAGGCCCGCGGCCAGCGGGACGCTGATCATCCCGCCGACCAGAGCGACCCACAGCGGCGCCTCCGGCCCCCAGTGAGCGGCCACCGGCCCCAGGATCATAATGCCCAGCGCCGCCAGGCCGTTGGAAAGGCCCAGCGCCAGCCCGGACCCCAGCGAACGGTTTTCGGGGAGGATATCCTGGGCGATGAGCACGCTCAGCGGCAGCGTGGCAAAGAGGCTGATCCCCAAAACGCCGAGCACCAGCCACAGCCAGCCGCCGCTTGCCAGCAGAAAAGCGGCGAGCATCAAAGTGGCCAGGCACATGGCGGCGATCAGCAGCGGCCGGCGGCCGATTTTATCGGACAGGTGGCCGCCGCCTACGTTGCCGATCACGCCGACCACCAGCATCACCGTGATAAAGCTGGCGCCGGTGGTCAGCGAGCCGCCGGTCTGCGCCCAGGCGACCGGGACAAAGGTGATGATCGAAAAAATCATCAGCGAACGCAGGGTGGAAAAGGCGGTGAGCCGGGTAATGGGGCCGGCGTGCTGGCGCCAGGCGATCGGCGTGGCTTGGGTCGTGCGCGCCGACAGCCGCGGGGCAAACCGCAAGAGCAGCGGCAGGGTAAAAAGCGCCGGCAGCGCGAGAATCCACAGGTAGCCAAGCCCCCACTGCACCACCACCCAGCTGGCGATGGCCGGCCATACCCCGCGGCCCACTTCGCCGCCGACCATGAAGATCGACATGGACATGCCCGGCCGGTTGCCGCCCAGCTGGCGGATGCCGGCCAGCGCCTGGGGGTGGAAAAACGAGTTGGCGATGCCGATCAGCGCCAGCACCCCAAGCAATGACCAAAAGTGGGTGACAAAGCCGACCAGCGCCCCGCCCAGAGACGAGCCGGCCAGCCCCAAAACGACCATGATGCGCCCGCCCACGCGGTCGGCCAGCAGGCCCACCAGCGGCTGCAGCGCCTGGCCCATCAGCAGCGCGGCCATGATGGTGCCCGCAAGCGCCACCGACAGATTCAGCGAAACAAGAATCGCCGGCAGTACGCCGGGCAAATAGTTGGCCGCACCGTCGTTGAGAAAGTGCGCCCAGCTCATGCCCGCCAGGCGACGGGGCTGGGGGGTAGCCGATTCAGGGGAGGGGGCAGGTGCCATGGGCTATCTCCAGAGGTTGCCGCCTAAGCGACTACAGCAGCTGTTCGCGCACCGCTTCCATGGCGGGGTCGCCGTCACGGGTGGTGACGCTGTCAAGCCACTCGGCCACGGTATCCTCGTGCGCGGTGATCCATTCGCCGGCGACGTCTTCGGCGTCGCGCTCTTCACGCGAGTAGGCGTTGACCCATTCGCTCTGGACATCGCTGCCCACCACGAACTGCTCAAAGAAACGCGCGACGTTGGGATCCAAGTCTTCAAGGTCGGAGCGCACCACCGTTGCCACATGGCCTTCCAGCTCGGCGGCGCCGGAGTTGTCGGCATCCTCGAGGTAGTGCATGTCGTAGGCGACGTTCATCCAGTGCGGCTGCCAGCCGATGAAGGCGACCCATTCGTCCTTCTCGACCTTCTGGCCTACCTGGGCGAGCATGGCCGAGGCGCTGGATTCCTGCAGCTGCCAGTCGCCGAGCCCGAAGCGCTCTTCGTCGATGACCTTGAGGACGGCGTCGTTGATGCCCGAGCCGGCTTCAATGCCGTAGATGCGGCTGCCGAAGCGATCCGCGTGCTCGTCAAGGTCGGTGATGCTGCGCACGCCCGCCTGCCAGGCGTTGTCGGTGACGGCGATACCGGTGATCGCCGACGGGATGTTGTCGACAATTTCGATGACCGAGCCGTCCTCGAGCAGCGGCGCGAGCATGTCCCGCTCCTGGGGGTACCAGCCGGCCAGGTAGGCTTCGAGATCGCCCTGGGAGAGCGCGTTGAGAATCACGCTGACGGCCAGCTGACGCTGCTGGGTATCATAGCCAAGCGCTTCCAGAAGCTGGCTGGCGACTTCGCTCTTGACCGTAATGCCCGGCCACGGAGGGACGCCGAAACGCACTTCATCCAGGGTGTGCTGCGCGGACGCTGCCTGGGCGACGGGCATCGCCAGCAGAGCGAGCAGGCCCGTCGAGAGTACGCCGTTCATCAAAGGGCGCCGTGGGGTGGGGGGTAGGGTCATAGCGATGCCTCGCGTCGTGAAAATGGACCCCCTAGCCTGCATGAAGCCGGCAAAAAATGCCATTGCCCCGCCGTATCGGCTGCGTTTCACCGCCGGGTGATGACGCCGGGCGGGGCGGTAAGCCGGGAGGCTTACAGGCTGGCCTCGACCGCCGGCCAGGCCGGATCGCCGTCGCGGGTCGTCACGCCTTCCAGCATGGCCTGAACGCGCTCGGGGTGGTCTTCCAGCCACTCCCGGGCGACGACGTCCGGAGCGCGCTCCTTTTGCCCGAACTCGTTGATCATCCAGCTCTGCTCTTCGGCGGAGAAGGTAAAGTTTTTAAAGAAGCCGACCAGGTTGGCGTGGCCGTCGGCATAGGGGGTGCGCATCAGCGTCAGCACCTGGCTTTCGCCGTTGTTCTCGCCGAACAGGTCCTTGGGGTCGTCGAGGTAGCGCATGTCGAACTCAAGGTTCATCCAGTGGGGGCGCCAGCCGACCCAGACAATGGGCTCTTCGCGCTCGATGGCGTTGCGCGCCGCGCCGAGCATGGCGACCACGCTGGTATCTGCCAGCTGCCAGTCGCCGAGCCCCCAGGCGTCGCTATCGATGGCCTTGTCGAGCACCTGGCTTGCCGCCGAGCCGGCGCCGAAGCTGTGGATCTTGCCGTCGAAGAGATCGCGGTTTTCGTCCAGATCGGCAAAGCTTTGGATGCCCTGCTCGTAGAGGTAGTCGGGGACGACCAGGGTCATTTGCGCGCCGTCGACGTTATTGACCACCGTGGTGATCGCGCCGCTTTCATCGAGCGGCGTATAAAGCGGCTCCTGGGCGGGAAGCCAGCCGCCCAGAAAGACGTCGAGGTCGCCGGTGTCGAGCCCCTGGTAGATGATCTGGATACCCACTTCCTGGGTATTGGCGGTGTAGCCCATCGGCGCGAGAAGCTGGCTGGCTATCTCCGTCTTGACGGTGATGCCGGGCCAGGCGGGTACGCCGATATTGACGGTGCCGTCATCGCTTTGGGCCGGGCCTGCCAGGCCAAGCGTCAGGGGGAGGGGTATTAGTGCAGCGGTCAGGGGAATACGCATTCACATACCTTTGTTGAATAGTGGCAGTTAAACATTAGCGGCTAAACGTTGGCGATAAAACAACGTTGGCAGTTAAACGCTGCCACGCTATAGATGGCGGCGTATGGGCGGGGCGAGCGCTGGCCTTACGCCCGGCGGGCCAGCACCCGCAAGCGCGACTCCAGCAGGTCAAGGTCCAGATAGGTGCCTTGCAGGTGCCGCCGGCCGCTTTCGGGGTTGAAGGCCTTGCGCCCGTGGAGCATGCGGCGGTTGTCGAAGGCGACCATTTGCCCGGGTGCCAGGGAAAACTCGAGCTGCTGGTTGGGCTCGTGCACCAGATGCCAGAACTCGCGGTAGGCCCGGTACCAGGCGTCGGCCTGCTCCGGGGGCAGGTGCAGGGTGTCGCGTATCCAGTTGTTGAAGCGCACTTCTAAAAGCTCGCCGTCGGCGCCCAGGGTGAGGATGGGCGCGCGCCAGGCAATGTCGTGGTGATCGTCCTGGAAGCGAAAGTCGATGGGCGTTTCGCTGAGCAGCCGGAACGCCTCCGGCGAGCGTTCGCGGAGCGCTGTGGCGGCGGCAAAGCCGTCGCTGAAGGTGGACTCGCCGCCGTCGGCGCCGTTTTCCAGGCAGTAGAGCAGCTGGATATCCGGCGGCTGGCGCCAGTTGGGCAGATCGGTATGCGGCGCCAGGCCGATCGCCGTGTAGGCGGCATTGTTGGGGTTGGGCTTGGAGCGCACGTCGAACCGCGCGCCGAAGTTGGTCGGGCGCAGCGGGCCGATGCGCTCGGCCAGGCGGCTAACCTCTTCGTCGGCCAACGGGCCGTTGTCCAACAGCACCAGACCGTCGCGCAGCAGGGCGTCAAGCCAGGCGCGCTCGCCCTCGGCGCTGCCGGTAAAGTCGGCGTGGTCGACGCTGACCGGCTGAAAGCCCTCGGCCCAGGGGCGGCGCGCGGGGATAGTGTCGCCTGGCGTTTGGCCGGGACGGCGCTGATGTAGCCAGCCGGCGTCGAAGCGGCTCTGGTGGTCGTCGGCCCAGACAAGCTCAAGGTTGCCTTCCATCAGCTGCGCCCCGGGGGCGCGCTCGGGAGGCTCGAGGGGAATCGTCAGGCGCTCCCGGGTTTTGGCGTGCCGGCACTCGGGGCAGGGGCAGTGATCGCGCAGCCAGGTCAGGGAAAAGGCCGACTGTTCGCCGCTTTCCCAGGTCAGGGTGAGGCGGTCGCTGGCGGTCTCGGCGCGCATCAGAGCGGGGCCTCCGGCGTAATCGCTTAGCTCGCCCATGGGCAAAACGGGGCGCTGTTCGGCGGCTGTGGTCATATTGACTCCTTGGTGACGTCTTGGCTGCGTGGCAAGGATGGAGCTTGCCCGGCACCGTCACAAACGATTAATCTGGCCGCTATGACCCGATATAACTTATGCCAGACTTTTTCATGAGCGCGCTGCCGCCGCTAATCTGGCTGCAGGCCTTCGAATCTGCCGCCCGAACATTGAGCTTTACCGCCGCCGGCCAGGAGCTGGGCGTGACCCAGGCGGCCATCAGCCAGCGCGTACGCCTGCTCGAAGACCGCCTGGGCCAGCGGCTTTTTGTCCGCCATCCGCGCAGCCTGAGCCTTACGCCGGCGGGGCAGGCGTGGCTGCCGAGCCTTCAGGACGGCTTCACCCGGCTGACCGAAGGCACTCGGGAAGTGTTCGGCGACGCCAGCGACGCGCCGGTCACCCTGCGCACCACGCCGGTGGTGCAGCAGAACTGGCTGGCACCGCGGCTACCCGCCTTCCGGCGGCAGCATTCCGGAGTGGCGCTGCGGCTCGTCAGCGCCATCTGGCCGGACGATTTCGGCCCCGAAGGCGCCGATCTGGAAATACGCTATGGTGAGGGTGCCTGGCCCGGCATGGAGGCGCTGCCGCTTGGCGGAGAGACTATGCTGCCGGTGTGCTCCCCGGCGCTGGCCGAAGCGATTGCCCGGCCGGAAGACCTGGCAGCGCATACCCTGCTGCACGCGGCGGGGTTTGCCGTCGGCTGGCCTACCTGGCTGGATGCCGTGGGAGTGCCGGCGCTTTCTTCGCGCTGCGCGCCGCTAATCTGCGATACCCAGACCATGACGCTCGCGCTTGCCGCCCAGGGCGAAGGCGTTGCCTTGACCCACCGCCGGCTGGTAGAGCACCGCCACGACCTCGTGGTCGCGCTTAACCGACCGGTAGAAAGCCACGAAGGGTTCTGGCTAGTGCGCCCGGCGCGGCCCCGGCCGCGGCCAGAGGCCGCACTGCTTTGGGATTGGCTGAAGGATCGGCTAGATTCAGCAAGCCTTGAGGAATAACCGCCCAGCAACCCGGGGGAAATAATGGCAGAGAAGCAACAACAGACGCAGCAGGGCGGTGCCGTACGGCCGGTGCCGGCCGTTATCTCGGTGGTGGTCAAGGGCGACTCCGCGCTGCTGGTGCAGCGTTCCAAATCGCCGAACAAGGGTTTCTGGGGCTTTCCCGGCGGCAGGATCGAGCCGGGGGAGACGGTACACGAGGCCGCCGTGCGCGAGCTTCGCGAAGAAACCGGGCTAAACGCCGCCGCCGAACGCGTGCTCACCGCCATTGACGTGCTCGACCGCGATGCCGGGGCCGCGCTTAAGCACCATTTCGTGCTCATCGCCGTGCTCTGCTGCGAGCCGAGCGGTACTCTCGCCGCCGCCAGCGATGCCCTTGACGCCCGCTGGTTCCGGCTCGACGAGATCGAAAACCCCGCCCTTGCCACCAGCGCCAGAGTGATCGACCTGGCCCGGGAGGCGATGGGGAGCTAGCGCAGCTGGCTGTCTTTACTGGCCCGCCGGTTGATGCCGCTTGAGGCGGCCTGATGCTTTTCCGCTTCGGCCTGGCAGTGAATACACAGCTGCACGCCGGGGATGGCTTCGCGACGCGCCTGAGGAATCGGCGCATCGCACTCTTCGCAAAACTCCGCCGAGTCGCCGGCGTGCAGACCGCTTCTGGCACGCTCTACGGCGTCTTCAACGCTTGCGTCAATCTGATCTTGTACGGCGCCGTCGCGCGCCCAGCCGCCTGCCATTGTGAGCACCTGAACGTTGTGAGCTTTACGTCGATGATACCCGTTACCGCACGGTTTGTGCACAACCCCAGTCGATGCCGACCGCCAAGAGCGCGGTGACCTGGATGCCCATGCCGTACTCGTTCATATAATAGCGGATGAGCCACAGTGACATGCTGGCAGAGCCATGACTACACTGAGGGGAGTCTTGTTTTCAGGAGCGCTGCCCGTGGATCATCACGCCTACCGCTATGCCTTGGCCGAGCGCCTGGCCGAGAGTGAGCTGCCCTTTGCCCCCGCCGAGCTCGCGGCGCGTCGCCGGCGAGTGCACGAAGCCATGCAGACTGCCGGGCTCGAGGCGCTGTTGCTCACCGATCCCGCCGATATTTTTTACCTAACGGGGTATCACACCTTTGAAGTCTCGGTGCACGTGTGCCTGGTGGTGTCGGCCGAGCGGCTGGTGCTACAGGTGCCCTCCATCGAGGTCGGCCCCGCCGTGGTCACCGCCGCGGTAGACGAGATACTGGACTACCGCTGGGAAGGCATCGGTGAAGTCATCGAGCCACTGATCGATATCCTGGCTCCGTACCAGTCCATCGGCCTGGACGCCTTCGGCGCTGGCCTGCGCTTTGGGGTCATTCGCGAACTGCAGGCGCGTCTCGGGGCCGGGCGTTTCCGTGATGATGGGGGCGAGCTGCTCGACCGCATCCGTATCGTCAAGACACCCGCGGAGCTCGACTGCCTGCGAGAGAGTGCACGAATTACCGCGGCGGGATTGCGCGCGGCCGAGGCGATTATTGTGCCGGGCGTCACCGACAACGCGGTGGCGGCGGAGGGCAGCCGGGCCATGCTGGCGGCGGGCAGCGAGTTCATGAGCCTGCAGCCCATCGTTACTGTCGGCCGACGTATCGGCACCATTCACGTCAACCATAAGCGTCAGGTCATTGAGCGCGACGACCCGGTGTTTCTGGAGTTCGGCTCCGCTTTCCAGCGCTATACCGCGCCGATGATGCGCACCGCCGTGGCGGGCCTGGCCAGCGCCGAAATGCAGGCGTTGCGCGATGTCTGCCGTGGGATGTTTGAGGCGCTGTGCGACGCCATGCGACCGGGTGCCTCCTTCGACGATGCGGCGCAGGCCGCCGAGGCGGTGTTGGCGCCCCACATCGAGCGCGTGTTCTTTTCGGGAGTGTTTGGCTATGCGGTGGGGGCCCAGTTTCCGCCCAGCTGGGTTGAGGGGACGGGCTATATCGCTCGCGGTCAGTACGCCGAATTTGCCACCGATATGGTCTTCCATCTGCCGCTTTGCCTGCGGCTGCCGGGCCAGTGGGGGGTTGGCATGAGCGACACCGTGCGGGTCACCCCCGAGGGTGGAGCGCCGCTCACCAATAATACTTATCAGCTGTGAAGACCCTTAAACAAGGAGTAGGCTATGTCAGCGAAATACAAGATTGGCGATCATGTAACCTGGAACTCGGAAGCGGGGTGGGTTAGCGGCCACATCATCAAGGTTCATACTCGGGATTTTACCTACAAAGGCCATCCGCGTCGCGCTTCGAAGGAAGAGCCGCAGTATGAGATTGAAAGCGACAAAACAGTTCATATTGCAGCGCATAAGGAAGGTACGCTGAAAAAGATAGACTAAGGCGTCAGGTTTATAGCCAGCAAGTGCCTATCACTCCTCCTGCCAGTAATCGTTGGCGGCGGCGACGGTCTGGAAGTGGGTAGCGATTACCTGGGAAGCAGCGATCAGACTATCGGGGTCGTTGGCATAGGTTTCCCGCAGCCCCTTGCGTACGCTGGTGTCCGGCTGAGTGGTCCCTACGCCTTTCTGGGAGAGCGTGACCGCTAGCGCAAAGCCTTCCTGGGGTGTCTCAGTGATCAGGCTTGGAAGCCATTGCTCAGAGGTGGTGGATTCCTGTTGGTCTTCGGCCAATGCCGTCCCCGTCAACCCGAAAGTCAGCATTCCACCCAATACCAGCGATGGCAGTGTTCTGAATGTCCTTGCCATGGTGCGTTTTGCGTTGCTCATTCTCTCATCTCCCGGCCGAACGTTTGCGGCTGTTGTTATTCTATAAATTCAGGATTTAATAGGAAAGCTATTACTGATGCAGGCGCCTCTGCTTTATTGAATGTGATCTTTTTACAACATTCAGCATAGCAGTAGATATCGTTCGCACAAGATCAGAGCTATCGCCGTTGAATATGCCCCGAGGAGCCGGGAACAGGTCGAAGGGGGCATAGCGGTCGGATAGCCAGCCGCCAGAAGCAGGAATGCCACCCGAAGGTGGCATTCGATGCTGTCGTCCTGCTGTCGTCAGGTGACGGTATCAGGCGCCGGGCTGGTTGCTCTGTTGCCGCTGGGCGTGAGCCTGCGCCGGCTCCTGGATCTCCGGCAGGTAGCGGTAGCGTTCCTCGCCCAGTTCCGGAACGCGCTGGCGCTCCATGCGGCGAATCGCCCCGTGCATCCAGATCAGCGATATTGCCACCAGCAGGAATAGCACCATGTAAGAGCTGGTCCAGATCCCGGTAAGGTCGAGCACTGCGCCGAACAGGATCGGCAGGAAAAAGCCGCCAAGCCCGCCAATCATGCCAACCAATCCGCCTACCGAGCCGACGTTGTGCGGGTAGTAGACCGGGATGTGCTTGTAGACCGCCGCCTTGCCCAGCGACATGAAAAAGCCCAGCAGCATGGTCAATATCACCACGCCCCACAGCGGCATCGCCAGGGAGAAGGCTAACTCGCCTTCCTTGCCCTGGACCACATAGCGAGTCTCGGGGTAGGCGAGCAGGAACAGGCAGATCAGCGAGGTAATGAAAGTCAGATACATGATGGCGCGCGCTCCGTAGCGGTCCGACAGCCAGCCGCCGAGAGCGCGAAAGACGCTCGCCGGCAGGGAGTAGAGGGCCGTTAGGGTACCCGCCACGGCGATACTCACGTCGTAGGCCCCGACGTAATAGCGCGGCAGGTAGGAAGCCAGCGCCACGAAGGCGCCAAAGACAAAGAAGTAGTACAGGGAAAAGCGCCACACCTGGATATCTTTGAGAGGCGCCAGCTGCTCCCGGGCGGAGGTTGCCTTGCCGCCCTGGCCGCGCCTTGTGCGAGTCAGCGGGTCTTCCTGGGTGAATACCCAGAAGACAACGGCCATCACCGCCAGGACGATGGCATAGACCACCGCGGTACGCTCCCAGCCCACTGCCAGCAGTAAGAAGGGGGCGGCGAAATTGGTCACCGCCGCGCCGGCATTGCCGGCACCGAAGATACCCAGCGCCGTGCCCTGCGCCTCCTTCTCGAACCAGTAGGAAGTGTAGGCAATACCGACGATGAAGGAGCCCCCGGCCAGGCCTACGCCGAGGGCGGCGACCAGGAACATGGCGTAGGATTCGACGTAGGAGAGTAAAAAGACGCAGGCCGCCGTGACCAGCATCAGCAGGCTGAATACGCGCCGTCCGCCCAGCTGTTCGGTCCAGATACCCAGGAAGATACGGCTCACGGAGCCGGTCAATACCGGCGTGGCCACCAGAATCCCGAACTGGGTCTCGCTGAGGCCCAGGTCCTGCTGGATCTTGACGCCGATGATGGAAAAGATGGTCCATACCGCAAAGCAGACCGTAAACGCCAGAGTACTGAACGACAGGGCTCGATACTGTTGGGGGCGGGTGACCCCCTCGAGATGTTTCATGATGTCTCTCCATGGGTGGCGACTGAGGTTGCCTGTTTCAGTCTGGCGCCCCGCCGTCGAACGTTCTTGATACACATCAAGCGTTTGCTGTGTCTACCTCTGAAAGACCGGCGAGCTATTACCTATGGGGTAGCGCTGCCTACCCCTTGTGGCCGGGCTCTCGGAAGGCGCCCGGCGCGGCAGGGTTATGGGTTTTTGACGTAGGCATTTTTGCGCAGGTAGAACCACCAGTTGATCACAAGGCAGGCGGCGTAGAAGGCGGCGAAGCCGTACATGGCGAGCTCCGGCGTGCCGGCCTTGATCTGGTCGCCGATGACCCGTGGGGCGATGAAGGCGCCGTAGGCGGCGATGGCCGAGGTCCAGCCGAGCACCGGGCCTTTCTGGGTGGCGTCAAAGATCACCCCGATACTGCGGAAGGTGGAGCCGTTGCCGATGCCGCTGGCGGCAAACAGCACGATGAACAGCGCAAGGAAGGCCCAGAAATACTGGTTGGGGTCGGTGGCGTTGTAGGCCAGCATCATCACGTAGCCGGTGGCAACGGATGCCAGCACCATCACTATCGAAATGATCTGGGTAACGATGGCGCCGCCAAACTTGTCGGCGATCCAGCCGCCCACCGGGCGGATCAATGCGCCGACGAAGGCGCCAATCCACGACCAGGTCAGGGCGCTGGGGGCGTCGGGGTTGGTAATGCGCGTGACGCTGCCGTCGGCGGCCACGTCCATCATGTTGCCGAAGATAATGTTGATCGACAGCGGCAGCGCGGCGGAAAAGCCGATAAAGGAGCCGAAGGTGGCGGTGTAGATAATCGTCATCGCCCAGGTGTGGGAGTTGCCGAATATCCGGTACTGGTTGCGGATGGCCGGCTTGAGGCTACCCGGCAGCAGCAGTAAAAGCCCCAGGGTGAGCAGAATGGTCAAGGGCAGCGCCAGCCACATGTTGATCCAGCCAAGCGCCAGCACGCCGGCAAGCGTGGCGACCATCCCCAGCGCGTAGAGACCCAGTATCTTGCCGAACGCCGTCGCGGGACTGCCGGTCTGGGGCGAGAGCGTCTTGAGGTTGTTCATGCCGAACCAGCCGGCAAAGGCCAGCGGAATCAAAAACAGCATCCAGACGAAGCCGGCGTTCTGGATCCAGGTGTCGGTGCCGGCGTCGATGCGGCCGATCAGCGTGCCGCTGGCGCTTTCCAGGGCCATGGGGCCGCCGGCCAGGGAGCCGAATAGCCCCACGGTCATCACCAGCGGCACCAGAATCTGCATGGTGGTAACGCCAAAGTTGCCCAGGCCCGCGTTCATGCCCAGCGCATAGCCCTGCTGTTTTTTGGGGAAGAAGCCGGAGATATTGCTCATGGAGCAGGCGAAGTTGCCGCCGCCTATTCCTGACAGCAGCGCCAATGCCTGAAATATCCAGAACGGCGTGGCCGGATTCATTAGCGCAATACCGGTCCCCAGTGCCGGTATCATCAGCAGCGCAGTGGTCAGAAAAATGGTGTTGCGCCCGCCGGCGACGCGGATCATGAAGGAGGCGGGAATGCGCAGCGTGGCGCCGGCAAGCCCGGCAATGGCGGTGAGCGAGAACAGCTGATCGACGCTGAAGTCAAACCCCAGGTTTTGCATCTGGGTGGTGATCATGCCCCACATCATCCATACCGCAAACCCGAGCAGCAGGCTGGGGATGGAAACCCAGAGATTGCGGGTGGCGACGGCTTTGCCTTCCTTTTCCCAGAAGTCGGAGTTTTCGATATCCCAGCGGTCAATATCGGCGTTTTTTCTGGTCATGGCGTATCCCCTTGGACGCAGTTACCGCAAAAAGCAGCGCTACGGGGAAGATACGCATTGCCGGGACGGGAATAAACGGGGGCATGGCGGGCGGCGTTCCCGTTGGCTACTCCTTTTGGGGTAGCTTTGTTTTTGGCTAATCATCTGTTTTTGCTGTTGTTTTCACGATACGTCGGCGCCGGATGCGCTTTTCCGGCTACCACCCGGTTCTTTGGAGGTAGCCGCCGGGAACGAGCGCTTTAATGATCTGGCGCAAGACCCTGCTGCACGGCCCAGACCGCGGCCTCGACCCGGGAGCGCAGGCGGAGCTTTTTCAGCAGGTGCTTGACGTGGACCTTGACCGTGCCTTCGGTGATCTCCAGCTTGCGGGCGATCAGCTTGTTGGACATGCCGGCGGCGAGCTCGTGGAGAATTTCGCGCTCGCGCCGGGTAAGCACGTCCAGCGTGGGGGCGGTCTCGGCGTGGCGCTGGCTGCGCAGGGCCCGGGCCAGCAGGTTGGTCAAGTCGTCGCTGATGGCCATGCGGCCCAGCGTGGCCTGGCGCAGCTGGTGGACGAGCTCTTCAGGCTCCATGTCCTTGAGCAGGTAGCCGTCAGCGCCGCTGCGCAGGGCATCGACTACGTTGTCTTCCTGGTCGGATACCGTGTACATGATGATGCGGCCGGCAAAGCCGCCGTCGCGCAGCCGCCTGAGCAGCTCCAGACCGTCAATCTCGGGCATGTTCAGGTCCAGCAGGAGCATGTCGGGCTCCTGGGCGAGGGCCTGTTCCAATCCCTCTCGGGGCGAGCCGGTGTCAAACACCAGCGTCAGGTCATCTTCGATTTCCAGCAGCTGGCGGACGCCGCGGCGCAGCAGGGGATGATCGTCAATCACCATGATGGTGGCGGGAGATTCGGTGTCGACAGTTGTCATGGTCACAAACTCTCTTCTTTAATCAGTCGGTCAGCCAGGGGGGTCATGTAAAGATGCACCCCGGTACCGCCCCCTGCGCGGTTGTGCAGGTCAAGCTGGGCATCGATATGCCGCGCCCGGTCGCGCATGATCACAAGCCCGTAGTGCATGGGCGGCGAGTCATCGTTTTCCAGCCCGATCCCGTCGTCCTCGATGGCCAGGTGCAGGCGTGCCTGGCGAAAGGTGAGGCTGACGCGGGCCCAGTGGGCGTGGGCGTGCTTGACGGTATTGGCCAGGGCCTCGCGGGTGATCTGCAGCAGGTGAACCTCTTCGTTGGCGCTGAGCAGGTGGGGAGGCACCTGGTAAATCAGCTCGATGTCGAATTCCAGCCGCTCGCTGAACTCCTGCACGGTCTGCTCGAGGGCAGGCTGCAGGCCGGACTTGTCCAGCGACAGGCGGAAGGTGGTCAACAGCTCGCGCAGCTGGCGGTAGGCGCTGTTGAGCCCTTCGCGCAGATCGCCGATCACCTCGGTCTGGCGCTCGGCGGGCAGCCCCTTGGTCTGCATGCGCTCAAGCCTTGCGACCTGCATCTTGAGATATGAAAGCGACTGGGCTAGCGAATCGTGCAGCTCCCGGGCAATGATCGTGCGCTCCTTGATCAGCGACAGCTGCTGCTGCTCTTCGATGCGCTGCTCTAAATAGATCGCGGTGGCCAGCTGGTCGGCCAGGGTGTTCAGCAGCCGGTGCGTGGACGCGCCGGGCGCTTTTAGGTAGCTCACCGTGAGGTAGCCCAGGGTCAGGCGGCCGGCCACCATGGGCAGCACCAGCGCCCGAGCGTTGGCGTCAACCAGGGGAATGTTGTTGGCGCCAGACGTGTCGTCGTCGGTGCCCAGGCAGGCAAAGCAGTCAAGATCCCGGCAGTAGAGCGGGCGCTCCGGCGAATGAGTGGCCAGAATCTCCATGTCGCTGCCGTCGTGCTCGTTGTGCAGCGACAGCACAATGGGGCCGATGTCGAGCACGTTTTCCAGCCGGCGCAGCAGCGGCGCGGCGCTGGCGCAGAGGTCGTTGCCGCCGCCGTACAGGGCGTGGCTGCTGTCGTGTATGATCTGCAGGGCGTGGTTGTGGCGCTCGAGCTCGGCGGTTTTCTGCGCCACTCGGTCTTCCAGCGCCTGGTAGCTGACATCCAGCTCGGCGGCCATGTGGTCAAGCGTACGTCCCAGTTTGCCCATCTCGTTGCGGCTGGCGAAATGGCTGCGGCCGTCAAAGCGGCGCTGGCTGAACTGGCGGCTGAGCTCCATCAGCCGGCGCACCGGGCGGGCCAGGCTGCGGCGCATGTCGACAAGGGCAACCAGCAGCAAAAGCGCCACTATGCCGAGAAACACCACCTGGGTCGTGCCCATCAGGCTGATCCGCGCTTCGGTGGTGCGGGCGCGCAGGGCGACGAAGCGGTCAACCTCGCGGATATAGGCGTTGAGTTGGGCGGTGGCTCGGGTCCGCTGCGCCCGGCCGCCGTTTTCCGCCGCGTCCACGGCGGGTACGACGTGGCGGTGAAAGCGATCGCGCAGCTGCTCAAGGGCGGCGTTGATATTATCGGCGGCCTGTCGGCCGATGACGTCGCAGTGCGAACGGGCCTCGAGGGTGGTGCTATCCAGCCGGTTTTCCAGCGCCAGCACCCGGTCGAGAGGTTCGGCGTCAGCCAGGCTCAGGGCATGGATGATGCGGGCGCCGGCCAGGCGTAGCGCGCCGGCTTCGTTGATCGCCGCGGCATTGCCCCGGGTGCTGTTCGCCATGACCACGGTCAGGCCGATGCTGGCGAGTGCCAGGCTGCTGATCAGCACCAGATAAGCGACAATGCGCGCAACAAGCGAATGCCGTAAAGCGTTCATGCAACTCCCGTGAGCGAATCAGTTCCAGGGTAAGGCGCGGCCTGTGGATCATCCCTGGGCACGGGCAGTGTATTACGTCTTTGGAGGTATAAGAAGTGGTCGCGCTACCTCTTTGGGCTGATGGCCGCGGTGGCGCGGCGGGCGTCAAGAGACGTTGGCGGCGGGAATTCTCAGCAGCCGGGCAAGCTCTGTGCTGCGGCCGTCGAGCATGTCGGCCAGGGTGTATTTGTCGAGCACGCCGAGAAAGGCGTTCAGCGCCTCGGCAAGAATCGGCTGCAATCGGCAGTGGGGGGTGATCACGCAGGCGTTGTCTTCGCGGAAGCATTCGACCAGCGCCATTTCCTGCTCGGTATCGCGGACCACGGCGCCGAGGTTGATGCTGGACGGCGGCCGGTTGAGCAAAAGCCCACCGTGCTTGCCGCGCATGGCTTTCAGGTAGCCTTTCTGGTTCAGCTCCTGGACGACCTTCATCAGATGGTTGCGCGAAATATCAAACGTCTTGGCGATTTCGCTGATGGTCGAGCGCTCTTCCCCTTTGGTGGCCAGATAAAGCAGCACGCGAACGGAATAGTCGGTAAATCGCGTTAAATGCATAAAATGTCGCCTGAAAAACCTTTCCTCTATTGTACGAGCTCTGCCGTATTTTGCTAACGCGGAAGGGCGCCAAAAGGCTCGGCTAGCGGCGGTCAATTGTCGCGGTTTAATTGCCGCGAGGGGGCATGCTTGGTATATTTAAGATGCATTTTATATACATCTTATGGCGTTCCCCCTCGCCTTGAGATGAGCCGGTAGCAACGTTTGATAGCAATACACGCTTGACACAAGAGGTAGCCATGCTTACGCAGGCCCAAGAACAGATCATCGATACCACCGCCCCCGTGGTCGCCGAACACCTCGACGCCATTACCCAGCGCTTTTACCCCCTGATGTTTGAACGCTACCCCGAGGTAGCCTCGCTGTTTAACCAGGCCCACCAGCAGGACGGCGGGCAGCCCCGGGCGCTGGCCAGCGCCATTCTGGCCTATGTGCAGCTGCGTCAGACCCCGGAAACCGCGCGCGCCACCCTGGAAACCGTGGTCAACAAACACGTTTCGCTGGATATCCAGCCCGAGCAGTACCCCATCGTTGGCGAGTGCCTGATGGCAGCCATCGCCGAGGTGCTGGGCGACGCCGTCACCCCCGAGGTAGCCGACGCCTGGACGGCGCTTTACAACGAGCTCGCCGGGCTTTTGATCGAGCTTGAAGAGCAGCGCTATCAGCAGTTTGAAAACAGCCCCGGCGGCTGGCGCGGCACCCGGCGGTTCCGCATTGCGGCGACCCACCAGGAAAGCCGGGTGATCCGCTCGTTTATCCTCGAGCCCGAAGACGGCGATCCGGTAGCCGAGCATGCGCCGGGCCAGTATATCGGCGTCAAGCTCGAGATCGACGGCAAGCCGGTATATCGCCATTACAGCCTGTCCGACGTGCCCAACGGGCAGAGCTATCGGCTGTCGATCAAGCGCGAGCCCGAAGGCCTTGCCAGCCGCCACTTCCACGACCGTCTGAATGTCGGCGACAGCATCGAGCTTTTGCCGCCCGCCGGCGAGCTGACCCTGGCCCAGGGCGACGAGCCGCTGCTGCTGATCAGCGGCGGGGTGGGGCAGACGCCGCTTCTGCCCATGGCGCGCCAGGCGCTTGCCGAAGGCCGCCGGGTCACCTACGTGCACGCCGCAATAGATGCCGAGCACCACGCCTTTGCCGATGCGCTGGCAAGCCTTGCGCGCCAGCACCCGCAGACGCTGAAAGCCGTCACCGTGCATGAGCAGGGCGATGCGGCGGACTACCAGGGCCGAGTGAACCAGGCGCTGCTGGAAGCCTGCCTGCCCGACAGCGCGCGCTGCTACTTTGTCGGCCCCCACGGCTTCATGGACGCGGTGAATCAGGGGCTTGCGCACCTGGGCGTGCCTCAAACCCACCGCCACTATGAATACTTCGGCCCGGCCAAGGCGCTAAGCGCCGCCTAAGCCGCCCGCGCGGCACGCCGCGCCTCAGCCGATCGCGAAGGTTTGACCTCACCCCCTATCCCCTTAGTGGTAGGGGGTGAGTTTATAGAGGTAACCGGGCAGAAATCGGCCGTTCAATCCGTCAAAATCGATCTCAAGATACCTGCTACCAGGTAAGTGCTTTAGACCATCGCGTTTTATGAAAGCCTTTTTTTGAAGCGTTTTTGTAAAAGCCAGGGAGATCGACCATGAGTCACTTCATTGACCGGCTGAATTTTTTCCGCAAGCCTCGCGAGCCGTTTGCCGACGGCCACGGCGAGCGGCGCCAGGAGTCTCGCCAGTGGGAAGACAGCTACCGCCGCCGCTGGCAGCACGACAAGATCGTGCGCTCCACCCACGGCGTCAACTGCACCGGCTCGTGCAGCTGGAAAATCTACGTCAAGAACGGCCTGGTCACCTGGGAAACCCAGCAGACCGACTATCCGCGTACCCGCCCGGACCTGCCCAACCACGAGCCCCGCGGCTGCCCCCGGGGCGCCAGCTACTCCTGGTACATGTACAGCGCCAACCGGCTCAAGTATCCGCTGATCAGAAAGCCGCTGCTGGCGCTGTGGCGCAAGGTGCTCGCGGACAAGAAAGACCCGGTTGAGGCCTGGGCGGCGATTGTCGAAGACCCGGCCCATACCAAGCAGTACAAGCGCGCCCGGGGCATGGGCGGCTTCGTCCGCGCTGACTGGGACGAGCTCAACGAGATCATCGCCGCCTCCAACGTCTACACCGCCAAGCAGTACGGGCCGGACCGCATTATCGGCTTCTCGCCGATTCCCGCCATGTCGATGATTTCCTACGCCTCCGGGGCGCGCTATCTGTCGCTGATCGGCGGCGTCTGCCTGTCGTTCTACGACTGGTACTGCGACCTGCCGCCGGCCAGCCCCCAGACCTGGGGCGAGCAGACCGACGTGCCCGAATCCGCCGACTGGTACAATTCCGGCTATATCATCGCCTGGGGCTCCAACGTGCCCCAGACGCGCACGCCCGACGCCCACTTCTTCACCGAAGTCCGCTACAAGGGCACCAAGACCGTCTCGATCACCCCGGACTATTCCGAAGTCTCCAAGCTCACCGACGAGTGGCTGTCCGCCAAGCAGGGCACCGACGCCGCGCTGGCGCTGGCCATGGGGCACGTGATCCTCAAGGAATTCCACCTCGACAACCCCAGCGCCTACTTCACCGACTACGTGCGCCGCTACACCGACATGCCGTGCCTGGTCGAGCTCGAGCCGCGCGAAGACGGCAGCTACGCGCCGGGCCGGCAGATGCGCGCCAGCGACTTCGAGGCGAGCCTTGGCCAGGGCAACAACCCCGAATGGAAAACCGTGGTCTGGGACGAAGCCCGGGACCAGCTGGTGGTGCCGCGCGGCTCCATCGGCTTTCGCTGGGACGAGGACGAGGTCAACCGCGGCAAGTGGAACCTGGAGTCCCTGGACGCCGACGGCGCCGAGCTTGCGCCGCTTTTGAGCCTCGACAAACGTCGTGACGAAGTGGCTCGGGTGGCGTTTCCGTACTTTGGCGGCATCGAGCACAAGCACTTCGAAAGCGTCAAGAACGAAGGCGTCCACGACGAGATCCTCTACCACAGCCTGCCGGTCAAGCGGGTCACCAAAGCCGACGGCACGGAAGTGCTGATGGTCACCGTCTTTGACCTGATGTGCGCCAACTACGGCATCGACCGCGGCTTTGGCGCCGAAGGCGAAGACGACGGCGCTACCGACTACGGTCAGCTGCGCCCCTACACCCCCGCGTGGCAGGAGAAGATCACCGGCGTGCCCGCCGAACAGGCGACCCGCATTGCCCGGGAGTTCGCCGACAACGCCCACAAGACCAGCGGCCGTTCCATGATCATCGTCGGTGCCGGGATGAACCACTGGTACCACATGGACATGAACTACCGCGGCCTGATCAACATGCTGATCATGTGCGGCTGTATCGGCCAAACCGGCGGCGGCTGGTCGCACTACGTGGGCCAGGAAAAGCTGCGCCCGCAAACCGGCTGGACGCCGCTGGCCTTCGGCCTGGACTGGCAGCGCCCGCCGCGCCACATGAACGGCACCTCGTTTTTCTACAACCACTCAAGCCAGTGGCGCTACGAGAAACTCGAGATCAAGGAGCTGCTCTCGCCGCTGGCCCAGGCCAAGGACTACTCCGGCAACCTCATCGACTACAACGTGCGCGCCGAGCGCATGGGCTGGCTACCGTCCGCGCCCCAGCTCAACACCAACCCGCTGCACCTGGCAGGCGCGGCGGAAAAGGCCGGCATGGGCACCGCCGACTACGTGGTCGACCAGCTCAAGAGCGGCAAGCTAAGCTTTGCCTCGGAAGACCCGGACAACCCGCAGAACTTCCCGCGCAACATGTTCATCTGGCGCTCCAATCTGCTGGGCAGCTCGGGCAAGGGCCACGAGTACATGCTCAAGTACCTGCTGGGCACCCGCCACGGCATCCAGGGCAAGAACCTGGGCGAGGCCGGCGCGCACAAGCCCGAAGAGGTCAAGTGGCACGACGAGGCCCCGGAAGGCAAGGTCGACCTGCTGGTGACCCTGGACTTTCGCATGTCCACCACCTGCCTGTATTCCGACATCGTGCTGCCCACGGCCACCTGGTACGAGAAAAACGACCTCAACACCTCGGACATGCACCCCTTCATCCACCCGCTGACCGCGGCCACCGACCCGGCGTGGGAGTCGCGCAGCGACTGGGACATCTACAAGGGCATTGCCAAGGCGTTCTCCAAGGCCTGCGTAGGCCACCTGGGCGAGGAGACCGACCTGGTCACCCTGCCCATGCAGCACGACTCCCCCGGGGAGCTTGCGCAAACCGCGGTGCTCGACTGGAAGAAGGGCGAGTGCGAGCCGCTTCCGGGCAAGACCATGCCGAGCCTGGTCGAGGTCAAACGCAACTACCCGGAAACCTACGAGCGCTTTACCTCGGTGGGCCCGATGCTTGAGAGCGTCGGCAACGGCGGCAAGGGCATCAACTGGCAAACCGAAAGTGAAGTCGAGCTGCTGCGCAACCTCAACCACCGCAAACTCGACGGCCCGGCGAAAGGCCAGCCGCTGCTCGACAGCGCCATTGACGCCGCCGAGATGATTCTCACCCTGGCGCCGGAAACCAACGGCCAGGTAGCGGTAAAAGCCTGGGGGGCGCTGTCGAAAATCACCGGTCGCGACCACACCCACTTGGCGAAGCCCAAGGAAGACGAAAAGATTCGCTTCCGCGACGTGGTGGCCCAGCCGCGCAAGATTATCTCAAGTCCCACCTGGTCGGGCCTGGAAGACGAGCACGTGTCCTACAACGCCGGCTACACCAACGTTCACGAGATGATTCCGTGGCGCACGGTGAGCGGCCGCCAGCAGCTGTATCAGGATCACCCCTGGATGCGCGCCTTCGGCGAGAGCCTGCTGGTGTATCGTCCGCCCATCGACACCAAGGCGGCGGCCAGCGTGTCCGAGCCCCAGGGCAACGGCAACCCGGAAATCGCGCTCAACTTCCTCACCCCGCACCAGAAGTGGGGGATCCACTCGACCTACTCGGACAACCTGCTGATGCAGACGCTGTCCCGGGGCGGGCCGATCATCTGGATGTCCGAAGACGACGCCCAGTCCATCGGCGTGGAAGACAACGACTGGATCGAAGCCTACAACGCCAACGGCGCCATTGCCGCCCGGGCGGTGGTCAGCCAGCGGGTCAAGAACGGCATGGCGATGATGTACCACGCCCAGGAGCGCATCGTGAACATCCCCGGCTCCGAGATCACCGGCACCCGGGGCGGCATTCACAACTCGGTCACTCGGGTATGCCCCAAGCCGACTCACATGATCGGCGGCTACGCGCAGCTTTCCTACAGCTTTAACTACTACGGCACCGTGGGCTCCAACCGCGATGAGTTTGTGCTGGTGCGCAAGATGCACAACATCGACTGGCTCGACGGCGAAAACAACGACTACGTTCAGGAGGCCGTTAAATGAAAATTCGCTCCCAGGTCGGCATGGTCTTGAACCTCGACAAGTGCATCGGCTGTCACACCTGCTCGGTGACGTGCAAGAACGTCTGGACCAGCCGCGAAGGCGTGGAATACGCCTGGTTCAACAACGTCGAGACCAAGCCCGGCATCGGCTACCCCAAGGAATGGGAAAACCAGGCCAAGTGGCGCGGCGGCTGGATGCGCGGCAAGAACGGCAAGATCACCCCGCGCATCGGCGGCAAGTGGCGGGTGCTGGCAAATATTTTCGCCAACCCCGACCTGCCCGAAATCGACGACTACTACGAGCCGTTCACCTTCGACTACGAGCACCTGCACAATGCCAAGCAGGGCGAGCACCAGCCCACCGCGCGGCCGCGCTCGCTGATTTCCGGCCAGCGCATGACCAAGGTGGAGTGGGGCCCCAACTGGGAAGAGATACTTGGCACCGAGTTTGCCAAGCGGCGCAAGGACATCAACTTCGAAAAGGTGCAGGCCGACATCTACGGCCAGTTTGAAAACACCTTCATGATGTATCTGCCGAGGCTCTGCGAGCACTGCCTGAACCCCACCTGCGTGGCGGCGTGCCCGTCCGGCGCGATCTACAAGCGTGAGGAAGACGGCATCGTGCTGATCGACCAGGACAAGTGCCGCGGCTGGCGGATGTGCATTTCCGGCTGCCCGTACAAGAAAATCTACTACAACTGGAAGTCGGGCAAGTCCGAGAAGTGCACCTTCTGCTATCCGCGCATCGAGGTCGGCCAGCCCACGGTGTGCTCGGAAACCTGCGTGGGTCGCATCCGCTATCTGGGCGTGCTGCTCTACGACGCTGACCGCATCGAAGAGGTCGCCAGCACCCCGGACGAGCAGGATCTCTATCACCGCCAGCGCGAGATTTTCCTCGACCCGCACGATCCCGAGGTCATCGCCCAGGCGAAGAAGGACGGGGTGCAGGACAACGTCATCAAGGCGGCCCAGGAATCGCCGGTGTACAAGCTGGCCATGGACTGGGGCCTGGCGCTGCCGCTGCACCCGGAATACCGCACTCTGCCCATGGTCTGGTACGTGCCGCCGCTGTCGCCGATCCAGTCGGCAGCCGAGGCCGGCGACGTCGAGTTCGACGGCATCATGCCGAAGATCGAATCGCTGCGCATTCCGGTGAAGTACCTGGCCAACATGCTCACCGCGGGCGAAGAGGCGCCCATTGTGCTGGCGCTCAAGCGGCTGATGGCGATGCGCCTGTACATGCGCGGCAAGCACGTGGAGGGCAAGCTTGATGCCAGCGTGCTCGAAGAGGTCGGCCTGACCGAAGCTCAGGTCGAGGATATGTATCGCTACCTGGCGATTGCCAACTACGAAGACCGCTTCGTGATTCCGACCAGCCACCGGGAACTGGCCACCGACGCCTTCCCCGAGCGCGGCGGCTGCGGCTTCAGCTTCGGCGACGGCTGCCACGGCGAAAGCTCGCCAAGCCTGTTCAACGGCCATCCCACTACCGCCACCATGGTAAAGCCGGTGGACGTCTATGAGCCCGAGAAAAATGCCCCGTCGGAGACCAAGATGGAGGTGACCCATGAGTAACGCGGCCGAAGCGTACACCCCGGACGCGCAAGGGCCCGGCGCGCAGGCGCCGGGGTCGGACGTGGAAATGCTCAGCCTGCGGGTGCTGGCGAGACTTCTGGACTATCCCACCGCCGAGCTGCAGGAGGCCGCCGGCGAGATGATCGAAATCATCGACGCCGAGCGCCGCTGGACGACCTCGCGCCGGCGCACCCTGATGAACTGGTGCCAGCGCATTGCCGATGCCGAGCTTTTGGAGCTTCAGGCCGAGTACGTAGCGCTTTTTGACAAGGGCAAGGCGACCTCGCTTTTGCTGTTCGAGCACGTCCACGGCGAGTCCCGGGATCGCGGCCAGGCCATGGTCGACCTGATGAACGAGTACGAGAACGCCGGCTTTGAACTCGATGCCCGGGAGCTTCCGGACTACCTGCCGCTGTTTCTGGAGTACCTGTCGACCCGGGGCGAGGCGGATATTGCCCGCTGGCTGGGCGAAATCCGCCATATTCTGGCGCTGCTCGCCGCGCGCATGGAAGAGCGCGACGCCGAACACGCCCTGGTGCCCGTGGCGCTGCTGGCGCTGATCGGCGCCGAAGGCGAGGTCGAGGCCCACCGCGAAGCCGCGCGCACCGAGGAGCGCGACGATACGCCGGAAGCCCTGGACGCCGTCTGGGAAGAAGAGGCGGTAAGCTTCACCGCCGAATCGGATCAGGACTGCGCGATGCAGTCGGCAGAAGGACGCCGGCTCGCCGAGCGCAAGAACACGGTACCCAGTGACCCCGTGAAAATCATGCCGTCCGGCCCGTCCGCTGGCTAAAGGAGAAACGCCATGTTTATCGAATACCTGCAGCACCTGATCTATGGCTACTATCCGTATCTGGCCGGTACGGTGTTTCTGGTGGGCAGCCTGTTGCGCTTCGACTACGGCCAGTACACCTGGAAGACCGGCTCCAGCCAGATGCTCTCGTCAAAGAACATGCGCCTGGCGAGCAACGTCTTCCACATCGGCATCCTGGTGATCTTTTTCGGCCACCTGTTCGGCATGCTCACCCCGCACTGGATCTATGCGCCGTTCATCAGCGCCGGCGCCAAGCAGATCGTGGCCATTGTCATCGGCGGCATCGCCGGGGTGATGGTGCTGATCGGCGGCGGCATGCTGCTTTATCGGCGCCTGTATAACCCTCGGGTCAAGGCGTCTTCGAGCACCATGGATACCCTGATCCTGGCGATTCTGGTACTGCAGGCTGCCCTCGGCGTGACCACCGTGTTCTTCTCCCTTGGCCACCTGGACGGCGCGATGATGCTGACCCTGGCGTCCTGGGCCCAGGCCATCGTGTTCTTCAGCGGCGGCGCGGCGGACTACATGGCCGACGTGGCCTGGATCTACAAGATCCACGTCTTCCTCGGCCTGACCATCATCCTGCTGTTCCCGTTTTCCCGCCTGGTGCACGTCTGGAGCATACCCTTTGGCTACGTCACTCGGCGCTACCAGCTGGTGCGCAAGCGGGGGTAAAAGTCAGCGGAATCATTCGACAGTGACAAAGGTATCGCCATGCAGATGATTGATGTGGAACAGCTGCCAGGGACGCAAACCCCGCCGCCGGTGAGCGTTGGCGGCCGCGAGATCAGCGAGGCGGACATTGCCGCCGAGATGCAGTACCACCCGGCGGACAGCGCCGGCAGTGCCCAGCTAAAGGCCGCCCGGGCGCTGGTGGTGCGCGAGCTTTTGCACCAGCGAGCCCAGATGCTGGGGCTGGCGGCGCAAGACAGCGAAGCACAAGCGTCGGGTGACGCCATCGCCGCGCTGCTGGAAGCCGAGCTTGCCGTGCCCGAGCCCTCGGAAGACGACTGCAAGCGTTTTTACGAGACCCACCCCGAGCGCTTCAGCCAGCCGGTGCTGATCGAGGTGCGCCACATTTTGCTGGCCGCGCCGCCGGACGACGCCGAAGCCAGGGATGCCCAGTATCACAAGGGAGTGGCGCTGCTTTCCGAGCTCGCCGAACACCCCGAGCGTATGACCGAGCTTGCCCAGCGTCATTCGGACTGCCCGTCCAAGGACGACGGCGGGAGCCTGGGCCGGCTCATGCCGGGCCAAACCGTTGCCGAGCTTGACCGGGCGCTTAAGCATCTGCCGGTGGGCCTGCACGACCGGCCCCTGGCCTCGCGCTACGGCTGGCATCTGGTGATAGTGGATCACCGCGAAGAAAGCCGCCAGCTGCCCTACGACGAAGTGACCGACCAGGTGCGGCGCAGCCTGCACGAGCAGGCCACAAGGCGCGGCCTGCGCCACTACCTGCTGGCGCTGGAGTCCGACATCGGCGTGGAAGGCGTGGCGCTGGATGACGACAGCGGCGCAAGCCTGATGCGCTAGGCCTGAGCCTTGAGGCACTCGCAGGTTTTTTCGGCAATGCCGATGCCCGCACCGGACATCAGCAGATAGGTATGGTCGACGCCCGCGGCCTGGAGGGTGCTGGCTTCGTCCTGAAAGTGCAGGCCGGCGATAATATTGCCGTGAAAGCCGCCTTTTCTCAGCTGCCGGGTGGCCATCAGCTTGCTTTCGACGGTGGGCATGGCAAGCGTAACGGCTTTCAGCTGCGTCATGTCCAGGTGATGCCAGAAGCCGGCGTCTTCGACGTCGGCGTAGAGAACGTGGCGCCCTTTCTGTTCGGCTTTGTTGGGGTCCGAGTCGAGGCCGATGACGCTCACCCCCTGCTCGACAAAAAAGTCGTAGGCCGCACTGCCGGTTCGCCCCATGCCCAGCACCAGCACGTTAGCCTGGCCAAGGTCGGCGGGCTGTTCGTCGGGGTGGCGGGTGTTGGTTTCAAAGCGCACCAGGTATTTTTCCAGGCGGTCGAACAGCGGGTGGGCAAAGCGGTTGAGCGGGGCGGCGATGACAAAAGACAGCGCCACGGTCACCGCCAGCGGCACCAGCCATTCCTCCATGATGCTGGCGGCGACGATCAGGCCGAACTCGCTGTACGCCGACAGGCTCAGCCCGCCGAGAAAGGCGTTGCGCGCCCGTACCCGGAAGGCGATGAGCAGGGCGGAGAACAGCACGCCCTTGAGCGGCAGCAGCAGGGCAAAAATCGCGGCGAAGGTGAGCGCCTCGGTATCCGGCAGCCCGGACATGCCGATCTGCAGGAAAAAGCTGATCAAAAACACTTCCTTGATCCCCCACAGCGCCTGGGACAGCTCCTGGGCGCGGGGGTGGCGCGAGAGCGTAAGCCCCATGGCCAGCGCCCCCACCTCCGAGCTCAGCCCCACCGCCTGAAACCCCATGCCGCCGGCGGCGACGGCCAGCACCACGCCCATCAGCACCAGCAGCTCGTCGTGGGCGGCCACCCGCATCAGCCAGTAGAACAGCGGACGCAGCAGCGGCAGGGCGAGCACCCAAAGCGCCCAGATGGACGGGGTCTGCCCGCTGTAGACGCTGAGCACGGCAAGCGCGATCAAATCCTGCATCACCAGAATGCCGATGGCGATGCGCCCGTGAAAGGCGCGCAGCTCGCCCTTGCCCTCAAGCACCTTGGCCGCGAGCACCGTGCTTGAAAACGACAGCGCAATAGAGAGAAGAATGGCGGTTTCCAAGGGCAGGCCGGCCAGCCAGATAAACCCGGCGGTAAATATCGCGCCGCTGATCAGCAGGTGAGCAAAGGCGCTGCCCAGCACCACCGGCTCAATCAGGTTCTTGACGTTGAGCTTGAGCCCGATGGTGAAAAGCAGCAGCAGCACGCCCAGGTGCGCGGTATGCTCAAGGATCGGCCCGGCATCGGTGGGCAGCCCCACGGCGGGGCCGAAGGCGTTGAGCGCAAACCCCGCCCCGAGAAACCCGACCAGCGGCGGCAGCCCGATCTGGCGCACCAGGATGCCGAACACGAAGGCAAACGACAGCGTGACGACTTCAAGCATGAGGGTAAGGCGTGGCGTTGGCGCCCGGGCAGCGCCCGGCGGGCATGTTGGCGTAAGGCATAGCGGCGTTGGCCTCCCTGGGAACGGCGCGGCGACCCCCGGCGAAGGGGTCGGATCGCGTCGGCATTTTACCGTTTCTCGGCGTCAACACCAGCGGCGAGCGGCATCTTATCTGCTAAAATCGGGCGCTTTTCTGACTTTCTCTCACTCCTGACGTTTCTGGATATTGCCGATGAACGCAGTCATTCTCGCCGTCCTGGTGATGGTCGCTCTCGCGCTGGCGCGGGTTTCCGTGGTGTTTGCCCTGGTGCTGGGGGCGCTGGTGGGCGGGATCGCCGGTGGGCTGACGCTTGAACAAACCCTTGATGCTTTTAATGAGGGCGTGGGAGGCGGCGCGCAGGTGGCGCTTGCCTACGCCACGCTGGGTGCATTTGCCGTGGCTATTTCGCGCTCGGGCCTGCCGGACATGCTGGCTCGTCGGCTGATCAGCATGTTGGGCCAGGAAGCCGACGCCGCCCGCCAGGCCCGGGTCAAGTACCTGCTGCTGGGGGCCGTGCTGCTGGTGGCCATCTCGTCCCAGAACCTGATCCCCGTGCATATCGCCTTTATCCCTATCCTGATTCCGCCGCTTTTGAAGGTGATGAACCAGCTGCACCTGGACCGCCGGGCCATTGCCTGCGCGCTGACGTTTGGCCTGACTGCCCCTTACATGCTGCTGCCGGTGGGCTTCGGCTCGATTTTTCTCAACGACATACTGCTTGCCAACATCAACAGTGCCGGCGCGCCGCTGGGCCTTGAGATCACCCGAGGCATGCTGCCGCTTGCCATGGCGGTGCCCGTGGGCGGCATGGCCGTGGGGCTCGCCGTGGCGGTGTTTATAAGCTACCGCCGGCCGCGCACCTACGAAACTCGGGAAGTGGCCGGCATCGGTGCCGGCGACGGCCATACTGTCCCCGCGCCCCACGCGCTGGGGCTGGTGATGTCCGGGCTTGCCATTGTGGCCGCCCTTGGCCTGCAGCTTTACAGCGGCTCGATGATTCTCGGCGGCCTGGTGGGCATTGCGCTTTTATCCCTGGGCGGCATCTTCAAATGGCGCGAGGCCGACGACCTTTTCACCAGCGGCATGCGCATGATGGCGCTGATCGGCTTTATCATGATCTCTGCCGCCGGCTTTGCCGAGGTGATGAAAACCACCGGTGAGATCGACGCCCTGGTTCAGGGGGCCTTTGCCCTGTTTGGCGATAACCGCGGCCTGGCCGCCATTGCCATGCTGCTGGTGGGGCTGTTCATTACCCTGGGGATCGGCTCGTCGTTTTCTACCATTCCCATCATCGCCGCTATTTTCGTGCCGCTGGCGGTGCAGTTCGGCTTCTCGCCGCTGGCCACCACGGTGCTGGTGGGCACGGCGGCGGCGTTGGGGGATGCCGGCTCGCCGGCGTCGGACTCCACCCTGGGGCCGACCTCGGGGCTCAACATCGACGGCCAGCACGACCACATCATGGGCAGCGTGGTGCCGACGTTTTTGCACTATAACCTGCCGATGATTGCCTTTGGCTGGGCGGCGGCGATGCTACTCTAACCGTCCCCCTCGTTGGCTCTCTCGGGATCGTCTGGGCTTTCGGGTTCCAGAGCGCTGAGCAGGCCCCTGAGTAGCGAAAGCTCGCGGCGCGAGGGCTCGGCCCGGGCAAACAGCGCCTGCAGCTGCTCTTCGGTGCGGGCGTGGGGCTGGGTCAAAAAGCCGCTTTTCTCCATCACCTCGTGCAGGTGGCGCTGAAAGTGGCCGAACTGCTCCCGGGTGGGCGGCGTGGCTTGGGTCGGCGTCTGGTAAATAAAGCCGCTGTCTTCCCGAGTGCGCCAGGCCCGGTGAAGCTCGTAGGCGAGTATCTGCACCGCTTGGGAGAGGTTGAGGATGCCGTAGTCGGGATTGGCGGGGATGCTGACCTGATGGGTGCAGCAGCGGATCTCGGCGGTGGTCAGCCCCGAGCGCTCGCGGCCAAATACCAGCGCCACCGGGGCGCTTTGGGCGTTATGTAACGCGCTTTGCGCCATGGCGTCGGGCTCGTCGAAGTGGGGAAGCGGCAGGCTGCGCAGCCGGGCGCTGGCGCCGATGACCTGCACGCAGTCGGCCACGGCCTCATCAAGCGACTCGACCACTCGGGCATTGTCCACTACGTCGGCGGCGCCGGCGGCAAGCCGGGTGGCCTCGTCGTCGGGAAACGCCCGGGGGTTGACCAGCACAAGCTCGGCAAGCCCCATGGTCTTCATCGCCCGGGCGGCGGCGCCGATATTGCCAGGGTGGAAGGTCTGCACCAGCACGATGCGGAGTCGGGATAGCACAACAGCGCCTCCTGAGTGATGGAAACGAGGGCCGGAAAGGCCATGAAAACAGAAAAACCCCGCCGCAGCGGGGTTTTTTTTACGGGCGAGCCTTTCAGGAAGACTCGCGGGTCAGGCGTGGGCTTGACGGCTTACATCATGCCGCCCATTCCGCCCATGCCACCCATACCGCCCATGTCCGGCGCGGCTTCCTGCTCGTCCGGATCGTCGGCGATCATGCACTCGGTGGTGATCATCAGGCCGGCGACGGAGCCCGCTGACTGCAGCGCGCTGCGGGTCACCTTGGCCGGGTCGATCACGCCCATTTCGAACAGGTCGCCAAACTCGCTGGTCTGGGCGTTGTAGCCGAAGTTGCCTTCGCCGTCCTTGATGCGGTTGATGATGACCGCGGGCTCTTCGCCGGCGTTGATGACGATCTGGCGCAGCGGCGCTTCCATGGCGCGCAGGGCCATGTTGATGCCGTGGTTCTGGTCTTCGTTGTCGCCGGTCAGGCCCTTGACCTTGGTCAGCACGCGCACCAGGGCGGTACCGCCGCCGGGCACGACGCCTTCCTCGACCGCGGCGCGGGTAGAGTGCAGGGCGTCTTCCACCCGGGCTTTCTTCTCTTTCATCTCGACTTCGGAAGCGGCACCCACGCGGATGACGGCGACGCCGCCGGCCAGCTTGGCCACGCGCTCCTGGAGCTTTTCCTTGTCGTAGTCGGAGGAGGTTTCCTCGATCTGGGCGCGGATCTGGCTGACGCGCGCTTCGATGTCCGCCTCGGCACCGTTACCGTCGATGATGGTGGTGTTTTCCTTGGACATGGTCATGCGCCGAGCAGTGCCCAGGTGGTCAAGGGTCACCTGCTCGAGGGTCAGACCGACTTCTTCGGAAATCACCGTGCCGCCGGAAAGAATCGCGATGTCCTGAAGCATGGACTTGCGACGGTCGCCGAAGCCGGGCGCCTTGGCGGCGGCGACCTTGACGATGCCGCGCATGTTGTTGACCACCAGAGTGGCCAGCGCTTCGCCTTCGATGTCTTCGGCGATGATGGCGAGCGGCTTGCTGGACTTGGCGACGGCTTCCAGAGTCGGCAGCAGTTCGCGGATGTTGGAGATCTTCTTGTCGACCAGCAGGATATAGGGGTCTTCAAGCTCAACCGCCATGGTTTCCTGGTTGGTGACGAAGTAGGGCGAGAGGTAGCCGCGATCGAACTGCATGCCTTCGACCACTTCCAGCTCGTTGTCAAAGCCGCGACCTTCGTCGACGGTGATGACGCCTTCCTGGCCGACTTTCTGCATGGCGTCAGCGATGATCGCGCCGATGTCCTTGTCGCCGTTGGCGGAAATGGTGCCCACCTGGGCGATGGAGCTGGTCTCGGTGCAGGGCACGGACAGCGCCTGGATTTCCTTGACCGCGGCGGTGACGGCGTGGTCAATGCCGCGCTTGAGGTCCATGGGGTTCATGCCGGCGGTGACGCCTTTGAGGCCTTCGGCAACGATGGCCTGGGCCAGAACGGTGGCGGTGGTGGTGCCGTCACCGGCGGCGTCGGACGTCTGGGAAGCCACTTCCTTGACCATCTGCGCGCCCATGTTCTCGAACTTGTCCTTGAGCTCGATTTCCTTGGCCACGGAAACGCCGTCCTTGGTCACGGTCGGCGCGCCAAAGGATTTGTCCAGCACGACGTTGCGGCCCTTGGGGCCAAGCGTGGCCTTCACCGCGTTGGCGAGGACGTCAACGCCACGAGTCATGCGTTTGCGAGCATCATCGGAGAACTTGACTTGTTTAGCTGCCATGTTGATTTTTCCTGAATGGTGAAACGGTCAACGGGAAACGTAAAAGCGCGGGGCGGTTAGCCTTCCACAACGGCCAGGACGTCGGCTTCGCTCATGATCAGGACTTCTTCGCCGTCGATTTCTTCCTTTTCGACGCCAAAGCCGTCCTTGAAGATCACGGTGTCGCCGACTTTCACGTCCAGCGGGCGCACATCGCCGCTGTCGAGAATCCGGCCGTTACCCACTGCCAGCACTTCGCCGCGGGTGGGTTTTTCCTGGGCGTTGCCCGGAAGCACGATGCCGCCAGCGGTGGTCTGTTCTTCTTCGACGCGACGGATAACGACGCGGTCGTGCAAGGGACGGATATTCATTCACGCTCTCCTGGTATTGACGATAAGTCTCGACAAAATGCCTTTACAGGCGATTTTCATGGCGCTCTTGCCGGGCAGGCCGGCAGGAGCCGAAGGCACAACGTACCCTCTTTGTTACTGACGGAGCCCTGCAGGCTCCGTCGATTCCGTGTGCTGGCTAAAAAATGGGGGCTGGCAGCTTCCTTTCAAGGGGCGTAAATGAAAAAAAGCGACTTTTTTCATGACGCTAGCGCCTAAGCCCGCTAACGCCGCCGCGACGCCTCGTCCCGGGCGATGAATTCGCCTTCCAGCGCATCGTCTTCCTGCTGATGGCGGCCGCCGGTGGGCGAGTCTTTTTGGCGATGCCGCGGACGGGCGTTGTTCCAGTCGCTGGGGTCCCCGGCCTGGCGGTGAGCGTGGGAGGACGGCCCTTCTTGCCGGTAGCCGGCCATGCTTGCGCGAAAACCAAGCCAGGTGAGCAGTTTGAACAGCAGGCGTCGGGCGTTGGGAATCAAACAGGCAAGGCCCAGGGCGTCGGACAAAAATCCCGGTGCCATGAGCAGGGCACCGCCGAAAATGAGCGCGGCGCCGGTCGCAAGCTCGTTTGAGGGCAGCTCGCCGGCGTTGAGGCGCGCCCGCGCCCGGGCAAACGTATAGGCGCCTTCGCGGCGGATCAGATGCAGGCCGCCGATGCCGGTGATCAGCACCAGCGCCAGGGTGGCCAACAGCCCGATCTGGCCGCCGATGCTGAACAGCACGACAAAATCGAGCAGGGTAAACAGGGTGATGAAAAGCAATATCGGCATGGGCTGGCTCCGGCTCGCTCAAGCTGTATTCCAAAGGCGCGACAAGGTGAGTAGGGTTGAGTGGCGCTGTTTTAAAAATCGTTTTCACGATCGCTTCGAGGTCGTTTTCCGTCACGTTGTTGAGATCGTTGCCCAGAATATGGTGGCAGCATGCGGGTAAAACAAGCGCTCGACCGGCCGTACAGGCGGGTCAGTTGAAGTAATTCCGGGAAAGCCGGCGCTGAAAGTACATTTCCAGGCGCAGGGTCATGGCCCAGCGCGATTCGTAGCTGGCGTCGCGTGGGAAGTGTAGCTCGGGGATGACATCGGCAAACAGCACGCCCTTGTGCAGATCGCGCCGGTAGCGGGTCTGTAGATAGTAGTCGGTCATGCGCGGGTTAGACGCGCTTGAGCCGATGGCAATGGCGGAGTAGCGCAGCGCGCTGCGGCGGTTGATCCGATGGTTGAGCTCGGCGCTTTCGCCGTACTCTAGGGTGTCTTCCTCTTCGCGCCACTGCACGTTGGTGATAAAGCGCAGGTGACGGGAGGCGGACAGCGGGCGGCCGACGTCCCAGCGGGTACGCGCCGAGTAGCCGTTGTGGTTGAACCAGGAAAGACGGTTGTCGGACTCCAGCTGCCAGGGGCCGTCGCTTAGCTGCCACAGGCGTTTGCTGGTGAAGCGCACGTAAGGGTCCAGCGGCAGGCGCAGGCGTACGCCGGCGCTTACGCGGTTACTCCAGCTCTTGCGTTTGTCGCTGCTTTCAAGCCAACCCAGGCCCAGCGTTGAGGTACGCCGGTCGCGCTGGTCGTTGGCCAGCCTTCCTGACCCCTGCTCGGCAAGCGTCCCCTGGGTTTCCTCGGGGTCGCTTTCAATGATCAGCCGCAGGCGCTCTTCCGCGGTGGGCAAGTCGACCCGGTAGCGCAGATTGAAATCGTTATCTACGCCGTCGCCTTCCATCCAGTCGACCTCGTGGCCGATGCGAAGGTAGGACTCGTTGTCGACGTCGTGGCTTTCCGGGGTGCCAAAAAAACCGTCGAGGCTGCGCGAAGTATTGTCGACCCAGGTGCCCAGGCTGTTGCGCAGCGGCTCGACTTGCTCGATGGCCCAGTCGGGCAGGTCGCTATCGGTCGGCGCGGCGGAGTCGCCGGATTCGGCGCCGGCATGGCCGGATAAGGCGCAAGCCAGCGGCGTCAATAACAGGTAGGTAAAGCGTAATCTCATGCCGCGTTATCCAGGCATCGGGTGCGGCACGATACCGGCGCCGTAACGACGCCGGCAGGCCATCCCTGAGTTGTGGTGATGACTTCCGGGGTCAGTATACCTTGTGTATTTCGATATCTTTCACCCATTCCAGTACGCGCTTGCGCTGACGCTTGCTGCTCATGCGGTGGGTGTCGATGGTGCTGGGAGTTAATTGGCGCTCAGGGGGTTGAGAAAGGTCCATTTCGAAAGTACGCCAGGCACCGGTGGGCATGTCTTCGGAGCCGTAGATAGCAACGACGCGTATGCCAAGGCAGAGGCCTTCCTGGTCCAGGATGTCGTTGTCGAGCTCCCAGTAGCGAAGAATCTGGTGCAAAATCGAGTTGAACGTCTCGACGTGCAGATGGTTGCCGGAAGCCAGCGGTCCCTGGTGAGTGCGATAGCCACCTTTTACCTCCTCATCGCCTTCCTGCTGGTATTCGACCACGTCCAGGCTGTAACTTTTATCCCGGGTGTGCAGCACGGCGATCAGGTGCTGTACGTAAATGGCTTCGACACTCATGTTGCTGATCAGGCACAGGGCTTCCATGCCGACGCCCTTGCCGCGGTTGATGATGATCCGCGGACGCCGTTGGCGCGCGTAGCCGTCGTACAGCAGCTGGGCATAAAATATCCACACGAACACCGTCACGACACTGGTAACAGCCGAGATGGCCTGACTGTTTTCGTTGAGCCAATCCATTGGTTTTCCTTATTTTAAGCCTGGATAATTGAAACCGATTGTAGTCAGAAAGGCAGGCAAGAAACAGAGCAATACGCCCGAAATAGACAACGTTTTTGCCCGAGTTCAGGTAAGCAGCGGCGTTTGGAATCGGCAAGTAAGGGCGGGGGGAACGCCCGATATTTGGCTACTGGCTGTCTGATTTTGGGCAGGGAGGCTTATGAAAAGCAGTAAAATCAGTGGGTTACATTATAAGCTGGTGCGGATGGGGAGACTTGAACTCCCACGCCTTGCGGCACTAGAACCTAAATCTAGCGTGTCTACCAATTCCACCACATCCGCAGATCGAATGCGGATTTTACTGACCATGAGCGTAAAGTCAACGCTGGCGGGGAGCGTCGAATAGCCCGCGAGAGTTCGGGACAGCGAAGGGGGGACGGAGGTGCGCCCACTCATTGACAAAAAACGTGTGGCGAACGGCCGGGCGGCGGGTAACAGGGTGGCCGGTGCGCTGGCGACGCTGGAAAAGCACCTGCGCCGCGCCATGCCCGGGCACTGCGCGTTCTGCCTGGGCGAGCCGGCGCCGGAGCAAAGCTGGTGTATGCCTTGCTATCGGGAGCTTGCCTGGAACCGCAACGGCTGTTGCCTGTGTGCCGAGCCGCTGAGCCGGGCGCAGGCGCTGTGCCGCCGCTGCCGCGCGGCGTCGCCGGCATTTGCGCGCGCCCGGGTGCCGCTAGTGTATCAGGGGGCGGTGCGCGAGCTGGTGCAGGACTTCAAGTTTCATGCCTCGCCGCGCGCCGGCACGCTGCTGGTGGAGCTGTTTGTCTCGGCGCTGGATGAGACGCCAGCGGAGGCGCTGGTGCCGGTGCCGCTGCACCCGGCGAGGGCGCGGCAGCGCGGCTTTAACCAGGCCCGGTGGCTTGCCGGCCAGCTGGGCACGCGCCTGGGCCTTCCCGTGATTGAGGCGAGCCGCCGGGTCGATACGCCCAGCCAGCGCCCGCTCTCTCGCGGCGAGCGTTTTGCCAACCTGGCGGAGGCTTTCGCGGTGGCAACGCCGTTACCCGAGCGGGTGGCTCTGGTCGACGACGTCATGACCACCGGCGCTACGGTCAACGCCCTGGCGCTGGCCGCTCGCCGGGCCGGCGCCCGGGAAGTGGTGGTCTACGCGCTGGCGCGTACATCGCTGGGCGCGTCCTGATACCATGGCGTTTTGCCCGGCGGAGACTTCCATGAATCACGCGTTTAGCGCCTTATCGCCGTCTGTTGTTATGGCGGCCATCGAGTCGGTCGGCGTGTATCCGGCCGGCGAGCCCTTTGCGCTGAACAGCTACGAAAATCGCGTGCTGATGTTTCGCGATGACGACGGCGGGCGCTGGGTGGTCAAGTTCTACCGCCCCGAGCGCTGGACGGCGGCCGCTATTCAGGAAGAGCACGACTACCTGCTCGAACTTCACGCCGCCGGGGTCAGCGTGGCACCGCCGGTGCGCCTGGACGGCGGAAACACGCTGCATCGGTTCGACGGCTTTATCTTTACGCTGTTTCCCCAGCGGCCGGGCCAGGCGCCGGAGCTTGACAACCCCGCCCACCTGTTTGCGCTGGGCGGGCTGCTCGGGCGGCTGCACAACGTCGCCGGTCGACGCGCCTTTACCCATCGGCCGCGACTGTCACCGGCGGCGGACACCGCCCGGGCAAGCGCCGACGTGCTCGCCAGCGGCTGGCTGGGCAAGCAGCAGCGGCGCGCCTACGAAGCGGTGACGCATCGCCTGGTGAAGGCGCTGGAAGGCTACGCCATGCCGGCACTGACGCGCTGCCACGGCGACTGCCACCTGGGCAACATCCTGGGGCGCGACGAGGCCTTTACCCTGGTGGACTTCGATGACTGCCTGATGGCGCCGGCCGTCCACGATATCTGGATGCTGCTGCCCACGGGCGAGCCCGACGCCTGGCGCGCCCAGCTCAGCGAAATCAGCGAAGGCTACGAAGAAGAGCGGGCGTTTCCCCAGGAGCAGCTTGAGCTGATCGAGCCGCTGCGCAGCCACCGCATGGTGCGCCACAGCGCCTGGCTGGCGGCGCGCTGGGAAGACCCCGCTTTCCCCCGGGCGTTTCCCTGGCTTGGCGAAAGCGGCTACTGGGACGCGCATATTCGCCAGCTGGAGCAGCAGCGGGTGCGGCTGGAAACAACGCGCTGGCTCGCCTGAAGGCAGGCGAGCCCGAGAGATAGAGGCTATCCGGCTTTAGAGCAGTGCCACGACTGTAATCAGTCCCCGGCGCTCTGGCTATCTTCGGGGTCGGGCCGCTCTGAGGGAATCGGGTTGGCCACGCCTGCACCGCTGGCTTCGCGACGCTGCTTGTTGATTTCTTCCGAGGGGTTGGCCTGCTCGGTGATCTCAAGCGGCGCGCCCAGGGTCAGGGTAAAGGCGTGCCCGGCGGGCAGGCGGCAGTCGTCGCCCTCACACTGAATGCCGTACTGGCCGTCGCTATCGTAGGCCGCGGCGTCTATTTCGCCGGAAAAAATCGAGCTGGTGGCACTGTCAGTTTCGATGCAGGTGACGTCGTGTGTGGTGATGCGCATGCGGTCATCGTCACGCTGGGCGTCGCCGACGATGACGCAGTACTCGGGCAGGGTGGCTGAGGCCTGGCTAATATCAGCCGGTCTTAATAAAATGCCTTCCTGGCGAGACTCGCCCCCGGCAAAGCTGATGGTATCGACGACTTCCACGTCCACGGTAGCATCGCTTGGCAGGCTGAGCGTGGCGGCAAAGGCGCCGGCCGGGGCGGCCAGCAGCGCCGCTAACAGGGCGCCAGCGCCCGTGCGGGCAGACATGCAGGCGGAGAAGAGAGGCATGTTGATGGAAGGCATAGCGGAGTCTCGCGTGTTGGGTAGCTACGGATTAACGGGTCAATAATGCCGGCGATTATATCACAGCATGAGGTTTTGCCGATGACCCGCCAACGCCAGCCGCCCGAGCGCCACGCGCCAGACAACATTGCCGGCTGCCTGCTGTATAGTCTTGCCCGTTCTCGGGGTGTTCGCCAGGCCAACGCCCCGGGATGACTCACAAGAATGACCAACGAGACCCTATTGATGACTAATGAGACCGATGCAATAGCCCAGCATTACCGCCAGATCATGGAGCAGCTGGGGGAGGACCCCGATCGTGAAGGGCTCAAGGACACCCCCAAACGCACGGCCAAGGCCATGCAGTTCTTGACCGCGGGTTACCACCAGACGCTTGACGAAGTCGTCAACGGCGCGGTGTTCGACTCCCATACAGACGAGATGGTGCTGGTCAAGGATATTGAGCTATATTCCATCTGCGAGCACCATCTGCTGCCCTTTATCGGCAAGTGCCACGTGGCCTATATGCCCAACGGCAAGGTGCTGGGGCTGTCCAAGTTTGCCCGGATCACCGACATGTTCGCCCGCCGCCTGCAGATCCAGGAAAATCTGACGCTGCAGATCGCCGAGGCGGTTCAGAGCGTGACTCAGGCTCGCGGCGTAGCGGTGGTGATCGAAGCCCAGCATCTGTGCATGATGATGCGCGGCGTAGAAAAGCAGAACTCGAGCATGTCGTCCTCGGTAATGCTCGGGACCTTCCGCAGTAATCAGTCCACTCGCCAGGAATTCTTGACGCTGATCAGCTAAGCACCGGCAAGCTTTGTTTTCTTGGTCATGAAGAGTATTTCGTCCTAGCATGAAGGCGACGGTCTTTCATGCTTAACGCCACGAACTGGTCTGGAGCACTCATGGAATCGCTAAAAGAGACCCAGCTTTACTGTCCGTTTGCCTACATTGACGGCAGCTGGGTGGCCGCTGACAGCGGCGAGCAAATCAGCGTCTACAACCCGGCGACCGGGGATCTCATCGGTAACGTGCCGCGCCTTGGCGGAGACGAAACCCGGCGCGCCATTGACGCCGCCGATGCCGCCTTGCCCGCCTGGCGCGGGATGACCGCCCTGGAGCGCGGCGACCTGCTGCTCAAGTGGTACGGGCTGATGCTCGAGCACCAGCAGGACCTGGCCATGCTGATGACCCACGAGCAGGGCAAACCGCTCAAGGAAGCCGAGGGCGAGATTGCCTACGCCGCCAGCTTTCTGCGCTGGTTCGCCGAAGAGGGGCGGCGCGCCTACGGCGAAACCGTGCCCGCGGCCAAGGTCAACCAGCGTATCGTGGTGACCAAGCAGCCGGTGGGCGTAGTGGGCGCCATCACCCCGTGGAATTTTCCTGCGGCAATGATCACGCGCAAGGCCGGGGCGGCGCTTGCCGCCGGCTGTACCATCGTGGTCAAGCCCGCCAGCCAGACGCCGTTTTCGGCCACGGCCCTGGCACTGCTGGCCGAGCGGGCGGGTATCCCCCGCGGCGTATTCAACGTGGTGCCCGGCAGCGCCAGGGACATCGGCCAGGCCATGACCCACTCGCCCAAGGTGCGCAAGATTACCTTTACCGGCTCCACTGAGGTCGGCAGCCAGCTGATGTCCCAGGCCGCCGAGCACGTGCAGAAAATCTCCCTGGAGCTTGGCGGCAACGCGCCCTTCATTGTCTTTGAAGACGCCGACCTGGACGCCGCGGTGGAAGGCGCCATGGCCGCCAAGTTCCGCAACACCGGGCAAACCTGCATCTGCACCAACCGCTTTCTGGTACAGACAAGCGTGGTCAATGCCTTCTGCGAAAAGCTCGCGGTGGCCATGCACAGCGAACTCCACGTGGGCGACGGCGAGGAAGCCAGCAACAATATTGGTCCGCTGATCGACGAGGATGCCGTCAACAAAGTCAACGAGCACGTCAAGGACGCCGTGGATAAAGGTGCCGAGCTATTGCTGGGCGGCCATCCGCACCCGCTGGGCGGCAACTTCTTCTCGCCGACGCTGATCAGCGCGGCGACCGCGGACATGCGCGTGGCCCAGGAAGAGACCTTCGGCCCGCTGGCGGCGGTTTTCCCCTTCGATGACGAAGAAACCGCCGTGGCCATGGCCAACGACACCCGCTACGGCCTGGCCTCGTATTTCTATTCCCGGGATTTGGCGCGCACCTGGCGCGTTGCCGATGCGCTGGAGTACGGCATGGTAGGGATCAATACCGGAGCGATCTCCAACGCCGCGGCGCCGTTTGGCGGTATGAAAGCCTCGGGGCTGGGGCGCGAGGGCGGCCACCAGGGGCTGGATGAATACCTCGAGACCAAGTACCTGTGCATGGATATCAGCTAGGCCGGGCGATGCCCCGCAGATAAAAAAAACCGGCGACCCCTTTTACCCGGGGCCGCCGGTTTTTTTGTGCCTGGCGCCTAGGGCCTGTTGACGTTTCACATTGGTAGCCATAAAAAGCCGCATGCCAAGGCCACCATGCTTTCGTAATTTCGTTTGAGCTTATCGTAGCGCGTCGCAATGGCGCGATACGGTTTCAAT
>NZ_JASSZF010000002.1:0-170278 GCF_031935715.1 Halomonas garicola | reverse complement strand
GGGCGACGGTCACCGCTCTCCTTGGCTTCACGCAGTTGCCGGTACCAGGTGCTGAGCGAGCCGAGATAGATCCCTTGCTGCAGCAGGTCGTGGTAGATCTCATAGACCGGCTGATCCCGGTAGGCCTCACTATGCGCGATCTCGAGCATTTTTGCTCGCTCCTCGGCCGATAGGGCTCTGGGCTGCGGACAATGCCGACGCGACGTAGATGCCTCTGTGGCGGGCTCGTGGCGCCGTTTTCGCCAGGCATACACCGTGCTGCGGTTGATGCCCAGTGCTCGGCAAGCCATGGCCAACGGGAGATGCGCCGGGCGTTCTTCGAGCACCGTGATCATGGTTCGCTCCCATTGTTCATGCGATCGAGCATCGATAACGCTTTTTTTGGAGCGAGAGGCAGTCTTCGGCGGTCGAGAGCTTCTGCTGAAGACGGGCGTTTTCACGCTCCAGTGCCTCGATACGCTTCTGCTCCGGGGTCTTGCTCGGGGGCGGCCCCGGGGCGGTCTTGTGAAGCTTCTCCACGCCGTTCTCGGCGAGTTCCTTGCGCCATGCGGTCAACTGGCTGCTGTACAGCTTTTCTCGGCGCAACAGTTCTCCGAGCTCGCCATGCCGGCAGGCATCAGCTTCCGCCAGGATGCGCAGCTTGTACTCCGTCGAGAACTGGCGACGTGTGCGCTTCTCCAGCTTGGGATTCGGCGTGACCTGGTGATCGGGCAGCTCGGTTGGCGGTTTAGGCATGATATGGGCTCCTGAACCTCGGGCTCTGAAATCGAGTTTAACTCACTGAGCCGGTGTATGGATTCAGGTTGACACACAGGGCGGTTTGCCGGCAGGTGACGCGCTGGTGGCTGACAAAGGCTATGACAGTGAACGTATCCGTGAGCAGGTCGAAGCCAAAGGAATGGCTGCCGTCATTCCACGCAGGCGTAACTCGAAAAAAGGAAATGCCAATCTGGACAGAGGGTTATATCGCTACCGGCATCTGGTTGAGAATGCCTTTGCTCGATTGAAACCGTATCGCGCCATTGCGACGCGCTACGATAAGCTCAAACGAAATTACGAAAGCATGGTGGCCTTGGCATGCGGCTTTTTATGGCTACCAATGTGAAACGTCAACAGGCCCTACTCTGCTGCCAATTTTCTGTTTCCACCTTCGCCTGAATCTTCATAGCGATGCTGACTAGGGAGGGCAGCGAGAGCTGGGCAAGCGTCAAAGCGGTTCTGGATCATGCGCAATCCGGACACCTGCACAACATTCCTCTTGTAAGAAACCGATCAAATTCTCTAGGTGCCCATACTCGGGTATACAGACAATCGTGCGGCTGTGTTTCTCCTGCCGGATCAGCCCTACCTTGGCCATGCGCGCAAGGTGATGTGATAGCGTCGAAGCAGGAATACCCAGCCCCTTCTGGATATCTCCGACCGAAGCCCCATCATGGCCAGCTTTGACCAGAAAGCGGAACACGGACAGTCGGTGACTATTCCCTAGCTCAGCTAAGCTGGCTGCAACCTTTTCGTGATCCATAGCACACTCCAATAATTCGATATTTCTAGAATTGTAGTTTACAGGTCGAGTAAACGCAATTAGACTGTGTGCATCATTTCGATAAAACTAGAAATATAGGAGTAATATTGAATGTCACCTCAACTGCAAGACGCTCTAAGCATGTTCGCCTTTCTCGCTATCGAGCTATCGGTTTTATTCATTGGCATTAGCTTGCTGGTCGGAGTTCTTCAACGTCACATCCCACCATCCAAGGTGGAAACGTTACTGACTTCCAGTGGGAAGCGAGGCTATTTTCTTGCTGCTGGTTTAGGAGCTATAACGCCCTTCTGTAGTTGCTCGACAATCCCCATGTTGAAAGGGTTGATTCGGGCACGGGCCGGGTTTGGGCCGATGATGGTGTTTCTTTTCTCATCTCCGCTGCTGAATCCTATCGTCGTCGGCCTGCTGGTTGCCACGTTTGGATGGACACTTACTGCTATTTATGTGCTCGCCGCTTTGGTAGTCGCTGTAGGTGCCGGATGGCTGCTTCACACGCTTGGCTTCGAGCGTTATGTGCGCCGGACTGCAACACAAGAGAACGGTGAATGTAGTTCATCAGCAAGTCCGTGCGGTGCTACACCGACCGCATCGAATTGCGGTACTAACAGCTGCGACACCACTCCGAAGACGGCTTCTTGCGGCGCTGATGAGAAGACAGTCTCTACGTCCAGCGGATGCTGTGACATTCAATCTCCTGTCACGGTTAAGAAAAAAGGGAAGTACAGTGGTGTGTGGTGGGAAGCCTGGTCGGACTTTGTCGATGTTTTGCCTTACCTGCTTATCGGTATTGCGATTGGCAGCGTGATCTATGGCTTCATGCCCACTGATTTATTGGAGCAGTATGCAGGCCCACATAACCCCTTCGCCATTCCGGTTGCCGCTGTCATCGGCGTGCCGTTGTATATTCGCGCTGAAGCCGTCATACCACTGGCAGCGGCTCTGATGGCCAAAGGCGTGGGTGCCGGGGCGGTGCTAGCGTTGATCATCGGCAGTGCCGGAGCCAGCCTGACTGAGCTCATTCTGTTGCGCTCTTTGTTCACGCTGAAGCTTTTAGCGGCGTTTTTAGCAGTCATCTTTGCTATGGCGATGATTGCCGGTTACGCCACCTACCTGTTTTTTTGATTAAGGCGGGAGATGATTAATTCGTTAAGCCTTCCTGGGTACCAGTTGGTGGATTCTAAGGAGCAGAATGACGACATACATTTTCGGCTTGAGGCACCTACACCAATAGCCTGCGAGGGGTGCGGCGTGCAGGGTGAATTCGTACGGTTCGGCAAGCGTGATGTTCCCTATCGTGACCTGCCCATCCACGGCAAGCGGATCACCCTCTGGGTAGTTCGTCGCCGGTACACCTGCCGGGCCTGCAAGACCACCTTCAGGCCCCAGCTACCGGAGATGGTGGATGGCTTCCGCATGACGCTGCGGTTGCATGAGTACGTGGAGAAGGAAGCCTTCAATCACCCCTACGCCTACGTGGCTGATACCACGGGCCTGGACGAGAAGACGGTACGTGACATTTTCAACGCCCGCGCCGAATTCCTGGGGCGCTGGCACAGCTTCGAGACGCCTCGCATTCTCGGCATTGACGAGTTGTACCTTAACAAGCGCTACCGCTGTATCCTGACCAACATTGAGGAGAGAACCCTGCTAGACCTGCTGGCCAGTCGCCGTCAGGACGTGGTGACCAACTACTTGATGAAGCTGAAAGACCGGCAGAAGGTCGAGATCGTCAGCATGGACATGTGGAACCCCTACCGGACTGCGGTCAAGACGGTGCTGCCACAGACCCGCATCGTGGTCGATAAGTTCCATGTGGTGCGCATGGCCAATGATGCCTTGGAGAAGGTACGCAAGGGTCTCAGAAAGGAGCTGAAACCTTCCCAGAGCCGAACCCTCAAGGGAGACCGGAAAATCCTGCTGAAACGCGCTCACGAAGTCTCAGACCGAGAGCGACTGATCATGGAGACCTGGACAGGCTCATTTCCGAAACTGCTGGCCGCCTACGAGCATAAGGAACGCTTCTACGGCATCTGGAACGCCACCACACGGCCCCAGGCAGAAGCCGCTCTGGACGAGTGGATAGCCATCATTCCGAAGGGCCAGAAGGAAGTCTGGAGCGATCTGGTCAGGGCTGTGGGCAACTGGCGCGAAGAGATCATGACCTACTTCGAGACGGACATGCCCGTCACCAACGCTTACACGGAGTCCATCAACCGACTGGCCAAGGATAAGAACCGTGAAGGGCGTGGTTACTCCTTTGAGGTGATGCGGGCACGAATGCTCTACACCACGAAGCACAAGAAGAAGGCCCCGACAGCAAAGGTCTCTCCGTTCTACAAGAAAACCATCGGTTACGGACTGCCGGACTTCGCAGAGGAACTCAACTACGGAGTCGATCTATCAACCATCTGAGGGTGGTATCAAGTTGGTGGGATGTATGTGCCCCATCAACCATTAAATCCGTATACCCTTTTTATACTGCTCTTGCCGCAGCGATTGTCGCCAGCGGCTTTCGATGTTTTCAAGCTCTGCCGGGCCGTATACGGCTCGATTCTCACCGCGGTAGTGGGCCCATAGCTGGTCGCCGTAGTCAAAATGCCACCATTCGCTGGGCAGGTTAGTGAAGCCCCGGGCGCGCATGGCGTGGTACAGCAAACGGCGGTTATCCCGAGCCTGGGAGGGCGGCTGGCTTTCCAGCGCTGCGGCGTGGGAGGCGGGCACGGCTTCGTCAAAACGCGTGCCCATGTCCAGCGGCAGGCCGTCAGCGTCGCACAGGGTAACGTCCACCGCGCCGCCGGTCAGGTGGGGGCTTGGCGCCTCAGGCGAGGTGCTGGGCAGCGAGACGAATTCCCGGGTGCGCTTGACCAGCTCCTGTTCGTCGATGCTCGGGTAGGCGTCGCGAATGGCTTCGGACAGCGTTTCGAACAGGTATTGCTGCACTCGCCAGGGCCGCCAGCCATCGAACACCAGCAGCGTCAGCTCTTTGGGCAACGAACGGGCTACGGCCAGCAGGCGACGATACACGCCTTCGCGCAGGTAGCACTCGTTGACCGCCCCGGGAACGCCCATCCGCGCGTAGGCGGGGAATACCCGGACCGGCGGTGGCGCCAGGCTGACGGGCACCAGCCGCTCGGAAGAGCCGGTGATCGGGATCTGGGTCAGCGTCGCCCAGTCGGGCTCGCTCATCGAGGGAATAGGCGTTGTTTGCCAGGTGGCGGGTTCGGTCATGACGTTATCCAAGATGGGCGGGCAGCCACAGGGCCAGCGAGGGGAGCAGGATCAGCGCTATCAGCACGACAACGGCGGTGGCGACAAAGGGCCAGATGGTACGAAAAAGCGCGGTGATCTCAAGCTTGCTCACGGCGGCCGCGACAAACACACAGGCTCCCATGGGCGGGGTTATTAGCGCGATGGTGATGTTCAGGGTAATGATAATCCCCAGATGAACCATATCGATACCGGCGAGCTCGGCAATGGGAACGAAGATCGGCGTGAGCAGCATCAGCGCGGAGACTTCTTCCATGAACATGCCGGTAATGAAGGTGATCAGGCTCAGCAGTAGCAGAATGATCACCGGGCTATCGCTATAGGGCGTGAGCAGCTCGACGAGCTGGCTGGGTACCTGGGCGTAGGACAGCAGCCAGCTAACCGTGCTGGAGGCGGCCATGATGACAAAGATGGCCGCGGTCAGCTTGGTGGTGTCGACTATCGCCTTCCATAGCCCTGCAGGGCTCAGATTACCGGCAACCACGCCGAAAAGCGCTACGTAAAGCGCGGTGAGGGCGCCGGATTCCGTCGGCGTGACCAAGCCCATGACGATGCCGGTCACAATGATAAAGGGCGCAATCAGCGCCGGCAGCGCCCTCAGAAATGCGCCCGTCAGCTCGCCTCGGCTGGGCCAGCTGACGCGCTTGGGCAGCCGGATACGCCAGGCATAGCCGGCGTTCATGGCCATGAACGCAACGCCCAGCAGCAGGCCGGGAATCACGCCGGCAAGAAAAAGATCCCCCACCGACGTATTGGTCAGCGAGGCGTAGAGGATCATGAAGATGCTGGGCGGAATGATGGGGCCGATCAGCGAGCTGCCGGCAGTCAGCCCGGCAGCAAAGGCGGTGGAGTAGCCTTCCTTGCGCATTGCCGGCACCAGCAGCGAGCCCAGCGCCGAGGTGTCGGCCACCGCCGAGCCGTTGACGCCGGCAAAGAACACGCTGGAGACCACGTTGACGTGGCCGATGCCGCCGCGCAAATGGCCGACGAGCAGCCGCGCCAGGGCCATTAACCGGTCGGTCAGTTGGCTTGCGTTCATCAGGTTGCCGGCGAGGATAAAAAGCGGAATGGCCATCAGCGAGAAGGCGTTGATACCGCCGAAAAACTGCTGCGGCATCATCCGCGGAATCATGCTCGGGTCAACAAAGAGAAAGCCGACCCCGGCAGTGGCCAGAAGCGACACGAACAGCGGCAGCCCGAGCAGCACGTGGACCAGGAACACTGCCAGCATGGTCAGCGTCATGGCGCATTCTCCGGGCCGGGGCTGTCCGCGGTGTTGTGCTCCTCGTGGGGAGTTGGCAGCGGCCTGGGGCCGTGGCTGGCGGTGAGGAGAGCCAGCAGGGCAAAGCCCACGGGCAGCGCCATGGCCGGTACGGTGCGGCTGATGCCGAGCCCCTGGCTGGTGAACATCGCTACCGACAGGGCGTAGCGATAGCCGAGCCAGGCGCCGGCCAGGGCGATGGCCAGAGTCAGCAGCCACTGGTACCAGGACAGCAGCCGGCCCAGTCTGCGCGGCAACAGCCGCTCGATGAGCGCCACGCGCATGTGGGTACCTTCAATCCATACCGCTCCCATGGCCAGCATGACCGTGCCAATAATCAGGTAGCGGCCCAGCTCGTCGGTCCAGATCGGCGCGCCGCCGGCGACGTAGCGCGTGAATACGCCGTACAGAATGGCCGCCAGGTTGACGGCCAGCATGCTGCTGGCAAGCCATAGGGAATATTGTCGAATCAGCGCGGCCGGCCTGCGCAGCAAACGAGTCATTGGGTGTTGCTGTCGTCGCCATCGTCAAAGCCTGCATCCTGCAGTGCCATGTCGATGTAGGAGGGCTCAATGTCCTGCTTTTTAAGCCAGTCAAGATAGGCGGGCTGGCCGAGCTCGCGGAAGGCAGCCAGCTGTTCGTCGTCGGGGCGGATCACCTCCATGCCGTTGTCGGCGAGATAGGCAATGCGTTCCTCTACCTTGCTTTCGTTGTAGTCGCGGGCTTTGTCCTTGGCTTCCTCTACGGCTTCCAGGAAGCTATGGCGCAGCGCTTCGTCCCAGCAATCGATCATGGCGGCGTTACCCACCAGGAATTGGTCGGAGTACTGGATGTTGGCGAGCGTCAGGTAGTCCTGCACCTCGTTGAGGCTGCCGAGGATGATGTACATCGGCGGGTTCATCTGGCCATCAGCGACGCCGGTCTTCAGCCCCATGTAGGTATCTGTCCAGGGAATCGGCGTGCCGGAAGCGCCAAAAGCCTCATAGAGCGCCACCTGGCTTGGGTCCATGGCGCGAAAGCGCAGACCCTCGAAGTCGTCCGGCGAGGCGATCGGACGTTTGTTGTTGGTAAACGCCAAAAAGCCGCCTTCTTCGACCACCGCGAGCAGTTCCAGTCCGGTACGCTCGCGCAGGTCCTCTTCTACCTGCTGCCAGTACTCCCCTTCGTCGAAAAAGGTGCGCGCGTCCTCGAAGTCATCGAACAGGAACGGAATGGCGCTGACAAAAATTTCCGGCACCACCGGCGACATGCCGGCAAAGGAGGCAACGTTCAGCGAGGGGCTATTCATCGTCTGCTCCATGCGCTCCTGCTCCTCACCCAGCATGCTGTTGGGGTAGAGCTTCAGCTCGATTTCGCCGTCGGTCTTTTCCTTGACCAGGGTCTGCAGGTTAGCAGCAAACGCATGCACGGCGTTCTTGTCCGGGTCGGGCGCCCCGTTATAGCTCAGGTTGACGGTAGTCGCGGCCTGGGCGGTGGTCAGTAGCGGGCTCAGCAGCATGGCTGCCACCAGGGGCTTGAGGCAAGACGCTTTCATGGGGTAACTCCTGAGGCCGTTATCGTTATTGGATCAGGCAAAGCGGTGAGCGGGACTCTCTTTACTGTAGGCAACCACTGCATCGCGTATATGAGACGTTCGTTGCATATAGGTGGTGCGGCTATGGCGAAAGGGGACGGCGACAGCCGAGCCACAGCGCGCCATTATTAGGCTGCAAGAGGCTGAAAGCGTTGCCATCTTCAATTATCCGGGGCGAAGGACACCGTCAGCGTGGTATTGTGCCCTCCGCTCGGCTTGATAGGAAAAGCGAGCCGTGATTCTGCTAAAGTCGCGATTACCATAGCGCCGGCATCAGCGCGCCACGGCCGGCGGTTTCCAACGTGGAGGGAGAGACGATGAGCGCCGAACAGGTTGGTTTTTCTCTGCTCATGCTGGCGGTGCTGCTGTACGTCGGCAAATGGGTACGCATGCACTGGCGGCCGGCGCAGCAGCTGTTTCTGCCGGCCTCTATACTGGCCGGCGTTGTGGGTCTGCTGCTCGGCCCCGACGTGCTCGGCGCGCTGGCGCGTCTGATCGGCGGTGAGGGGGCGCCGCTTGCCCAGGGCGTGATTCCGGAAACCATGCTCGACACCTGGAGCAAGCTGCCGGGCCTTCTGATCAACGTGGTGTTTGCCACGCTGCTGCTCGGCGTACCGCTGCCCCGCTGGAAGCGGGTATGGAACCTGGCGGGCCCGCAGCTGGCGTTTGGCGTCACCCTGGGCGCCGGCCAGTACGTGATCGGCATCCTGATCACGGCGCTGATCCTGGCGCCGTTCTTTGGCGTGCCGCTGATGGCCGGCGCGCTGATCGAGATCGGCTTTGAAGGCGGCCACGGCACCGCCGCCGGCCTGCAGGAGACCTTCGGCGAGCTGGGCTTTGCCGACGGCGCCGACCTGGCCGTGGGTATGGCCACGGTCGGGGTGATTTCCGGCATCGTGTTTGGCATCGTTCTCATCAACTGGGGCGTACGCCGGGGCAAGAGTGCGGTGCTCGACCAGAGCGTGGGCAGCATCCCTCACGATCAGCGCCGCGGCCTGGTCGCCCATGAAAACCGCCCGGTGTCGGCGGGGAGCATGACCGTGCGCGCCGAGTCCATCGAGCCGCTGACGCTGCATTTCGCCTTTATCGCCATGGCGATCCTTGTCGGCCTGGGTATCCTTGAGGCCATGGCATGGGTTGAAAGCGTGACCTGGGGCGCCGGCGACGACGGCGTCCAATTGCTGGGCGCGGTGCCGCTGTTCCCGCTGGCGATGATCGGCGGGCTTATCGTCCAGCAGCTCCTCACCCGCTTTGACAAGAATAACCTGCTCGACCGCGATCTCATGCTGCGTATCCAGGGCTTTGCGCTGGATATACTCATCGCTGCGGCGATCGCCAGCCTGTCGCTGACCGTGATCGCCGATAATTTCGTGGCCTTCCTGCTGCTGGGCGTGGCCGGTGTTGCCTGGAACATCAGCTTGTTTCTGTGGCTGGCGCCGCGCGTCATCCCCAAATACTGGTTCGAGCGCGGCATCGGCGATATCGGCCAGTCCATGGGCGTGACCGCGACCGGCCTGATCCTGATGAAGATCGCCGACCCGGATAACAGAACGCCGGCCTACGAGGCCTTCGGCTATAAGCAGATGGTATTCGAGCCGTTCTTCGGCGGCGGCTTGATCACCGGTCTTGCGCTGCCCATCATCTACAACTTCGGCCCCTGGCCGCTGTTCGCCGCCATGCTCGCGCTGGTGGTGCTGGGCCTTGCCTCCGGCCTGTTCTACTTCGGGCGGCTGAAGCACGACGACTAGATCACATTACTGACTCAGCCTACTTCAGCACGTAGCAGGGCGTGTAGGGCTGGCCGTCGAGCTTCATGCGGCCCTGGGCGACAAAGGAGGTGAGTAGGGCGTCGAGCTTTTCCATGAGTTCGGGCTCGGCGGAAAGCTCGAAAGGGCCGTGGGCGGCAATGGCGCGGATGCCCTCTTCTTTGACGTTGCCCGCGACGATGCCGGAAAACGCCCGGCGTAAACTGGCGGCAAGCTCGTGGGTGGGCTGCTGGCGGTGAAGCGCCAGGTCTTTCATGGCGGCGTGGGTGGGCTCGAAAGGGGCCTGGAAGTTGCGCGCCACTTTCAGCCGCCAGTTGTAGTGAAAAGCGTCCTGATGGTGGCGGCGGAACTCGGTGATATCGTCGATTCCCTGACGCATCTGCCGGGCGACGTCGGCCGGGCTGCCGGTGAAGATGTGGTAGTGGCGACGCACGTCTTCGCCCAGGGTGTACACCAGAAACTCGTCGATGGTGTTGAAGTAGTCCGCCGAGCTTGCCGGCCCGGTGAGAATCAGCGGGTAGGGGGTATCGGCGTTGTCCGGGTGGAGCAGAATGCCCAGCAGGTAGAGGATCTCCTCGGCGGTACCCACCCCGCCGGGGAAGACGATAATGCCGTGGCCCAGGCGCACAAAGGCTTCCAGGCGCTTTTCGATATCCGGCATTACCACCAGCTCGTTGACGATGGGGTTGGGCGCCTCGGCGGCGATGATGCCGGGCTCGGAAATGCCCAGGTAGCGGCTGTCGCTGCGGCGCTGCTTGGCGTGGGCGAGGTTGGCGCCTTTCATCGGACCTTTCATGGCGCCGGGGCCGCAGCCGGTGCAGATGTCCAGGTCGCGCAGGCCCAGCTGGTAGCCGACGTCCTTGGTGTAATCGTATTCTTCCCGGGAGATGGAATGCCCGCCCCAGCAGACCACCAGACTAGGGTCGCGGTTGGGCTGGAAGGCGCCGGCCTTGCGCAGGATGTGGAAGACGGCGTTGGTGGTGCCTTCGGCGGTGGAAAGGTCGAAGCGGTTGTGCTGCTGTATCTCGTTGTAGACGTAGACGATATCGCGGATCACCGCCGATAGATGCTCGCGGATGCCGCGGATCATGCGGCCGTCAACGAAGGCCTCGGCCGGGGCGTGGGTGAGCTTCAGGCGGATGCCGCGGTCCTGCTGCATCACCTCGATGTCGAAGTCCTTGTAGGCTTCGAGCAGGGCGATGCTGTCGTCGGTGGGCATGCCGCTGTTGAGCACGGCCAGCGAACAGCGGCGCAAGAGGTCGTGCAGCCCGGTTTTCGAGGTGCGCTTCAGCCGGTTGACTTCGTGTTGGGAAAGCACCTCAAGGCTGCCTTCCGGCGAGATGATGCTGGTGATCGTCGGGCGTTGGCTGGGGGCGTGGGTCATCGTGGGAGGCTGTCCGTGCTGACGTAAATGAATGCGCCATAATAGCATGCTGACCCCGCCGTTACAGGGCGGCGTGCCGGCGTGCGCTCGGGATGTGCTGTGCTAAGATGGGCGCTATTTGGGCAAGCCGGACCGTTATGTTCAACGCGCATTATTTCCGCACCTACATCACGCTGGTGGAGACCGGGAGCTTCACGCGGACGGCCAAGCGGCTGGAAATGACCCAGCCCGGGGTCAGCCAGCACATTCGCAAGCTGGAAGACTACCTGAAAAAGCCCCTGCTCGAGCGCCACGGCCGGCGCTTTATCCTCACCGAGCAGGGGCGGCGCACCTACGACTACGCGCTGAAGCTGTTTGCCGAGCACGAGCAGTTTCGCCACGGCCTGGACGACGACTCTCTGGACAGCGGCGAGTGCCGCCTTGCCTCGCCGGGAAGCGTGGGGCTGATGCTTTATCCCTATATTCTCGGCCAGCAGCAGATGCACTCCAACCTGACGGTGAACTACAGCTTTGCCTTTAACCACGAGATCGTCGCCGATCTGATCAGCGGCCGCCACGACGTAGGCATCGTCACCGAGGCGGTGAAGAGCCCCGACCTTGAGTGCACCCTGTGGCACCGGGAGCCGCTGTGCCTGGTAGTGCCGGCGGACTTTGCCGGCAGCACGCTGTCCGATCTCATGGGCATCGGCTTTATCAACTACTACGACGGCATCAACCAGGCAACGGCGCTTTTGCGCAAGAACTACCCCGAGGCGTTTCGCTCGATGACGCACTTTCGCCACCAGGGTTTTACCAACGAGGTGAGCATGGTGCTCGACGCCGTGGCCCGGGGGCTTGGGTTTACCGTGGTGTCGCGGCTGGTGCTGGAAACCTCGCCCTGGCAGCGCCAGGTAAAGGAGCTCGGCCTCGAGCACTCGGTCGACGAGCTATTGTATCGGGTGCATCGCCGCGACGCTGCGCTGCCCCGGCGCTATACCAAGCTGCTCGACGGCTTCAGAGAGCAGCGGCTGGGATAAGCCGGAAAAAAAACGCCCCGCCAGCATCTAGCCGGCGGGGCGTTTTGGGTCAGTCGCGATACTCGTCGATGGGCGGGCAGGAGCAGATCAGCTGGCGGTCGCCCAGCACGTTGTCCACCCGGTTGACGGCGGGCCAGTACTTGGCCGCCTTGACCGCTTCGGTGGGGAAGGCGGCCAGCGCCCGGGAGTAGGGGTGATCCCAGCCGTCATCGGCGAGGTCGGCCATGGTGTGCGGGGCGTGTACCAGGGGGTTGTTGTCCAGCGGCCATTCGCCGCTTTCGACCCGTCCGATTTCTTCGCGGATGGCGATCATGGCGTCGCAGAAGCGGTCGATCTCGTAGCGCGACTCGGACTCCGTGGGTTCGATCATCAGCGTGCCGGGCACCGGGAAGGACATGGTTGGGGCGTGGAAGCCGTAGTCCATCAGGCGCTTGGCCACGTCCTCCTCGCTGATGCCGGAGGCGGCTTTCAGCGGGCGCACGTCAACGATGCACTCGTGGGCCACGGTGCCGTTCTCGCCGCGGTAGAGGACCGGGAAGTGGTCTTCCAGCCGCTTGGCGATGTAGTTGGCGTTGAGGATGGCAAGCTCGGTGGCTTCGCGCAGCCCGCGCGCGCCCATCATCTTGATGTAGGCCCAGGAGATCGGCAGGATCGAGGCGCTGCCGAACGCCGCGGCGGCCACGGCGGTGCTTGCCGGGTCCACGCCGTCAATGGGCGTGACGCAGTGGTTGGCGACATAGGGCGCCAGGTGCGACTTGACGCCGATGGGCCCCATGCCCGGGCCGCCGCCGCCGTGGGGAATGCAGAACGTCTTGTGCAGGTTTAAGTGCGAGACGTCGCCGCCGAAGTCGCCGGGGCGGGAAATGCCGACCTGGGCGTTCATGTTGGCGCCGTCGACGTACACCTGGCCGCCGTTCATGTGGACGACGTCGCACACCGCGCGGACGTGGGTTTCAAACACGCCATGGGTCGACGGATAGGTGAGCATCACCGCGGACAGGCGTTCGCTGTGCTCTTCGGCCTTGGCGGTAAGGTCGTCAAGATCGACGTTGCCTTCGGCGTCGCACTCGGTGACCACCACCTTCATGCCGAGCATCGCCGCCGAGGCGGGGTTGGTGCCGTGGGCGGAGCTGGGGATCAGGCAGACGTCGCGGTGCGCCTGGCCCTGGGCGGCCTGGTAGCGGCGGATGGCCAGCAGTCCGGCGTATTCGCCCTGGGCGCCGGAGTTGGGCTGCATGGAGATGTGATCGTAGCCGGTGATCTCTTCGAGAAACGCCGCCAGCTCGTCGATCATCTGCTGGTAGCCGGTGACCTGCTCCCGGGGGGCGAAGGGGTGCAGGTGGGCAAACGCCGGCCAGGAGATGGGCAGCATCTCGCTGGTGGCGTTGAGCTTCATGGTGCACGAGCCCAGCGGAATCATTGCGTGGGTGAGCGACAGATCCTTGTTTTCCAGCCGCTTGAGGTAGCGCAGCATTTCGGTTTCGCTGCGGTAGCGGCGGAAGGTCGGATGGGTGAGGAAATCGCTTTCGCGCCGGCAGGCGGCGGGAATGGCGCCCTTGCCGGCCTCGATATCGGCGGCGACGGCCTCGTCCAGGGCGCTGATCGAAAGGTCGTGATCGTCACCCAGGATGACGTCCCACAGCAGGGCGACGTCCCGGGCGGTGGAGGTTTCGTCCAGGCTGACGCCGATATCGCCGCCGCCGTTTCCTCCAGCACTGTCCTTGGCAAAGTAGCGCAGGTTGACCCCGGCGCTCAGCGCCCGGCCGTGAACGCTTCCGGCATCCACGCCGGTGAGGCGCAGGGTGTCGAAAAAGCTGTCGTGGGCAAGCGTCACGCCCGCCTGCTTAAGGCCCCGGGCGAGAATCGACGTCAGCCGGTGGACGCGGCCGGCGATTTTCTCAAGGCCTTCGGCGCCGTGATAGACGGCGTAGAAGCCGGCAATGTTGGCAAGCAGCGCCTGGGCGGTGCAGATGTTGGAGGTCGCTTTCTCCCGGCGGATGTGCTGCTCCCGAGTCTGCATGGCCATGCGCAGGGCGGTTTCGCCGCGGCTGTCCTTCGAGACGCCGATGATGCGTCCGGGAATGGAGCGCTTGAGCTTGTCGGTGGTGGCAAAAAACGCCGCGTGGGGGCCGCCAAAGCCCATGGGCACGCCGAAGCGCTGGGCGCTGCCGAGCACGATGTCCGCGCCCAGCGCGCCGGGCTCCTTGAGCAGCACCAGGCTTAGCAGATCGGCGGCCACGCAGGTCATGGTACCGCGCGCGGCGGCGGCCTCGAGCAGCGGGGCGATGTCGCGGACTTCGCCGCCGTTGCCGGGGTACTGCAGCAGAGCGCCGAAGACGTCGTGGTCGGCGACGGTGTCCGCCGGGGCGACGATCAGCTCGAAGCCGAAGCAGTCGGCCCGGGTCCTGAGCACGTCAAGAGTCTGCGGGAAGACGTCATCGGCGACGAAAAAGGCGTTGGACTTGTTCTTCTTGTTGGCGCGTTTGCACAGCGCCATGCCTTCGGCGGCGGCGGTGGCCTCATCCAGCAGCGACGCGTTGGCAAGCGCCATGCCGGTAAGGTCCATGACCGTCTGCTGAAAGTTCAGCAGGCCTTCGAGCCGGCCCTGGGAAATTTCCGGCTGGTAGGGAGTGTAGGCAGTGTACCAGCCGGGGTTTTCCAGCACGTTGCGCTGGATAACCGCGGGCAGGTGGGTGCCGTAGTACCCCTGGCCGATGAAGTTGCGCGCTACGCGGTTCTGGTCGGCGAGCCCGGCGAGGTAGTCCAGGGCCTCGACTTCGCTGCGCGGGTCTTCCATGTCCAGCTCGCGGCCCAGGCGAATGTCGCTTGGCACCGTCTTGTCGATCAGCGCGGCCATGTTGGGCAGGCCAAGGGCGTCGAGCATGGCGCTGGCGTCCTCGGCATCGGGGCCGTTGTGCCGCTGGATAAAGGCGTCGTGGTCGGCCAGTTGCGCCAGGCGGGGGGCCGCCTGGGAGCGCTGTGAATCAGGCCGCGATGCAGAAAACTCGGACATAGGGCATGTTTCCAGAGAAGAGTTCCAGAGAAGGATTCCAGACAAAAAAGAAAAGCCAGACAGGAAGGCGTGCCCGCGCGGTGGCAGGCACGTAGGTACGGGCTGGGCAAGCGTAAAGGCTTTGCCGGTCGTACGGACGCTAGGCGTCGGCTTCGATGCTTGCCTGATAGGCGTCGGCGTCCATCAGGCCTTCGATATCGCCGTCGAGACGGACCTTCATGATCCAGCCGTCCTCGTAGGGCGACTCGTTGACGCTTTCCGGGGCGTCTTCGAGGTCTTCGTTGACCTCGACCACCTCGCCGCTGATCGGCGCGTAAAGGTCGGAGGCGGCCTTGACCGACTCGATCACGCCGAACTCGTCGCCCTTGGCCAGGGTCTGGCCGACTTCGGGCAGCTCGACGAAGACGACGTCGCCAAGGGATTCCTGGGCGTGGTCGGAAATGCCCACGGTGACGGTACCGTCGCCGTTGTCCTGCACCCATTCGTGGCTTTCGGCGTAGTGGATATTAGCGGGAACCTGGCTCATCTGATTTCCTGTTTTTCGTCGTGGGAGTGGTGGTGAGAGTCGTCGTTGGAAACGTCGCGCAGCGTGCGGCTAACAGTGACGCCCATGTTACCGCGTTTGCCGGTGGAAACAAATTGCCGGCAGCCCCTGTAAAAAGGGGAGGTGCTAGCTCGGAATTAGCGGCAATTCCGGCCCATGCGACATAGGTCGAATAGGCGGTAATTCAAGCCGTTATCGTGCATAACAGGACGTGACAACGCCGGCGTAGACACTCAGAATAAGCGCGCGTCGGCGGCGCTTGCCGCCCGTATTTCAACGCCAAATGCTCGTCAATAAAGCCAAAGCCGCCCGGGGCGACCCGGGCGGCGTGCCATCGGGCACTAAGGAGAACAAAATGGAAACGTTGAACAGCCTGTTCCAGGCGATAAACGGGGTCGTATGGGGGCCCTTGATGCTGCTTTTGCTGCTGGGGGTGGGGCTTTACCTCCAGGCGGGGCTCAAGCTGATGCCCATCCGCAAGCTGGGAACCGGCCTTAAGCTGTTGTGGCAGGGGCGGGACGCAAAGTCCACGCCCGGTGGCCGCCAGAAGTCCGAAGACGACGGCGAGATTTCGCCGTTCAACGCGCTGATGACGTCGCTCTCGGCGACCATCGGCACGGGTAACATCGCCGGGGTGGCCACGGCCATCGCGTTGGGCGGCCCCGGGGCGGTGTTCTGGATGTGGATTACCGCGCTGGTGGGCATGGCAACCAAGTTTGCCGAGGCGGTGCTGGCGGTGCGTTTTCGCGAAACCGACAGCACCGGCTACCACGTCGGCGGGCCGATGTTCTACATCAAGAACGGCCTGGGGCGGAAATGGCTATGGCTGGGCGGCGCCTTTGCCTTCTTCGGCGCGGTGGCGGCGTTCGGCATCGGTAACACCGTTCAGTCCAACTCCGTGGCCGACGCCATGAACTCTACCTTTGGCATTCCCGCCTGGCTCACCGGCCTTGTGATCATGGGGCTTTCCGGGGCGGTGATCCTCGGCGGCATCAAGCGGATCGCCAAGGTGGCGGGCAAGCTGGTGCCGATCATGGGGATTGCCTACATCGTCGGCGGTATCGTGGTGCTGGTGATCAACGCCGACCAGCTGCTGGGCACTCTGGGCATGATTTTCTACTACGCCTTCAACCCTCACGCGGCGGTGGGCGGCTTTGCCGGCGCGGCGGTGACCATGGCGATCCGTTTCGGCGTCGCTCGGGGCGTGTTCTCCAACGAGGCGGGGCTGGGTAGCGCACCCATTGCCCACGCCGCGGCCAAGACCAAAAACCCCGTGCGCCAGGGCCTGATCGCGATGCTCGGCACCTTCATCGACACCATCGTAGTGTGCACCATCACCGCGCTGGTGATCCTCACCGCCTCGGTGTGGGAGACCGGCGAAGAGGGCGCCTCGCTCACCGCGATGTCGTTCGATGCCGCTCTGCCGGGCATGGGCAACGAGATCGTTTCCATTGTGCTGGCGGTATTTGCCTTTACCACGATTCTGGGCTGGGCGTTTTACGGCGAGAAGTGCTGCCAGTTCCTGTTCGGCGCGCGCTCGATCCCACTGTACCGGGTGGTCTTTGTGCTGGCCATTCCGCTGGGAGCGGTAGCCAACCTGGGCCTTATCTGGCTGATGGCGGATACCTTCAACGCCATGATGGCGATTCCCAACCTGATCGCGCTGGCGCTGTTGTCGCCGGTGGTGTTCAAGCTGGCGAAAGCCTACTTCAGCGGGGAAGACATAAAGCCCGGTGAAGAGCTGGATCACGACCGCTCGTAATGCCGCGCTATGTCCAGCGGAGCCGGGGACAGGTCGAAGAGGGGGTTCTACGCCACGGATGGCGTAGGGTAGCGTCCAGGGACGGATTTATAGCGCCCCTCGGAGACCTGTTGACGGCTCAACCTGGGTTGGTACGTCAACCAAGGCGCGTGGCAATGTTATGCTGGACGCAGCCTGACGCCGGGGAGCCATCCGAGGGTGGCTCCCCGGCTTTTTTATGCATTACGTTTAACCCCTGCCAGATGAGGAAGCCGCATGAATAATCCCAAACACACGCCGCTGTATGACCTGCACTGCGAGCTGGGGGCGAAAATGGTGCCCTTTGCCGGCTATGAAATGCCGGTGCAGTACCCGCTGGGCGTCAAAAAGGAGCACGAGCACACCCGGGCCCGCTGCGGCCTGTTCGACGTGTCGCACATGGGCCAGTTTACCGTGGCCGGCGACGACGTTGCCGAGGCGCTGGAAACCCTGATGCCGGCGAACCTGGTCGACCTTAAGCCCGGCGCCCAGCGCTACGGCATTTTTACCGGCACCGAGGGCGGCATTCTCGACGATCTGATGCTGGTCAACGCCCGCGATCATTTCTATCTGGTGGTCAACGCCGCGTGCAAGGACCAGGATCTGGCCCACCTGCGCGCCACCCTGGGCGAGACCCACACCATCGAAAGTCTCGACCGCGGCCTGCTGGCGCTCCAGGGCCCCGACGCCAACGCCGTCATGGCGCGGCTGTGCCCGGCGGCCTGCGAGCTGGTGTTCATGCAGCACGCGCGCTTTGATATCGACGGCGAAGACGTGTGGATCAGCCGCTGCGGCTACACCGGCGAAGACGGCTTTGAGCTTTCCATGCGCGCAGAGGCCACCGAGGCCATTGCCCGGCGCCTGCTGGCGGAGCCCGAAGTCGAGGCCATCGGCCTTGGCGCCCGGGATTCGCTGCGTCTGGAAGCCGGCCTGTGCCTCTACGGCCACGATATGACCGCGGAGACCACGCCGGTAGAGGCCGGCCTGATCTGGGCGGTGAGCAAGCCCCGCCGCCACGGCGGCGAGCGCCCGGCCGGCTTTCCCGGGGCGGACGTGATTCTGCATCAGGTGGACGCCAAGGATCACGAACGCAAGCGCGTGGGCCTGGTCGCCGAGGGCAAGGCCCCGGTGCGCGAGGGCGCGGTGCTGGTCGACGACGATGAACGGGAAATCGGCGTGGTGACCTCCGGCGGCTTCGGTCCCAGCGTGGGCAAGCCGGTAGCCATGGGCTACGTCAAGCGCGACTTTGAGGCGCCGGATACCCGGGTGTTTGCCCTGGTGCGCGGCAAAAAGCGCGCCATGACCGTCACCAAAATGCCGTTCGTGGCGCCGGGGCACTATCGTGGCTAACGGTTAACGGCTATTTCAGCAGGCGGCCGGGGTCCATGGGCTTGCCGTTGCGGCGCATGTCGAACAGCAGCACCGGGCCCTGGCCGTCGTCGCCGTCGGCCAGGCGACACAGCGCATCGCCGGCCTTGACCGAGTCGCCGGTATTGACGCTTGGCGTATCGCACAGCGCATAGACGCTCTGCAGATTGTTGGCGTGATGGACGATAACCACCTGATCGAGCTGGCGCATGGTGTCGGCAAAGCTGACCTCGCCTTCGGCCACGGCCTTGGCCGTCTTGCCCTGGCGGGCGGCGAGCAGCATGGGCTGCAGCCGGCCGCGGTCATCCTTGCCGTAGGGGCGCATGACGCGGTAGTCGTCGAGCGGCCAGGGCCAGGTACCGGCGGAGGCGGGCAGGTCCGGCGTGCTGGCGGCCGGCTTGGCCGACGCCGTGGCACTCGAAGCCGGGCGGGCCGGGGCACCGCCGCCGCTGAGCGGCACCTGGATCAGCTGGCCCACGCGCAGCGCGCTGGCCGAGGCGTCGGCGTTGGCCGCCTGGATACGGCCCGCCCGAGTGCCAAAGTGCTGAGCAATGCCGCTGTAGGTGTCGCCCTTGCGGATGCGGTAGCGGTAGGGGCCACCGGAGGGCGCGCGCTCTTGGCGGCCGGGCACCAGAATACGCTGGCCAACCGCCAGGTGGCGGGCGCGCACGCCGGGGTTGAAGCGCTTCAGGCGCACCAGCGGTACCTCGGCACGCCGGGCAAGCTTACCCAGGGTGTCGCCGCGCTGGATGCTCACCCACTCGCCGCCGCTGCCGGCGTCGCCGCCATCCGTTGGGCTTCCGGCGCAGCCGGCCAGCAGCCAGAGCAGCAGCGCAAGCGTGATGATCAGGCCCGGCGTTCGGCGGCGTCCAGCCAGCGGTCCTTGTCTTGCCAGAGTGCGTTGATCCATGAGTGGAAGCGTTCCTTTTGCTGCGGGTCGGCGTGGTAGGGCACGCGGTGCATCCATGCCGGTATGTCGAGCCGGCGGGCGGACAGCGTAATGGGCCCTTCCCGGCCGCACAAGAAGCGCCAGAAGCTCGGGTCGGGATCGGCGTAGTGGATGGTGACGTCTACCATGCCGTCCAGGCGGTCGCCGAGCAGGCTTAGCACCTGGGCGACGCCGCCGGCCTTGGGCTTGAGCAGGTGGCGATACGGACTGCCCCGGGCGTCGCGCTTGGCCGGGGTGAAGCGGGTGCCTTCGACAAAGTTGAAGATGGTGATGGGGCGGTGGCGGGCGCGCCGGCACATGCGCTCGGTGGCGCGGCGGTCAATGTCGGCAAGCCGCGGGTTTTGCGCCATCTGCTCCCGGGTGTAGCGGCGCATGAAGGGAAACTCCAGCGCCCAGAACGCCAGCCCCACCACGGGGATCCAGATCAGCTGGGCCTTGAGGAAAAAACGCGGCATGGGCACCCGGCGGTGAAGCACCGCGAGCAGCATGAAGATGTCGGTCCAGCTGCGGTGGTTGGAGATCACCAGCCACCACCTGTCCGGGCTTAGACCCTCGGGCACTCGGGTATCAAGGGTCGGCCTGAGCCAGCGGCGCATCCACCAGAGGTTGAAGCCGATCCAGTTGAGCGCGATGGCGTTGAGGCCGTTGAGCACCGCCGGCTGCCACCGTCGGGGTGACACTACTTTGACAAGCGTCAGCGCCGTTAGCGGCAGCGTCCAGAACAGCGTGTTGCCGGCCAGCAGCAGGACGCTGACCAGCCCGGTGATCGTCGGCATTGGCGCTGGTCTCTCAGGCGCTGAGCGCGGGGTGGCGGCTGACGAACGCCTGAAACTCGCTGAAGCCGCCGATGTGCTCCTGGTCGACGAAGACCTGCGGCACCGTGTGCACCGGCTTGCCGGCGGTCTTGGCGATGTCTTCCTTGGTCACGCCCTCAGAGGGCATATCGACGTAGCGCACGCCGTCGATGCGCCCGCTTTCTTCCAGGCGTTCGGCGAGCATTCTGGCCTGTACGCAGAAGGGGCAGGACATGCGGCCGTAAATCACTACGAACATAAAAGGTCTCCTCTTGGATAAACGATAAACAGAGTGTTTCGCCACCGCCCATTGTGGCGCGCCGGCGGCCGGTATGGCCAATAGCGCGCCGCTACGCGGCCCATCAAGTCGCGTTATGATGGCAGCCGTTTTCCTCAACCGTTGTCCTCAACCGTTGTCTTCAACCATTACCTTCAACCGTTGTTTTTCAGCCTCGCAGGGAGCAAAGCTATGCAGACCGCAACGCCGAGCGGCGACGACTACGCCATGCTGGCCGCCGTGGCCCGTGAATACCGCGACGTACACCTGGTGGCGCTCAAAAAGCTTGCGCACTACAACCCGCACCTGGGCGTGGACGCGCTGTGCTTTCAGCGCTTGACCTCTGACGAAGGCGAGGCGCTGTTGGTGGGCGCGCTGATTACCCCCTGCTCGCTGTGGCTGGTGGCGCTATGGCCCGACGAACACGCCGACGCCGCGGCGGATGAATACCTGCTGGCGCTGCCTTCCGGCAGCTATCGGCTGCACCGCCACGCCTTTGGCATCCGGACCTGGTACCAGCGGCGCATTCTCGACGACTTAAGCGAGCTTGGCAGCATGCAGGAGGCCGCAAGGCTCGCCCAGCAGCTCATGACCCGACTGTTCGAGCCGCCCGCGCCGCCGTCAGACGATGAGGCCTAGCGGCGCACCGGGCGCTTTTGCAGCTTGCGCTGCAGCGTGCGCCGGTGCATGCCCAGGGCGCGAGCGGTGGCGGAGATGTTGCCATCGTGTTCCTGGAGCACCTTCTGGATGTGTTCCCAGGTAATGCGGTTGACCGAAGGCGGGTTGTCGGCCACTTCGGTGTCCGGGTCGCCCTGCTGCTGTTCGAAGGCGCTGAGCACGTCGTCGGCGTCGGCGGGCTTGCACAGGTAGTTGACCGCACCAAGCTTGATGGCCTCCACTGCCGTTGCAATGCTCGAATAGCCGGTGAGTACGACGACGCGGCACTGGGGGATCGTTGCCAGCAGGTCGGGCAGCAGCTTGAGCCCGGAGCTTTGCTCGAGCTTGAGATCCAGCGTCGCCATGGTCGGCTTGTGCTCCACGGCGAGCGCCAGCGCTTCGTCGGCGTCGTGGGCGACGCTGACCTCGAAGCCGCGCCGGCCCAGCGCCCGGCTGAGCACGTGGCAGAACATTTCGTCATCGTCGATGATGAGCAGGCGTTGTGCAGACGTTGGCATAAAGTCCTCGACAGATGTTTTTACCGGCGTCAGGCCGCGGGCGGCTTGCTGCGGGGCAGCGTCACCTCGGTCAGCGTGCCGCCGTCGGGATGATTATACAGGCTGACGCCGCCGCCGAAGCGGTTGATGGTGGCGTGGGTCAAAAACAGCCCGATGCCCATGCCCTTGCTCTTGGTGGAAACAAAGGTCTCGCCCAGCTGGTCGGCAATGGCCAGCTCCACGCCGGGGCCGTGGTCGCGAATGTCGATCACTACGCTGTCGTCCTGCCAGTCCAGGCTGATGGTGACGGCCTCGGGGTTGGCGTCGGCGGCGTTGTTGAGCAGGTTGGTCAGCGCCTGATCCAGGGTGGCATCCACCGCAAGCCAGGGGCGCCCCCGACGCTCGGCAACGTTAAGCCGGTGGCTGACGTCCGGGCGCAGCACCAGCCAGCGCTGCACCACGCCGTCAAGCCATTGGGCGGCGTCGCACACCTCGGGCTCGGCCATGCGCCGGCGATCGGCGCTTTCTACCAGGTGCTGCAGGCGCGACTTGCACAGGCCGACCTGCTGGCGCAGCAGAGCGATGTCTTCGCGCAGCGGCGTCCCGGCCTCGGCGTCGGCTTCCATTTCGTTGAGCAGAATTGCCATGGTGGAAAGCGGCGTGCCCAGCTCGTGGGCGGTGCCGGCGGCCTGGGTGGCCACGGCCAGCACCTGCTCATTGCGCAGGGCGGCCTCCCGGGTGCGCGACAGCGCGCGGTCCCGGCGGCGCAGGGCGTGGGCCATCTTGTAGATGAAAAACGTCACCAGCCCCGCCGACAGCCCGAAGTTCAGCCACATGCCGAGAATATGCAGGCTCAGCGTGGTGTTGCCGATCATGTGCAGCTGGGGAATGGCGTGATAGTAGAACAGCAGAAAGCTGTAGCCGCCCATGGCGCAGGCGGCGATGACCCAGGTGTGCCACCAGGGCAGGGTGGCGGCGGCAATGGTTACCGGCACCAGGTAATAGGTGATAAACGGATTGGTGGCGCCGCCGGTAAAGTAGAACAGCAGCGTCAGCCCGGCGATGTCCGCCAGCAGGTGGAGCAGGTATTCGGTGTGCTCGACGTCCCGGGGGCGGCCCAGCCGCCACCAGGTGGCAATATTCAGCGCGCCCATGGCGATGACCACGCCGACCACCGCGGGCACGGTCATGTTGAAGCCGAGCAGCTCCACGCCGACCACGATGGCGAGCAAAAAGCCCGTCCAGGTAATGCCGCGCACGATGGTCAGGCGCACCAGGTTGCGGTTGGGCGTGGATAGCGGCAGGGGAAGTTCGGCGGGCATAGCGGTTAACTCGCGCTAGGGTCGTGGTGACTGTCAGCGGCCTCGTTTTTAGCGCTGTGTTTTCTGGCCCGTTTGCGCTTCACGTCGTGGATGACGTATTTGATGAACAGCGTCAGCAAAAAGGTCAGCCAGCCGGCGCTGGCGAGTACGTTGACCAGCAGCATCTTCGGCGGCAGCCAGGTATCGCCGAGCACGGCGTCAATTATCAGGTGGAAGGCCATGGCCAGAAGCAGCGGCAGCACCAGCAGGTGCATCCACATGTCCGTGCGCCGCTTGCGTACCCGGAAGCGGCGCAGCAAAAAGCGCAGCGGCCGGTGAACCCAGCTGAACAGCATCACGGTGCCGGCCAGCAGCACGGCGGCCAGGATCGGCTCGTTTCTGCCCAGCCAGGCCGACAGCGAAATCGACCAGCCCAGGCCCAGCCACATCAGGCCCTCAAGCCCGGCGACGACGTCCGCTGCGCGACGCACTTTTTGCATAAGTCATTTCCCAAGACCCGAACGGCTGCCCATGATACGCCACATTTCGCCCGAATGCCGATGGGTTATACTGCGGCCGGCGATGTCGCCAACGCTGGATCATTCACTGCCCGAGAGGAAAGCCTGTGGACGCCATTACCCTGACCCGCCCGGACGACTGGCACCTGCACCTGCGCGACGGCGCCGCCCTTGAGGCCACCGTGGGCCATAGCGCCGCGCAGATGGGCCGAGCGATCATCATGCCCAACCTGACGCCGCCGGTGACGACCACGGCCGACGCCCTGGCCTACCGCGAGCGCATTCTTGCCGCGCTGCCGGCAGGGGCGGCGCTCGACCCGCTGATGACGCTGTACCTGACCGACACCACGCCGCCGGAAGAGGTCGAGCGCGCCCGTCAAAGCGGGATGGTCAAGGCGGTGAAGCTCTACCCGGCCGGGGCGACCACCAACTCGGCGTCCGGGGTGACCGATCTTGCCCGCTGCGACGATACCGTGGCGGCGCTGGCGGAGTCCGGCATGCCGCTGCTGGTTCATGGCGAGGTGACCGACCAAGGGGTAGATATTTTCGATCGCGAGGCCGAGTTTCTCGAGCGCGTACTCAAGCCGCTGCTTGAGCGCCACCCCGCGCTCAAGGTGGTCTGCGAGCATATCACCACCGCCCAGGCGGCGGACTTCGTGCTAGACGCCGGCGATAACGTCGCCGCGACCGTGACGCCCCAGCACCTGCTGCTCAACCGCAACGACATGCTGGTGGGCGGCATTCGCCCGCACTATTACTGCCTGCCGATCCTCAAGCGCGAGCGCCACCGTCGGGCGCTGCTGAAAGCGGTTACCTCGGGCAGTCGGAAGTTTTTCCTGGGGACCGACAGCGCCCCCCACGCCCAGGACGACAAGGAATCTGCCTGCGGCTGTGCCGGGGTGTTCAGCGCGCCGGCGGCGGTGGAGCTCTACGCCGCGGCGTTTGCCGAGGCCGATGCGCTGGACAGGCTGGAAGCCTTCGCCAGCCACAACGGCGCCGACTTCTACGGTCTTGAGCGCAACGCCGATACGGTCATCCTTGAGCGGCGCGACTGGCAGCTGCCGAAAAGCTACGCCTACGCCGACGGCCGGCACATTGTGCCGATGAAGGCCGGCGAGACCCTGGGCTGGAAGCTGGTCACCGGCTAGCGCCTCAGGCGCCGGCCAGCTGGCGTAGCATCTGGTCGACCATGCGCGACGAGCGCCGGGCGGCCAGCTCGAGAAACTCCTCGAACGAGAGGTGGTTGTCGCCGGCGCCGGGCAGGTCGGAAAGCGCCCGCACCACCACAAACGGGCAGCCAAACAGGTGGCAGGCCTGGGCGATGGCGGCGGCCTCCATGTCCGCGGCGAGCATGGCGGGAAACGCCGCCCGGGTGGCGCTGACGCGCTCGGGGTCGGCCATGAAGCTGTCGCCGGTAGCAATCATGCCTTCGCGCACGCGCATTTCACCGAGCGCCTCTACCGCGCTGCGGGCGGTCTGGCGCAGGCTCTCGTCGGCGGCAAAGGCGGCGGGCATGCCCGGCACCTGGCCGAGCTCGTAGCCGAAGGCGGTGGCGTCGACGTCGTGGTGGCGCACCTCGTCGGAGACGATGACGTCGCCGATGTGCAGGTCGTCGGCAAAGCCGCCGGCGGAGCCGGTGTTGATGATGGCGCGGGGGCGGTGGCGTTCGAGCAGGGTAGCGGTGCTCACCGCGGCGTTCACCTTGCCGATGCCCGACTGCAGTATGACCACCTCGACGCCGTGGCGGCGGCCGGTATGAAACACGCCGCCGGCGTGCTCGTGGCGCTGGTGGGATTCCAGCTGGCCGGCAAGAATGCTGACTTCCTGCGCCATGGCGCCAATAATACCGATAGGCTGCAAAGCGGTACCTCCTGGGTTAGCGATCACTGGGTTAGGACTCAAGAAAAACGGGAAGCGAGGATGGCTCAGGCCGCGCCGGAAGGGGCGTGGTGCTCGGCGGCTTCCAGGGTGTTTTCCAAAAGCGTGGCCACGGTCATGGGGCCGACGCCGCCGGGCACCGGGGTGATGTGGCTGGCAAGGGAGGAGGCGGTATCAAACTCGATGTCGCCGGCCAGCTTGCCGTTTTCCTGACGGCTGATGCCCACGTCGATGACGATGGCGCCGGGCTTGGTCCATTCGCCCTTGACCAGCCCCGGCTTGCCCACCGCAACGACCAGCACGTCAGCGCGGCGCACGTGCTCTTCCAGGTTGTGCGTGAAGCGGTGGCACACCGTGGTAGTGCAACCGGCAAGCATCAGCTCGAGCGCCATGGGCCGGCCGACGATGTTGGACGCGCCGACCACCGTGGCGTCCAGTCCGCGTACTGCCAGGCCGCTTTTTTCCAGCAGCGTGATGATGCCCTTGGGCGTGCAGGGGCGCAGCGCGGGGATGCGCTGGGCCAGGCGGCCGAGGTTGTACGGATGGAAACCGTCGACGTCCTTGTGCGGCAGAATGCGCTCGAGAATCGGCCGAGCGTTGAGGTGCTCGGGGAGCGGCAGCTGAACCAGGATGCCGTCGACTCGGGGGTCGTCGTTCAGCCGATCGACCAGGTCTTCCAGCGCCTGCTGGCTAGTATCGGCGGGAAGCTCATGCTGAAAGGAGACAATGCCGGCCTGTTCGCAGGCGCGGTGCTTGCTGTTGACGTAAATCCGCGAGGCCGGATCGCCGCCAACCAGCACCACCGCAAGCCCGGGAGCCCGGGCGCCGGCGTCAAACCGGGCCTGGACTTTTTCCGCCACCCGTTGGCGTACGTCAGCGGCAATGGCTTTGCCATCGATCAGTTGAGCGGTCATCAATGCGGTCCTTGTGGTGTGAGTCGCGTTGTGCAATAACGTCGGATGAATAGCGCCGCGCGGCGTCGCTGTGGCCGTGATTTTCGCATGCGGGGGCGGGAAGGCAAAGCGTCGGTCGATGGCGTGACCGATCAGGCGCTATCAGGAGTTGACTTTGAGAAACAAAACAGTAGTATATGCCTCGCTTGAGACGGGCCGTAAGGCAGTGTCTTGCTTTCTAGGCTTCGGCCCTGAAGGCAGCGTCGGTTCGGGATGTAGCGCAGCCTGGTAGCGCGCCTGCTTTGGGAGCAGGATGTCGGGGGTTCGAATCCCTCCATCCCGACCATATCGACAAGACATCGGCCGGCCGTTGACGGCTTGTTTACCCGGGCTTGTGTCCGGTGCTCGACGGGGTTGAGGCTCGATGCAGGCGGGCAGTTTTGCTCCGGCAAACGGTTTGCTTTGGCAAACAGACAGCGCGCTCATAGCTCAACCGGATAGAGCAACGGCCTTCTAAGCCGTAGGTTGCAGGTTCAATTCCTGCTGGGCGCGCCAATTCATGCGCCGCCAACCAGACGCGGTAAACAAGAGTCATATGACTCACGTCAAACGTGTATTGGCAGTTTTTGCTTTGACAGCGGTGGGTGTAGCTCAGTGGTAGAGCCCCGGATTGTGGCTCCGGTGGTCGTGGGTTCGATCCCCATCATCCACCCCAGCAAGGCAAATCAGCCAGGAAGCGCCCTACAAGCAGCGCTCCCGGCGCGCTTGAGCAAAACGGTTATGGTGGGTGTAGCTCAGTGGTAGAGCCCCGGATTGTGGCTCCGGTGGTCGTGGGTTCGATCCCCATCATCCACCCCATTAACCGTCTGCAATGTTGTGTATCTCCTCCCTTCTCCGCTTGTTTTGTCTCCCGCTCCACTTATACTTCTTGGTTGCCTTTCCGCTATCCGTGCCCTGATCGTTTTGCGTGGGTCGTTTTTGTGTGGGCAAGCCGCCGGACGCTCTGCCGCATGGCGTTTTGCCTAGTCTTTTCTCCTCGATGCCGCTTTTTCGCAGCTTTTTCTTTTGTATTAGTGCTTTAAATTAGAGCTTATGTCTGTGTTAAAGCGCTGTATTTGGTGATATTTTTGACCTCTATCCGCGCAGCGTTTTTGCGCGGCCAGCCGCAACGATATCGCCGTCGTCCCATGCCGGGCGCCGGCATCAAGGAGTAGGAAAATGGCGCGTCGAACCCTGGTACTGGGCGCAGGAATGGTAGGGGTCAGTATTGCCTGGCACCTGGCAAAGCGCGGCCGCGACGTCGTGCTGATCGACCGCCGCGAGCCGGGGCGCGAAACCTCGTTTGGCAACGCCGGTATCATCCAGCGCGAGGCCGTGCGGCCCTATGCGTTTCCTCGCGATATGAAAACGCTGCTTGGCGTGCTGCCCAACCAGCGGGTGGATATCCGCTACCGGCCCGTGGGCATGCTGCACGCGGCGACGCCGCTGCTGCGCTATTGGCACAATTCGGGGCCTTCTGCCTACCGGCATATCGTGCCCGAGTACGCCGCGCTGATCATGCGCTGCCTGGAGACCCATACGCCGATGATCGAAGCCGCCGGCGCCGAAAAGCTGATCCGCAAGGACGGCTTTCTCGAGCTGTTGCGCAGCCGACGCCACTTTACCCAGCGCCAGGCCGAGGCCGAAGACAACTACCGGCGCTTTGGCGTACGCTATGAGGTACTCGACCGTGAGGCCCTTGCCGCCAAGGAACCCGACCTGAGCGACGATATTATCGGGGCGATTCACTGGCTTAATTCCTGGACGGCAACCGACCCCGGCGAGCTGGTCGCCGCCTACGCTCGGGCCTTCGAGGCCGAGGGCGGGCAGTGCCTGCAGGACGAGATTACCGATGTGGCCCAGACCCAGGACGGCTGGCGCGTGACCACGGCGACGCAGACCCTGGACGCTGACGACCTGGTCGTAGCGCTGGGCCCCTGGGCCGGACGCTGGCTGAAGCCGCTGGGCTACCATTTTCCGACGTTTGTGAAGCGCGGCTACCATATGCACTACGACGAGTCGCAGCGGGGCCGGCTGCGCCACTGGGTCATGGACGCCGATGTGGGCTACCTGCTGGCGCCGATGAAAGCCGGCGTGCGCTTGACCACCGGCGCCGAGCTTGACGACCTGGACGCGCCGCCCCATCTGAATCAGCTGGCGGCGGCGGAGAAGGTGGCGCGGACCCTGGTGCCGCTGGGCAAGCGCCGGGATGCCGAAGTGTGGAAGGGCGCGCGCCCCTGCCTGCCGGACATGAAGCCGATCATCGGCCCGGCGCCGCGTCATGACGGGTTGTGGCTGGCCTTCGGCCACGGCCACCAGGGCTTTACCTTAGGCCCACTCACCGGCGAACTGCTGGGCGCGATGATGGACGGCGAGCCCACAAGCATTGATATGCGCCCTTACCGCGCCGACCGCTTTTGATCGGCCGGCGGGCGCGCAGCATCACAACGCCGGCAGAAAGCCGGCGTTTTGCCATATGCCTTGTTTCATCGGCTCGCATCATGCGCTTGCCTATCCCTGCCGTGGCCGGGGCGGGTATAATCCGTGCCAACGCTATTTCTGCTCGGCGACGCGGGTCGCGCCCGGCGAATGAAGCCCGAGCCCACACGATTTGCGAGGCACGATGAGTCAAGCCCAACAAGTCGCGCAGGAGGCGCAGCTGCGCCGCACCTTCGCGATCATTTCCCACCCCGACGCGGGTAAAACCACCATTACCGAGAAAATGCTGCTGTTCGGCAACGCCATCCAGATGGCGGGCTCGGTGAAGAGCAAGCGCAACGATCGCAGCGCCACTTCCGACTGGATGAAGATGGAGCAGGAGCGCGGCATCTCGGTGACTACCTCGGTGATGCAGTTTCCCTACGGCGGCCGGGTGGTCAACCTGCTGGATACCCCGGGCCACGAAGACTTTTCCGAAGACACCTACCGCACGCTCACCGCGGTAGACTCGGCGCTGATGGTGATCGACGCGGCCAAGGGCGTTGAGGCCCGGACCGTCAAGCTGATGGAGGTCTGCCGGCTGCGCACCACGCCGATTTTGACCTTCATCAACAAGATGGACCGCGACACCCGGGACCCCATCGAGGTGATGGACGAGGTGGAAACCGTGCTCAATATCCAGTGCGCGCCGATGACCTGGCCCATTGGCATGGGGCGCTATTTCAAGGGCGTTTACCACCTGTATAACGACGTTATCCATCTCTATACCCAAGGGCAGGGCCAGCGCATTCCCGAAGACAGGCGCATCGAGGGGCTGGACAGCCCCGAGGTGGACGAGGTGTTGGGCGAAGACCTGGCCGAAGAGCTGCGCATGGAGGTGGAGCTGGTACGCGGCGCGTCCCACGAGTTCGACCTGGAGGCCTACCGCCGCGGTGAGCTGACCCCGGTGTACTTCGGCACCGCCATGGGCAACTTCGGCGTGCGCGAAATGCTCGACGGCTTTGTTGAGTACGCCCCGGCGCCGCAGCCCCGGGAGACCGACGTGCGCGAGGTCGCCGCCGACGACGAACGCTTTACCGGCTTCGTGTTCAAGATCCAGGCCAACATGGACCCCAAGCACCGCGACCGCATCGCCTTTTTGCGGGTGTGCTCGGGCAAGTACGACAAGAACATGAAGATGCGCCACGTGCGCATCGGCAAGGACGTCAAGATCGCCGACGCCTTGACCTTCATGGCATCGGACCGGGCCCACGTCGAGGAAGCCTGGCCGGGGGATATCATTGGCCTGCACAACCACGGCACCATCCAGATCGGCGATACCTTTACCCAGGGCGAGGACATGCGCTTTACCGGCATTCCGCACTTTGCCCCGGAGCTGTTCAAGCGCGTGCGCCTGAAGGACCCGCTGAAAATGAAAGCGCTGCAAAAGGGCCTGCAGCAGCTCTCCGAAGAAGGCGCGACCCAGGTATTCATGCCGCTGGATAACAACGACCTGATCCTTGGTGCGGTGGGCACGCTGCAGTTTGACGTGGTCGCCCACCGGCTGAAGGAAGAGTACAAGGTCGACTGTGTCTACGAGGGGATCAACGTGCATACCGCGCGGTGGATCTACTGCGACGATGCCAAGAAGCTTGACGAGTTCAAGCGCAAGGCTAGCACCAACCTGGCCATCGACGGCGGCGGCTATCTGACCTACATCGCCCCCACCCGGGTGAACCTGCAGATGACCGAAGAGCGCTGGCCCGACGTGCGCTTCCGGCCCACCCGGGAGCACTAACTCATTGGATACACGCTGGAGCTTGTCTGGCGATAGGCCTGCGAGGAGGCGCTGTAAACCCATCCCTGGGCGCTACTTTTGCCATCCATGGCAAAAAATCTCCTCTTCGGCCTATCCCCGACGCTCCAGGATCGGTAGGACCGTTTGATGCCTTTGTGAATAGGTTGTTTCCATGCTGATTGACGCCCACTGCCATCTGGACTTTGCCGACTTCGACGCCGACCGGGGGGCGGTGTTTGACCGCGCTCGGGCGGCGGGGGTGCGCCACTTTGTGGTGCCGGGAACCACCCGCGATGCCTGGCCCGACGTGCTGGCGCTGGGCAAGCGCGTAGACGTTAGCCTGTGTCTTGGGCTGCACCCGTATTTCATGGACGCCCACCGGCTGGAAGACGACGCCGACGTCAAAGCGCTGGAGACTTTGCTTGACGCGCATCCGGACGTGGTGGCGGTGGGCGAGTGCGGCATCGACGCCCGCTTTGCAAAAACGCTTGAGGCCCAGTGGGCGCTATTTGACGCCCAGCTGCGCCTGGCCAAACGCCGCGAGCTGCCCGTAGTGATTCACTGCGTTCACGCCAATGACGACGTCGCCAAGCGGCTGCGTCAGCTGGCGCTGCCCCAGGGCGGGCTGATTCACGCCTTCGCCGGCTCGCCGGAGCAGGCCCAGCGCTTTCTCGAGCTGGGCTTTACCCTGGGCCTGGGCGGGGCGCTGACCTATCTGCGGGCAAAAAAGCTCCACCGCGTCGTCCAAAGTCTGCCGGCAACCGGCTTCGTGCTGGAAACCGACAGCCCCGATATGCCGCTTTGTGGTAAGCAAGGCGAGCGCAACGAGCCCGCTAACGTCGCCCGGGTGTGCCAACACGTCGCCGAGCTGCGTGATGAAGAAGCGGCGGCCGTAGCCGCGCAGTCCACGGCCAACGCCCGAGCGCTGTTTGGGCTGGCGCTTTAAGCCGGCGGCATCGCTTACTGTTTTCAAGGAGTCCCCGTGCTGTCCAAACAGATCACTGCCGTTGCCCTGCGCCTGATGGCGCTGTGGCTGCTGGTCAAGCTGATACTCAGCCTGCCAACGTATGCCATGATGCTGGGGGCCGCGGGAACCGTGCCCGAAGACAGCGCGCCGGCGCTGCTTTTGCTGCTCATCGGCGTTTTTTTGCTGGTGGGGTTGCTGGCCGCCTGGCTGATCCATCGAGCCGCGAACGCAGCGCTGGCCCGAGTGGAGCAGGCGGCACCCGACGCTACGGCAGCGCTGGGACCGCAGGATCAAAAGCTGCTGTTTCAGCTGCTCGGGCTCTATTTTCTGATTGCCGCGCTCGCCGGGCTGCCCGATGCGCTGGCGTTTTTACCCTACTGGCCACAGGCTTCATGGCAGTCGTTCCTGCGCCCGGCGGGGCTGCTCTTTCAGCTGGGAATGGGCCTGTGGCTGGCCGCCGGTGCTTCCTTCTGGTGCAGGCTGTTTCATAGGCTTCGTGGCCACTAGCGGCTAGGCGCTAGCCGCCGAAGCTTGTTCCTTCGCCAGATCTTCCGGATCCACGCGTTCGATGGCGTAGGGTAGATCGGTAAGTGTGAGCGTCGTACCCTCGATATCCAGCGCCGGATTCTTTTCCAGCGGCCGGGTATTGAGTACGGCGAGCACCGCCGTCTGGCCGTTATCGGCAGCGGCGCTGGCAACGACTTCGCCGATGTTCTTGCCGTCTTCATCGCCGTCGTTCGTGGCGGTAACGCCGGTACCGTTGGCCGGCGGCGTGGCGGCGTCCAGGTAGCCCAGGCTCAGGCGCTTTTTCACCTGGCCGCGAAAGTGCGCCCGGGCGACGACTTCCTGGCCGGTATAGCAGCCCTTCTTGAAGCTGATGCCGCCCAGCGCCTCCCAGTTGACCATCTGCGGCAGGTAGCTGTCCTGCTGCTCGGCGTCAAGCCACACCAGCCCCCGGCGCACGTCGGCCAGCGGCCAGCGCGCGGTGTCGCCTTGGCAGCTGAGCTTTTCCGCCTCGGCGGCGGGCAGGATGAATAGCCAGCGCCAGGTATCGTTGCCGGCGTCGCTTTCTTCCGGATAGCAAACGGCGATGGCAGCGTCATTGGCGGCCTGGCTTTGCTGCCAGGCCGATGTCGGCAGCGTAAGGTCAAAGGTGTCGGCCAGGGTCTCGGCGTCGCTGCGGCTGGCGCCCAGCAGTACGGCGTCGGCGGCGTCAAGACTGACCTTGTAGAACGGCGCGAATTTTTTCAGGTGTGCCATCAAAGGCTCTACCAGCGAGGCGTGCACGATCAGGCGGTAGTGGTTCTCTGCCATACGCGCGAGCTGACCGTTGGCCAGCATGCGGCCCTTGGGGGTGCAAAAGCAGGTAAGCGCAGCAAAGCGGCCGTCGGCCAGGTTGACCTGGGCGCTGGTCTGCCCCTGCAGGAAGCCTTCGGCATCGTCGCCCTGGATGTCCAAAGCCGCCAGGTGCTCGAGGGGCGCCGTGGCGGAAAGCGTGACGGGGGAGTCGGGGGAAGCGTGCGTTGTCATGTCATGTCCTCGCGTTGAACGCTTGAAAACTGCCCCCGAGCCTACCATGTATCCCGGCAGCGGCTTAATGGTAGATGCCCGGCGTGTGCTACACTCGCCGAGGCTGCACTGAAGCTATATGTTTTTATTTTTTGTATAATATTTGAATAGGAAAGGGCATGGCGCAGCACACACTGACGTTCAAGGGCGTGGCCAATACCGACCAGGTCAACCGGATCACCACGGCGCTAATGACGCTCGACGGCGTGGACAGCGCCGAAGTCGGGCGCCACGGCGCCGAAGTGGAAGGGCGCGCCCGGCGTGAGGCGCTGATCCGCGCGGTCGAGGCGCTCAACCTGGGTATCAGGGTATCGTAAGCACCGCCTTTCAGGAGACGACATGAGTAAAGCGTTCCGCCTGCAGTCGAAGTTTTCCCCCGCGGGCGATCAGCCAAGCGCCATCCAGGGGCTGGTCAACGGCCTGGAGTCGGGGCTGGCCCACCAGACGCTGCTCGGCGTGACCGGGTCGGGCAAGACCTTCACCATGGCCAACGTCGTCGAGACGCTGCAGCGTCCGACCATCGTCATGGCGCCCAACAAGACGCTGGCGGCCCAGCTGTACGGCGAGTTCAAGGCATTTTTCCCCGATAACGCCATTGAGTATTTTGTCTCCTACTACGACTACTACCAGCCCGAGGCCTACGTGCCGTCCTCGGACACCTTCATCGAGAAGGACGCCTCGATCAACGATCACATTGAGCAGATGCGTTTGTCGGCGACCAAGGCGCTGCTGGAGCGCCGGGACGCGCTGATCGTGGTCTCGGTCTCGGCGATCTACGGTCTGGGCGATCCCGATCAGTACCTGAAGATGCGTCTGCACTTCAACCGCGGCGAGGAGATCGACCAGCGCGCCTTTCTGCGCCGCCTGGCCGAGCTGCAGTACACCCGCAACGACGTGGACTTTACCCGGGGCACCTACCGCGTGCGCGGCGACGTCATCGACATCTTCCCCGCCGACGCCGAGGACGAAGCGGTGCGGGTGGAGCTGTTCGACGACGAGATTGACACCATCCGCTTGTTCGACCCGCTCACCGGCGACGTGCGCGGCCAGGTGCCGCGGATGACGATCTATCCCAAATCGCATTACGTCACCCCCCGGGAAACCATCCTCGAGGCCATCGAGTCGATCAAGGAGGAGCTTGCCGAACGGCTCAAGCGCCTGCGTCAGGAAGAGCGGCTGGTAGAGGCCCAGCGCCTCGAGCAGCGCACCCTCTACGACATCGAAATGATGCTGGAGCTGGGCTACTGCAACGGCATCGAGAACTACTCGCGCTATCTTTCCGGGCGCAACCCCGGCGAGGCGCCGCCGACGTTTTTCGACTACCTGCCCGACGATGCGCTGGTGTTCATCGACGAATCCCACGTCAGCGTGCCCCAGGTGGGCGGCATGTACAAAGGCGACCGCTCGCGCAAGGAAACCCTGGTGGAATACGGCTTCCGCCTGCCGTCGGCGCTGGATAACCGGCCGATGAAGTTCGAGGAGTGGGAAGCGGTGTGCCCCCAGACGGTGTTCGTCTCGGCCACGCCCGGCCCTTACGAGGCCGAGCACGCCGGCCAGGTGGTGGAGCAGGTGGTGCGGCCCACCGGGCTGCTGGACCCCGAAGTGGAGGTGCGTGCGGCGAGCACCCAGGTGGACGACCTGCTGTCGGAGATTCGCCGGCGCACCGCGGAAAGCGAGCGGGTGCTGGTCACCGTGCTGACCAAGCGCATGGCCGAAGATTTGACCGAGTATCTTGACGATCACGATGTCCGCGTGCGCTACCTGCACTCCGACATCGACACCGTGGAGCGGGTGGAAATCATCCGCGACCTGCGGCTGGGCAAATTCGACGTGCTGGTGGGTATCAACCTGCTGCGCGAGGGGTTGGATATTCCCGAAGTCTCGCTGGTGGCGATCCTCGACGCCGACAAGGAAGGCTTCCTGCGCAACGAGCGCTCGCTGATCCAGACCGTCGGCCGGGCGGCGCGTAACGCCCAGGGCAAGGCGATTCTCTACGGCGATCGGGTCACGGCCTCCATGCAGCGCACCATCGATGAAACCGAGCGCCGCCGCGCCAAGCAGATGGCCCATAACGAGGCCCACGATATTACTCCGACCACGGTGTCGCGCTCGGTGGCCGATATTCTTGAAGCCGGTCAGGCGCCCGGGGCGAAGAAGGCCAACCGCCGGGGCAGCGAGCGCAAGGTAGCCGAGCCCGCGTCCCTTTACGATCCCGCGGGTATGAGCCCCGCAGAGCTGACCAAAGCTATCGGCAAGGTAGAAGACGCGATGTTCGAGGCGGCGCACAGCCTGGAGTTCGAGCAGGCCGGCAAGCTTCGCGACCAGCTCCACGTGCTCAAGGAAAAACAGCTGGAGATAAGCTGACATGCCCGAAGGGCCGGAAATCCGCCGCGCCGCGGATCTTGTACAACAGCAGCTGGCAGGCGGGCCCGTCGACGAGGCCTGGTTCGCCTTTGCTGACCTCAAGCCCCACGCCGAGACGCTCATTGGCCGGCGGGTCGAGCGCGTCGAGACCCGGGGCAAAGCCATGCTCACGCGCTTTGACGACGGCCGGGTGCTGTATTCCCACAACCAGCTGTACGGCCTGTGGAAGCTGCACCCGGCGGGGGCGCCGCCCGACACCGGGCGCTCGCTTCGCGTCAGGCTTGAAGTCGGCGATCGCGCGGCCAGTCTCTACAGCGCTTCGGACGTGAGCATGTGGCGCGACGCCACCATTGAGAAACATCCGTTTCTTGCCCGGCTGGGGCCGGATCTGCTCAGCGAGGCGGTCACCGTTAAGGACATTGCCGAGCGCCTGGCGAGCAAGCGCTTTGCCCGCCGAGGCCTGGGCGGGATGCTGCTGGACCAGAGCTTTGTCGCGGGGCTTGGCAACTATCTGCGCAGCGAGATCCTGTTTTTTGCCGGGCTGCACTACAGGCTTCGTCCCCAGGATCTGGGTGACGACGAACGCCAGCGGCTGGCGCGGTACATCCTTGAGCTAACCTGGCAAACCTACCGCAGCGCCGGCACTACCAACGCGCCGGAGTGGGTAGTAAAAGCCAAAGCCCAAGGGGAAGCCCAGCGCCAGCAGCGCTTTGCCGCTTTTGAGCGCGAGGGATTCGGCTGCCACCGCTGCGCCACCCCCATCGAGCGGGTCTCGGTGGGCTCCCGGCGGCTGTATTTTTGCCCGCGGTGCCAGCCGTCGCCCTGATTGCGCTGGCGCGGCAAGGGCTTTTCGTCGTAAAAATATTTATACCGTTATATTGCTTTCAGCTCTTAATCTTTTCACTCCGATCGCTCCTCGCTGCAGGGCAGGGTGGCGATGCGCTATAATGGCGCAGCGCCGGGGTGCTGGGTCTGATATCGCCCGCTTTACCGCCGGCCGTCACCCCGCTATACCAGGAGCCGTTTCTCCATGACCGCGATTGCCCAGGACGACGTGATACAGAGCGTCGCCGATGCGCTGCAGTACATTTCCTACTATCACCCCAAAGACTTCATCGACGCCATGGCGCAAGCCTACGAGCGCGAGGAGAACCCGGCGGCGAAAGATGCCATCGCCCAGATCCTGATCAATTCGCGCATGTGTGCCTTTGGCCATCGCCCGATCTGCCAGGACACCGGCATCGTCACGGTCTTTGTTCTCGTGGGCATGAACGTCCGCTTTGCCGACGCCAGCATGAGCCTTGACGACATGGTCAACGAAGGCGTGCGGCGAGCCTATAAACTGCCCGATAACGTGCTGCGCGCCTCGGTATTGGCCGACCCCGACGGCAAGCGGGAAAACACCCGGGACAACACCCCGGCGATCATTCATCACCACCTGGTGCCCGGCGACAGCGTCGAGATCCACGTCGCGGCCAAGGGCGGCGGCAGCGAAGCCAAGTCGAAATTCGCCATGCTGAACCCTTCGGACAGCGTCGCCGACTGGGTGCTGGAGCAGCTGCCCAAAATGGGCGCCGGCTGGTGCCCGCCGGGCATGCTGGGCATCGGCATCGGCGGCACCGCCGAAAAGGCCATGATGCTGGCCAAGGAGGCGCTGCTGGACCCCATCGATATCCAGGCGCTTCGCGAGCGGGGCGCGCAAAACCGCAGCGAAGAGCTGCGCCTGGAGCTTTTCGACAAGGTCAACCAGAGCGGCATCGGTGCCCAAGGGCTGGGCGGGCTGACCACGGTGCTGGATATCAAGGTCAAGGACTATCCCACCCACGCGGCCAACAAGCCGGTGGCGATCATTCCCAACTGCGCGGCCACGCGCCACGCGCACTTTACCCTGGACGGCTCGGGCCCGGCGGTGCTGCCCGCGCCCAGGCTCGAAGACTGGCCGGAAATCACCCGGGAAGCCGGGGATAACGTCAAGCGCGTCGACCTGGACAGCATCACCCCGGACGACGTCAAGGACTGGGCGCCCGGCGATACGCTGCTGCTCAGCGGCAAGCTGCTCACCGGCCGTGACGCCGCCCACAAGCGTATGCTCGACATGCTGGCCAAGGGCGAGACGCTGCCGGTGGATCTGAAAGGGCGGTTCATCTACTACGTCGGCCCGGTGGACCCGGTGGGCGACGAAGTGGTGGGGCCGGCAGGGCCGACCACCGCCACGCGCATGGACAAATTCACCCGCACCCTGCTGGAAGACACCGGTCTTCTGGGTATGGTGGGCAAGGCCGAGCGCGGCGAGGCGGCGATCGAGGCCATTCGCGACAACCAGGCCGTGTACCTGATGGCGGTGGGCGGCTCAGCTTACCTGGTGGCCCAGGCGATCAAGCATTCCCGGGTAGTGGGCTTTGAGGATCTAGGGATGGAGGCCATCTACGAATTCGAGGTGGAGGACATGCCCGTCACCGTGGCCGTCGATACCCAGGGCACGTCGATCCACCAGACCGGTCCGGCAAAATGGAAAGCGATCATCGCCGAAAAGGCGTAGTAGAAGGCGTAGTAAAAAGCATAGTGTAGTATAGTGCCGCTATGCCACGGTGTCGCGGCAAAAGCCCCGCCAAGCGGGGCTTTTTACTGCCTCGCGGCATCGTTTTCTTGTTGATGGAGCCTTTATGACGTCTTCGCTATTGGGTCTGGCCATTGCGCTAAGCTATGTGTTGGGCATTATCTCGGCGGTCATGGCGCTGATGTCGAGCCGTACCTCCCAGGGGGCAGTGGCGTGGATCATTTCCATTTTGACGTTTCCCTACGTTGCCGTGCCGGCCTATTGGATGTTTGGCCGACCGCGCTTCTACGGCTACGTATCGGCTCGGGGGGCCCGGGACAGCGTGCTGCGCCAGGTGCTATCGCGCTATCGCGACAACGTCACGCCGCACCTGGCCGAGCCCGGCAGCGCCGAAATCCAGGCGGTAGAAAAGCTTGCCATGATGCCCCTGACCCGGGGGAATCAGGCCGACCTGCTGATTGACGGCAAGGCCACTTTCGATAGCCTTTGCGCCGGGCTTGACCGCGCCCGGAAATATATCCTGATGCAGTTTTTCATCGTTCGCGACGATGAGCTGGGGCGACGGGTGCAGCGGCATTTGATCCGGGCGGTGGAGCGTGGCGTTCGGGTGTACTTTCTCTACGACGGCATTGGCAGCCACTCGCTGAATGAGGGCTACCTGCGCGACCTGGCTGAGGCCGGCGTGGCGGTCAGCGCGTTTCGCTCCTCCCGGGGAGTGCGCCATCGCTTCCAGCTCAACTTCCGCAACCACCGCAAGATTACCGTGGTTGACGGCCAGCAGGGCTGGGTCGGCGGGCTGAACGTGGGCGTGGAATATCTTGGGCAAAGCCAGCGCCACGGCGCCTGGCGCGATACCCACCTGGCCCTGGAAGGGCCCAGCGTGCTGGGGCTGCAGGAGGCGTTCTGGGAAGACTGGCACTGGGCCACCGAAGAGGTGATCGAACTGGAGTGGCAGCCGGAAGCGGCCGGAACGGCCGACCACCGGGTGGTGATTGTGCCTTCGGGCCCGGCCGACCAGCAGGATACCGCAAGCCTGCTGGTGCAGAACCTGATCCATAGCGCCCGGGAGCGGCTGTGGGTAACCAGCCCGTACTTCGTGCCCGATCAGGGCGTGCAGGACGCGCTGCGGCTGGCCGCCATGCGCGGGGTCGACGTGCGGGTGATGATGCCCGAGCGGCCGGACCACTTGCTGGTGTACCTGTCGGCGCTAGCCTTTCTGCCCGACATGCTGCGGGCCGGGATAAAAATATACCGTTATCTTCCAGGCTTTCTCCACCAAAAAGTCATTCTTGTCGATGACAGCGCGGCAAGTGTGGGGACCGTGAATTTGGATAATCGCTCGTTTCGGCTCAATTTTGAAATCACCGCCTTTATTCCCAGCGCCAACTTTGCCGCGGACGTTGATGCCATGCTGCGCGAAGACTTCAGCCGCTGCCGCGAAGTCAGCCTTGACGAGCTGCGCCAGCAGCCAATGTGGAAAAAAGTGATCTCCCGAGCGGCCTATTTAACATCGCCTATCCAGTAGCCGGCGTGGCAAAATAGCGCCGCTGTGACAGACCTTTGTGACAGACCTTTGTGACAGAACTTTGTGACAGAGCTTGTTGCCGGTAGCAGCTGATGCCAGCGATCGGCAGCTATCGGAAAAACTGTCGGGGCAAAAGGAGACGCAGGTGAACCTGGAAACGAAGTGGCTGGAAGATTTTGTCGCCCTGGCCAATACGCGCAGTTTTTCGGCATCGGCGCGCCAGCGCCACGTGACCCAGCCGGCGTTCAGCCGGCGCATTCGCGCGCTTGAGCACGCCGTTGGGGTGACCCTTGTCGATCGCTCCACCACGCCCATCGGCCTGACCTCGGAAGGGCAGCTATTTTTGCTGACGGCGCGCCACCTGGTGGAGCAGCTCAACGAGTCGCTGGGGCATTTGCGCGGGCTTTCCATCGCCAACGAAGCGTTGGACATCGTGGCGGCCCATTCCCTGGCGCTGAGCTTTTTTCCGCCGTGGATATCTCTCCTGCAAAAGGGTCTGGGCGAGCTGCCCACGCGCCTGGTGGCGATGAACGTGGGCGAAGCCATCCATGTGCTGCGCGAAGGCAACTGCGACCTGATGCTCGCCTACTACGACCCCTTTGCCACCATGCAGCTGGATCAGGCCGTGTTTCCGTCGTTCTCCGTCGGCGAGGTCAAGATGCTGCCGGTGACGCTGCCCGACAGCAGCGGGGCGCCGCGCCATTCGCTGGCGGATGACGGGCCGATACCGTACCTGACCTACACCCAGGGGGCGTTTCTGGGGCGCAGCGTGCGTATGCTGCTGAAAAACGATCCGCTGCGCCTGCGGCTGCGCACCGTCTATGAAACGGCCATGGCCGAAGGGCTAAAAGGCATGGTGATGCAGGGTTTCGGGATGGCCTGGATTCCCGACTTTTGCATTCGCGAAGAGCTTAGGGACGGCTACCTGGTGCGCGCCGGCGATGAGACCTGGGATATTCCGCTGGAAATCCGTCTATACCGCTGCTCGCTGGTGCACAAGCCCGGCGTGGAAAAGCTCTGGCGGCAGATGATGGAGCTGCCGAGAGATTTCCTTCAAGCCTGATACGGATACAGGTAGAGCGATTGATATTGCCCCGCCGAGCCAGGAATAGGTCAAAGAGAGGGTTCTACGCCATGGATGGCGTAGGTAGCGTATAGGGACGGATTCACAGCGCCCTCTCGACGACCTGTTCCTGGCTCAAACAAAGTGGTTGAACTACTAACTGCCATCCCCTGCGGTGTCAGACACCGCTGCCAAAATCGGCGGGCAGGCCAAGAAAATTTTGGATGATGAAGAAGTGGTCTTCAAAGAGGCTCTCGGGCTCCAGGTCGGCAAGGGCCACCCAGCGGGCGTGATCGCCCCCCTTCACCGGTTTCAGCCGCGGCAGCTGCTGATCCGGCCGCAGAGCAAAGTAGAAGGCTTCGGCCAGGGTGCGCCCGCGCCAGCTGCGGTGAGGCTCATCGAACAGCTGCTGGCCGCGCAGCGAGCCCTTTAGCACGGGCTCGGGCACCTTGAGGCGAATGCGCTCGCGCAGCTCGCGCAGGCAGGCGTCCAAAAGCCGCTCGTTGGGGCTGATAAAGCCGCCGGGCAGCGCATACAGACCTTTACCCGGCGCTGCGGTGCGGCGCGCCAGCAGAATATGGCCCGACTGCACCACCACGGCGTTTACGGTAACGAAAATCGGCGGATAGGGGGCATCGGCCCAGGCTTTGCGGTACTGATCCAGCAGGCGCTGCTCTTCGATCAGCTGCTGGTAGGGCGCTGTCTGGCAAAAGGCTTTGATGCGCTCCACCACGCCCGGCGGCAGCTCATGGAAAGCACCGGTGCTCAGGTAGTCGGCGCTGGACTCCGGGGCGCGGAAGACACGCTCGCGGATGTGGCTTGCCGAGATGCCTTCCACCAGCGGCACGCTGACCGACTCCCACTGGGGGAACAGCGACAGATAGTAGCTGGACTGGCCGCGACTCGCGCCGATCAGCCCGATGCGCGGCAGGCGCGCGTTGGCCGCGACGGTAAGATCGCGCACGCGGCTTTGCACGTCGCGCACCCAGACGTCGTCGTTATACAGCGCGTCCAGCAGCGGGCTGATTTCCAGCCGCTGGTTGTCGGCGTCGTCAAAGCCCGAGCGCAGCATGGTCTGGCGTTCGTCGAATCGCCAGGGGTTGCGCAGCGAGCGCGCCTGCCAGGCGGAGCCCACCAGCACGATCACCTGGCGGGCGCGCTTCAGCGCTTCGCGGATCACCGCGAGATGCCCCAGGTGCGGGGGCTGAAAGCGGCCGATGAACACCAGGCAGTCAAAGTCAAAGCGAGTCGCGACCGTGCGACCTTGAGGCATGTCGGTTTCCTTTCTGGTTGAGGCGCGGGGCAGCCCGGGACCGACCATTATGGCAGCCGGCGTCCTGCATGTAATCTGGCGACTCGGCGAAACGCCGCCGGGTCAGGTATGCTGAAAACGCCCGCATGAATCACAACTCAGGCGCACCATAGCCAACCAGAGCGCACCACCACAACGGGAAGACAAATAATGAAAAGCACGCTTCTATTCTGGTTCAGAGTGTTGCAGGACGCTGTCAGCGTATGGCTTGAGCGTAACGCCTTCAGCTATGCCGGGTCGCTGGCGTTTTATACGCTGTTTTCCCTGGCGCCGACGGTGATTATCGCGGTGACCGTCATCGGCGTGGTCCTGGGCGCCGACGCCGCCCAGGGGCAGATTGTGGCCAGGCTTCAGGGCACGCTTGGCCCCGAGGTGGCGGCGGCGATCCAGCAGGCCGTGGCCCAGTCGCGTATCGAAGAAGCCGGCATCCTGCCCACGCTATTAGGTATCGGCACCTTGATGGTGGGGGCAACGACGGTGTTTGCCCAGATGCAGTTTTCCCTGAATACCATCTGGGGCGTTACCGCCAAGCCGACGTCAAACAGCCTGCTGGTGTTTTTAAAAAATCGCCTGCTGTCGCTGACGGTCGTGCTGTCCATCGGCTTTATCCTGCTGGTGTCGCTGGCGTTGGGCGTTATCGTGCGTACCATGCTGCACGCGGCCAACAACCTGTTTCCGTATGCCGCATTGCTGACCCAGGGCGCCGAGGCGCTGGTATCGCTGGTCGTGGTGGTGCTGCTGTTCGCTACCATCTTCAAGGTGCTGCCCGACGTGGTGCTGAGGTGGAAAGATGTGCTTATCGGCGCGGCGGTGACCGCGGTTCTATTTACCCTCGGACGCAGCGTCATTGCGATGTATTTGGCGTATACCGCCACGGCGTCCACCTACGGCGCGGCGGGGTCGGTGGTGATGATTCTACTCTGGGTATATTACTCTTCACTTATTCTTTTGTTTGGCGCGGCGTTTACCCGCTCGCTGCTGCTGCGCCGGGGGCATTCGCTGATACCGCGCAACAGTGCCGTGCTGGTCAAGCGTGAGCTGGTTCAGAACTGACCCCGCGGCTTCAAGGCAAAAAAGGAGGGCTGCCATGACGCAGTGTTACAGAGCAATGGTGACCGGTAAGGTGCAGGGCGTGAGCTTTCGCCAGGCCGCTCGGGAACAGGCGCTGCGGCGCCAGATTACCGGCCACGCGGTGAACCTGGCCGACGGCCGCGTCGAGGTGGTGATGTACGGCCGCCGCCAGGCGCTTGCCGAGCTGTGCGAGTGGCTATGGCAGGGCCCGACCGCGGCCCATGTGACCCACGTCGGGCTTGAGCCCCTGGAAGTGCCGGCCGAGGGGCATGCGCCGGCGGATTTTACCACGCGCTGAGTGCTGGCTCAGCGCCGGTCGCGCCACTCGGCGAGGTTATCGGCGGTCAGCGCCACGATTTTCTGCCGCGCCTCGGGGGTAATCCAGGCGGTATGAGGGGTGACGATCAGGTTCAGCGGCTTGTCAAGCGCCTCGAGCAGAGCATGGCCGTCCCGGGGCGGCTCCTGCGGCAGGGTGTCAACGCCCAGGCCCCCGAGCCGGGCGTCGCGCAGCGCTTCAAGAGCCGCGTGCTCGTCGATGATGCCGCCCCGAGCGCAGTTGATCAGCAATAGCGAAGGCTTGGCCCGCTGTAGGGCGTCGCGGCCGATCAGGTGGCGGGTGTCGTCGGTCAGCGGGCAGTGCAGGCTGAGCACGTCGGCCTCGGGCAGCAGCGCCTCAAGGGCCGGGCGACGGTCGTCGGCTTCGTTGCCCGGGCGGGCGCAAAAGCTTACGCGCATGCCGAAGGCGTCGGCGAGGCCGGCCACGGCGCTGCCCAGCTCGCCCTGGCCAACGATGACCAGATGTTTGCCGGTAAGTTCGAGCGTCGGATGGTGCTGCAGGCAGAAAAAGTCGCTTTGCTGCCACTGGCCGTCGGCGACGTCGCGCTGATAGCGGGGCAGCCGGTTGGCCAGCGCCAGCATCAGCATCATGACGTGCTGGGAGACGCTGCCGGTACCGTAGCCGGCCACGTTTTTCACCGCGATGCCCCGGGCGCTGGCGGCGTCCAGGGCGATGTTGTTGAGGCCGGTGGCCAGCACGCAGATCAGCTTGAGCCGGGGCAGGGCGTTAAGCGTCTCGGCGTCGAGTACGACCTTGTTGACGATGGCAACGTCGGCGCCTGAGAGCCTGTCGCCGGCGTTTTGGGCATTGCTTTGGTCATACACGGTCAGGCGGTCGACCCGGTCGCGCAGCGGCGTCAGGTCCACGGACTCGCCCAGGCTTTGTGCGTCCAGCAGGACGGCGTGAGTCATGGTATTTCTCCCCTGAAATGGGGCCCCGGGCGTTTTATGCCGGCGGCCTTGCTCGCCAAGGGTAACAAAAGGGTATAATGACCGCCTTGAAAACAAGCGCTGAACTGCTTGCCGACTGCCCGGCAGGCAAGCGTGAAGCGCGCTTGCGCCTGGCCGGTGTCCGGTGCCACACAGGTTTATTTGCCACGTAACACAACAGGATTTGACATGCGCAGCCATTATTGCGGCCAGCTGAACGAAACATTGGTGGATCAAACGGTGACCGTTTGCGGGTGGGTACATCGTCGCCGTGACCACGGCGGCGTGATTTTCCTCGATATGCGCGATCGCGACGGCATTGCCCAGTTCGTGGTCGACCCCGATACCGCTGAGGCGTTTGCCAATGCCGATCGTTCGCGTAGCGAATACGTGCTGCGTATTACCGGAAAGGTGCGCCTGCGCCCCCAGGGGACGCAAAACCCGGAAATGCCCACCGGCATGATCGAGGTGCTGGCCAGGGAAGTCGAGGTGCTCAACACCGCCGCTACGCCGCCGTTCCAGCTCGACGAGCACGGCAAGGTAGGCGAAGAAGTGCGTTTGAAGCACCGCTATATCGATCTGCGCCGGCCGGACATGATCGAAAAGCTGCGTCTGCGCTCGCGGATTTCCCACAGCGTGCGGGCGTTTCTCGAGCAGGAAGGCTTCCTCGACATTGAAACCCCGATGCTCACCCGGGCCACGCCCGAAGGCGCCCGGGACTACCTGGTACCCAGCCGCACGCACCCGGGCGAGTTCTTTGCGCTGCCCCAGTCGCCCCAGCTATTCAAGCAGCTGCTGATGATCTCGGGCTTCGATCGCTACTACCAGATCGCCAAGTGCTTCCGCGACGAGGACCTGCGCGCCGACCGCCAGCCGGAGTTTACCCAGATCGATATCGAGGCCTCCTTCGTCGAGGAGCGCGATATCATGGCGATCACCGAGTCCATGATTCGCCAGCTGTTTACCGAGGTGCTTGACGTCTCGCTGCCCGAGTTTCCGCGCATGACCTGGCACGACGCCATGCGCCGCTTCGGCTCGGACAAGCCCGACCTGCGCATCCCGCTAGAGCTCACCGACGTTGACGACCTGATGAAAGACGTCGACTTCAAGGTGTTCTCCGGGCCGGCCAACGCCGACGACGGCCGCGTCGCCGCGCTCAAGGTGCCCGGCGGCGCGTCGCTTTCGCGCAAGGTCATCGACGAGTACACCGATTTCGTCGGCATCTACGGCGCCAAGGGCCTGGCGTGGATCAAGGTCAACGATCGCGCCAAGGGCATCGACGGGCTGCAGTCGCCCATCGTCAAGTTCATGGGCGGCATCATCGAAGACCTGCTCGAACGCCTGGAGGCAAAAGACGGCGACATCATCTTCTTCGGCGCCGACAAGGCCGACATCGTCAACGAAGCCATCGGCGCGCTGCGCGTGCGCCTGGGCGGTGACCTTAAGCTTTACACCCGGGAATGGGCGCCGCTGTGGGTGGTCGATTTCCCCATGTTCGAAACCGACGGCAGCGGCCGCCTGACGCCGCTGCACCACCCCTTCACCGCGCCGGCCTGCACCCCGGACGAGTTCAAGGCCGATCCGGCCAACGCGCTGTCCCGGGCCTACGACATGGTGCTCAACGGCACCGAGCTTGGCGGCGGCTCCATCCGTATCCACGACCAGCAGATGCAAAGCACGGTGCTGGAGATTCTTGGCATCGGCGAAGACGAGGCTCAGGAAAAGTTCGGCTTTCTGCTCGACGCCCTGCAGTACGGCGCGCCGCCCCACGGCGGGTTGGCCTTCGGCCTCGACCGCCTGGTGATGCTGATGACCGGCGCCAACACCATCCGCGAAGTCATCGCCTTCCCCAAAACCCAGAGCGCGGCCTGCCTGATGACCGACGCCCCGGGCGAGGTCACCGCCGAGCAGCTCAAGGACTTGAACATCCGCCTGCGGCAGAAAGCCCAAAAGGCGGCCGACGCCGGCGAATAAACCGCGCCGGATGGCGTAAGCCAACTGCCTGCACCGGCGCCTTCGGGCGTCGGTGTTTTTGTCTTGGGAGGCATGATCATGAGCCAGGCAAGCCTGATGGTCACGCGCATTCTCGGCGTGGATCCCGGCTCGCGGATTACCGGCTACGGCGTGATTGACGTGGTGCAGGGCAAGCCGCGCTATGTGGCCAGCGGCTGCATTCGCACCGGCGACGGCGAGCTTGCGCAGCGCCTGGCGCGGATTTATGCCGGCCTGGCCGAAGTGGCGGGCGAGTATCGCCCGAACGGCGCCGCCATCGAGCGGGTGTTTCTGGCCAAGAACCCGGATTCGGCGCTGAAGCTTGGCCAGGCCCGAGGGGCGGCGCTGGTCTGCATGGCCAACCATGGCCTGGCAGTGGCCGAGTACGCCGCTCGCCAGGTCAAGCAGGCGGTGACCGGCCAGGGCGGAGCCGACAAGGCCCAGGTGCAGCACATGGTCGCCGCCGTGCTGCGCCTGTCCGCCACCCCTCAGGAAGACGCCGCCGATGCGCTGGCCATCGCCCTGACCCATAGCTACGCGCAGAGCGGGCCGCTGCCCGGCGCCGGTGCCCGGCGCGGCCGCCGCGCCGGCGGGCGCTGGCGGCTCTAGGTGCGAGGCCTGGCCGGCAGACACTGGTCAGACGTACAGAGGGGCATTATAGTAAGGTTCGTTCGCTGTGCCCGGCCCGTAAAGGGGCCGCTGGCAGGCGGCAGGCAGACTGGCGATAACAGGATTCCTCCATGATCGGACGTTTGACCGGGCAGCTGCAGGAAAAAAAGCCGCCCTGGCTATTGCTTGACGTGAGCGGCGTTGGCTACGAAATTGAAGCGTCGATGACAACGCTGGTAGCGCTACCCGCGGTGGGCGACACCGCCATGCTTTATACGCACCTGACCGTGCGCGACGATGCCCACCTGCTTTACGGCTTTGTCCGCGAACGCGAGCGGGCGCTGTTTCGCGCGCTGATCAAGGTCAACGGCGTGGGCCCCAAGCTTGCGCTGGCGATACTCTCGGGGATGGACGAAGACGCCTTCATGCGCTGCGTTCACGATGACGACACCAAGGCGCTGACCAAGCTGCCCGGCGTGGGCAAGAAAACGGCCGAACGCTTGATCATCGAAATGCGCGACCGCTTTCCCGAGTGGCAGCAGGGCGAGTCGCCGCTGCCGCTGGAAGCCGCCGCCGCGCCCGCCCGGGACAACATCGCCGAGGCCGAGGCGGCGCTTACCAGCCTTGGCTACAAGCCCACGGAGGCGGCGAAAATGCTCGCCGACCTGGACCGCGGCGAGACCACCGAAGCGCTGATCAAGGCGGCGCTGACCCGGCGGATGGGCCGCTAGTCTGAGTCGCTGCCAGGGCTGAAATCTTCATGAAAAGAGCGTCTTTATGATCGAGCATGACCGGCTGATTGCTGCCGAACCGGAGCAGGGCGAAGTCAGAATCGACTATGCTATCCGCCCCAAGCGTCTTGTCGACTACATCGGCCAGCCCCGGGTGCGCGAACAGCTGGAAATTTTCATCGGCGCGGCCCGCCTGCGCGAGGAAAGCCTGGACCATACGCTGGTATTTGGCCCGCCGGGGCTGGGCAAGACCACCCTTGCCAACATTATCGCCGCGGAGATGGGCGTGGGGCTCAAGTCGACGTCGGGGCCGGTGCTGGAACGTGCCGGCGACCTGGCGGCGATACTTACCAATCTCGAGCCCGGCGACGTGCTCTTCATCGACGAAATCCATCGCCTTTCGCCGGTGGTTGAAGAAGTGCTGTACCCGGCCATGGAAGACTTCCAACTGGATATCATGATCGGCGAGGGGCCGGCGGCGCGCTCGATCAAGCTCGACCTGCCGCGCTTTACCCTGGTCGGCGCCACTACCCGGGCCGGGCTTTTGACCTCGCCGCTGCGCGACCGCTTCGGCATCGTTCAGCGCCTGGAGTTTTATGACCTGGAGGAGCTTGCCACCATCGTCACGCGCTCGGCAGGGCTGCTGGAGGTGGCGGCAAGCAACGACGGTGCGGCCGAAATTGCCCGGCGCTCCCGGGGCACGCCGCGCATCGCCAACCGGCTTCTGCGCCGGGTGCGCGACTACGCAGACATCAAGGGCGATGGGCATATTGACGTCACCATGGCCGATGCCGCGCTCAACATGCTCAACGTCGATCACCACGGTCTTGACCACATGGATCGCCGGCTGCTGCTGGCGATGATAGACAAGTTCGACGGTGGCCCGGTGGGGGTGGATTCGCTTGCGGCGGCTATCGGCGAGGAGCGCGACACCATCGAAGACGTTATTGAACCCTACCTGATCCAGCAGGGGCTGATGATGCGTACGCCGCGGGGGCGAGTCGTCACCCGCCAGGCCTGGTCGCACTTCAGCCGCGTACCCCACGAAAACGCCGCGGAAGCGGCGGGGGAGATACGCCCGTGAGCCAGGCTACCGCCCCCGCCGATAGCTTTACCCTGCCGGTGCGCGTCTACATCGAGGACACCGACGCCGGCGGCATCGTCTATTACGTCAACTATCTGAAGTTCATGGAGCGCGCCCGCAGCGAGTGGCTGCGCGAGCGCGGTTTTACCCAGGCCTCCCTGCTGGCCGAGCAAATTCAGCTGGTGGTCTACCGGCTGGACTGCCACTATGCCCGCCCGGCAAGGCTTGACGATGCCCTGGCGGTTACCGCCAGAGTGGTAGCGCAGAGCCGCTGCCGCATGACGTTTGCCCAGGAAGTCTGGCATGACGGCACGCGGCTGTGCGACGCCAACGTCGAGATTGCCTGCCTGGATGCGCGCCGGCTGCGCCCCCGGGCCTGGCCCGAGGCCCTTGCCGGGATTGCGCAAGCAACATGAAAATAGCCTGGATACAGGCGTTTTTGTCGGCGCCAACGTTTAAACTCGTGACGTTTTGCCTGGATGATCGGCCCGTCGCCGGACCAAACGGACACCGTATTCAACACCCCCTGGAACTGGAAAGAGGACGACCGTGAACGAAACGACCCTGTCCATCCCCCACCTGATTGCCAACGCAAGCCTGGTGGTGCAGCTCGTCATGCTGCTGCTGATTGCGGCATCGCTCGCTTCCTGGGTGGTGATCTTCCAGCGTAGCTTTGCCCTGCGCCGCGCGGCCAAGGCCCATGAAACCTTCGAAAACACCTTCTGGTCCGGCGTGGATCTCAACGAGCTGTACGGCGAGATTCCCGCCGACGACGCCCGCCAGGGCGGCGAACACATCTTCCAGGCCGGGTTTCGCGAGTTTCATCGCCTGGCACCCAAGACCTCCCGCGCCGACACCGTCCTTGAAGGCGTGCAGCGCAGCATGCGCGTCGCCTGGTCCCGGGAAGAAGAGCGCCTGAATCGCCACCTGGTCTTTCTTGCCACGGTAGCCTCGGCAAGCCCCTATGTCGGCTTGTTCGGCACCGTGTGGGGCATCATGGGCTCGTTTCAGTCGCTGTCCATGTCCCAGCAGGCGACTCTTGCCACCGTTGCACCCTGGATCGCCGAGGCGCTGATCGCCACCGCCATGGGCCTTCTGGCAGCGATTCCAGCAGTGATCTTCTATAACCGTCTGGCAAGCCAGGCAACGACCTTGCTCGGCCGCTATGAAGACTTTGCCGAAGAGTTTTACGCCATACTGCATCGCAATCTGCAAGGGCGCGGTGACGCCTCCGCCCGTTAAACCCGCCCGTTAAAGAGGGGGCCTTCCATGCAGGGACCTTTTAACCGCAGCGGCCAGCGCCGCCCGATGGCGGAAATCAACGTGGTACCGTTCATCGACGTGATGCTGGTACTGCTGGTCATCTTCATGATTACCGCACCGATGCTCAATCAGGGGGTTGACGTCGAGCTGCCCCGGGCCACCGCCGAGCCCATCGATACAGAGGACGACACCGAGCCGGTGATTGTCTCGGTCGACAAGGCCGGCGATTATTACATTACCCTGGGGGAAGACAGCACCGCGGTGGCCCCGGACGAGCTTTCCAAGCGGGTCACCGCGATTGTTCAGCGCCGCCCGGATACGCCGGTCATGGTGCGCGGCGACCGCCACGTCGCCTACGGCCAGGTGGTGACGCTGATGACGACGCTGCAGCGCGCAGGCGTTGCCAATGTGGGCTTGATCTCCGAGCCGGGCAGCGATGAGTAAACGCCCCGCGGAAAGCTATTTCTGGCCGACGGTGCTGGCCGTTGCCCTGCACCTGGCGGTGGTGCTGTTCAGCCTGGTGAAGTTTCCCTGGGGGGAAGAGGAGCCGCCGTCCTCATCGGTGGTGCAGGCCACCCTGGTGAGCACCGAAACCCGCACGGATCAGGCCCAGCAGGTGGATGAGCAGCAGGCCGCCGCCGGCGCCCCAAAGCCCGAGCCAAGGCCTGAACCCGCGCCCAACCCCGAGCCGGAGCCCGAGGACGAAGCCCCGGACGAGCTGGAGCAGGCGGTCGTGGACCAGGCCGAGGAGATGGCCGACGCGCGCGAGCAGCAGGCGCTGGAGGAGGCCCGCGAGAAGGAGCAGGCCGAGGCCGAGCGCCGCGCGGAAAAGGCGCGCCGGGAAGAGCAGGAGGCCGCCGAGCGCAAGGAGGAGCGCGCCCGCCAGCGGGCCGAGGAAGAGGCCCGGCGCGCGCGCGAAGCCGAAGAGCAGCGCAAGAAAGAAGCCGCGGAAAAGGCCGCAGCGGAAAAAGCGGCCAGGGAAAAGGCCGAAAAGGAGCGCGCCGCGGAAGAAAAACGTAAGCAGGAAGAAGCCGAGCAAAAACGCGCCGAGGAAGCCCAGCGGAAAAAGGAAGCCGAAGAGCAGCGCAAGAAAGAAGAGGCCGAGGCAGAAGCGCGGCGCGAGCGCGAAGCGGAGGAGAAGCGCCAGCAGGAAGAGGCCCGCAAAAAGCGCGAGGCGGAACAAAAGCGCCAGCGGGAAGAGGCCGAAGCCGCGCTGCAGCGTAAAATCGAGGGCCAGCAGGAAGCGGCCGCCAAGGCCAAGCAGGCCCAGGAAGCGGCCAACAGCTTTATTGCCATCGTGCGCAGCGCGGTGGAGCAGGCCTGGCGCATTCCGCCCCGGGCAGGCGACAGCATGAGCGCGAAACTGAACGTGCGTCTGGGGCCCTCGGGCGAGGTGCTGGCGGTGACCGTTGCCACCTCGAGCGGCGACGGCGGCTTCGATAACTCTGCCGTTCAGGCCGTGGAAGCCGCCGCACCGTTTACCGAGCTGCTTGACTTACCCTCGGCGCAGCAGTCTGAATTACGTCAGTTCAACCTACGTTTCACACCGGGAGAGATTCGCTGATGACAACGCCAGGAAGTACCCCCTTGCGCCGCTCATTGTACGCGGTTCACGCCGCGCTACTGCTTGCCCTTGTGCTGTTCAGCACGACGGCGAGCGCCAACCTGACCATCGAGATCACCCGGGGCAGCGACAGCGCCCTGCCCATCGGCGTGGTGCCGTTTGACGGCGCCGAGGGCATGTCGGAAGACGTGGCCCAGATCGTCCAGGATGACCTTGAGCGCAGCGGCTATTTTGACCCCCTTGAACGCGGCGCCATGTTTGCCCGGCCGCACCGCGCCGACGACGTCGCCTTTGGCGAGTGGCGCTCGCTGGACGTGCGCTACCTGCTGGTCGGGCGCGGCGAAAAAACCGCCAACGGCTATGAAATTGGCTACGACCTGCTGGACGTCAGCGGCGGCCGCCCGGTGCTCCAGGAGCGGATCACCGCGGGCGGCAACCAGCTGCGCGGTGCGGCGCACCGCATCAGCGACGCGGTATTTGAAGCCATCACCGATATTCCCGGGGCGTTTTCCACCCGTATTGCCTACGTCACCTCCCGCGGCGTGGGCGACAACATCGACTACGGGCTTTACGTAGCCGACGCCGACGGCCACAACAGCCAGGAGGTGCTGACCTCGGACGAGCCGATTCTTTCGCCGGCCTGGTCACCGGACGGCGAAAAGCTGGCCTACGTGTCGTTTGAAGGCGAACGCCCGGCCATTTACGTGCAGCAGATGGCAAGCGGTAATCGCATCCAGCTCACCGACTTTGAAGGCATCAACGGCGCGCCGGCCTGGTCACCGGACGGGCGCAAGCTGGCTATGTCGCTGTCCAAGGACGGCCAGCCGGAAATCTACGTGATGAACCTGGCCGACCGCTCGCTCAACCGTCTGACGCAGAATTCGAGCATCGACACCGAGCCCGACTGGGCGCCGGACGGCCGCAGCCTGCTGTTTACCTCGGACCGCAGCGGTGGCCCCCAGCTGTATCGCTACCGCCTTGGCAGCGGCGAAGCCGAGCGGCTGACGTTTACCGGCAAGTACAACGCCCGCGGCCGGTTCGGCCCGGACGGCGAGCAGATCCTTATGGTGCATCGCTCCCAGGACGGCTATCAGATCGCCCGCCAGGAGCTGGAATCCGGTCGCCTGGTGGTTCTCAGTGAAACCACTCACGACGAGTCGCCCAGTGTTGCGCCCAACGGCACCATGATACTCTTTGCTACCCAGCAGGGCGGGCAGGGCGTATTGAGCGCGGTGTCCGCCGACGGTCGCTCCTCGTTCCGCCTGCCGGCGGCCCGCGGAGACGTGCGTGAACCCGCATGGTCACCGTTTTTATAACCTGATCCCCCAGCCAATGGAGTGACACCATGTTCCCATCTACCCCGACTTTCTTATCTCGGCGGTACGCACCGCTGGTCCGCACCTTTGCCGTCGCGCTTTCCCTTGCGGTCATGGCCGGCTGTTCCAGCACCGGCGGCACCCAGACAGGTGAGTCTTACGGCGACGGCACCCGCGGCGACGGTACGGCCGGCGGCGCCAGCACCGCGGGCACCGGCAGCGGCGGCCAGTACGGCTCGGGCACCGGCACCAGCGGTACCGGCCAGCAGGCCGACTCGCGTATTCCCGAGGTGCGCACGATCTACTTCGACTTTGACCGCGACACCATCAAGGACGAGTACGAGTCCGTGGTCATGGCCCATGCCCGCTACCTGCGCGCCAACGGCAATGCCAACGTGGTGCTGAAGGGCCATACCGACGAGCGCGGCACCCGGGAATATAATCTGGCGCTGGGCGAGCGGCGGGCCAACGCGGTGAAGCGCTTTTTGCGCGTGCAGGACGTGTCAAGCTCCCAGATCAGCGTCGTGAGCTACGGCGAAGAGCGCCCGGCCACGCGTGGCTCGAACGAGTCGGCGTATTCCGAGAACCGTCGTGTCGAATTCAGCTACTGAGTTGCCGCCGCGCCATAGCGCGCATTGAGCACGGGAGCCACCATGACATCTAGTTGGGTAACGGCCGAACCCGCCATCGCCAGATGGCGCGGCGCGGCGCTGAAAAGTCTCTGCTACCTGGCGCTTGCCGGCGCCCTGGGGCCGGGGCAGGCCCTGGCGCAGGGGCCTTCTGTGGATGATTTGTCCGGCTCGCCGGACGGGTTTTATGATCAGACCGAAACGCGCTCGTCGGGCAGCCTGGTGCTGTTTAATCAGGTTCAGGAGCACCAGCGCGAGCTGAAAGAGCTGCGTGGCGACGTCGAAGAGCTGCGCCACGAGCTCAAGCAGCTGCGCCGCCAGTCGCAAAAGCGCTATCTTGACCTTGACGAGCGGCTGGCCAACGCGGCCAGTGCTTCAACGGCCGCGCCGGCGAGCGGCGAAGACGAGGCGGCAGACGCAGACGATGAGCCAACCGCAAGCGATAGGGCCAAGGCGGAAAGCAACGCCGAGGCGCTGTCCGACTCCGCCGGCGCTGAGTCTGCCGGCGCCGAACAGGCAGCCGGTCAGGCAGACAACAAGGAGGCCCAAAAAGCGTATCAGCAGGCCTTCGCTCACGTTCAAGCCCGGGAGTTTGACGAAGCGACCGCCGCCTTCAAGCAGTTCGTCAGCGACTATCCGGACACCCGGCTGACGCCCAACGGCTATTACTGGCTGGGCGAGCTGTACGCGGCGGGGGATAACCTCGACGCGGCGGATCAGGCTTTTACCCGGGTCATCGAAGAGCATGCCGACAGCAGCAAGGTGCCCGACGCCATGTATAAGCTGGGGCTGATGAAGGCCCGGCAGGGCGACAGCGAGCGCAGCCGCGAGCTGCTCGAAAAACTCAGGGACGACTACCCCCAAAGCAGCGCCGCCGGGCTCGCCGGCGATTTCCTGCGCCAGTCGCAATGACGGAAGGCATTGACCCCGAGGATTACCATGCTTTGCAAAATCGATTATCAGCCCGCAGCTGACCTGCTGCAGGGGCGCACCATCCTGGTCACCGGCGCCGGAGACGGCATCGGCCGAGCCGCCGCGCTTGCCTATGCTCGCCACGGGGCAACGGTCATTTTACTGGGGCGCACCATCGCCAAGCTGGAAAGCACCTACGACGCCATCGAGCAGGCCGGCGGCCCCCAGCCGGCGATTTTTCCGCTGAACCTGGAAGGCGCCACCCACGCCGACTATCTGGATATGGCGGAAACCCTGCACCAGGAGTTCGGCCGCCTGGACGGCGTACTGCACAATGCCGGGCTGCTCGGGCGTATCACGCCTTTCGAGCAGTACAATCCCGAGCTCTGGGAGCAAGTCATGCAGGTCAACGTCACCGGGCCTGTGTGGATGACCCAGGCGCTGCTGCCGCTGCTCAAGGAGTCCGCCGACGCCTCGGTGGTGTTTACCTCGTCCGGGGTGGGCCGCAAGGGGCGGGCCTACTGGGGCGCCTATGCGGTGTCCAAGTTCGCCACCGAAGGTTTCGTCGAAGTGCTGGCCGACGAAGTGGAGAACCAGCACGCCATCCGCGTCAATACGCTGAACCCGGGAGCCACGCGGACCCAGATGCGGCGCACGGCGTTTCCCGGCGAGGATCCGGAGGCGCTGCGCACCGCCGAGGACATCATGCCCACCTACCTGTGGCTGATGGGGCCGGACAGCCAGGGCGTCAACGGCGAGAAGATCGACGCTCAGCCGCCGCGCCAGTAGCCGACGCGCCCTGGCCGGCGCTCAGCGCCTTCACCAGGGCCGCGCAGTCGTCAAACCAGACGTCGGCCGGCCACTGGCGGTAATCTTCCTCTTCGGCGATATAGCCGTAGCCCACGGCCACCGCGGTCATGCCCGCGGCCTTGGCCGCCTGCATATCGCGCACGTGATCGCCGACGTACCAGCAGGCCTTCGAGGCCGTATCCAGCCGTTTGGCCGCTTCCCACAGCGGCTCGGGGGCAGGTTTTTTCGTCGGCAGATCGTCGGCGCACAGCAGTACGCCCGGGCGCAAACCGAGCGTCTCGATGAGCGGAGCGGCGTAGCGGCGGGGCTTGTTGGTGACGATGCCCCAGGGGCGCTTCTCGCGATGCCAGCCGTCGAGCCAGGTATCCAGCGGGGCGAACACCCGGCTGTGGGTGGCAAGGGCCTGCTCGTAGGCGTCGAGCAGAATCACCCGGGCGGCGCTATGATCCGGGTGTTCAGCCTCGAGCCCCAGCGCCAGGGTGACCAGGGCGCTGCCGCCGTTGGAGACCTGGCCGCGAATCACCTCGAACGGCAGCGGCAAAAGGCCGTGATGGCGGCGCAGGGCGTTGGTCGCGGCGGCCAGGTCTGGGGCGGTGTCGACCAGGGTGCCGTCAAGGTCGAACAGCACGGCCTCGGGGGCAGCCATGGGCGTCATGCGTCCTCCTGCTTGCGGCAGGCCATCATATAGTTGACCGATACGTCCCGGGGCGCCAGGCGGTAGCGGCGCGTCAGCGGATTGTAGGTCAGGCCGGTCTGTTCGCTGACGTCAAGCCGGTGGCGGCGGCACCAGGCGGCCATTTCCGACGGGCGGATAAACTTGGCGTAGTCGTGGGTGCCCCGGGGCAGCAGGCCAAGAATGTACTCGGCGCCGACAATCGCCAGCGCCCGGGCCTTGGGCGTGCGGTTCAGGGTGGAGAAGAACACCGTGCCGCCGGGGCGCACCAGCCGCGAACAGGCCTCGACGATTGATGCCGGGTCGGGGACGTGTTCGAGCATTTCCATGCAGGTGACGACGTCAAACTCGCCCGGCTGCTCGTCGGCCAGGGTTTCCACGGCCACGTTGCGGTAGCGAACGTCGACGCTGTGCTCGGCTGCGTGGCGCCGCGCCGCCTCGAGGGGGGCTTCGCCTAAGTCGATGCCGGTGACCTCGGCGCCGCGGTGGGCCATGGACTCGCTCAGAATGCCGCCGCCGCAGCCCACGTCCAGCACGCGCTTGCCGGCAAGCCCGGCCCGGGCATCGATAAAATCCAGCCGCAGCGGGTTGATATCGTGCAGCGGCTTGAACTCGCCGTCGCGGTCCCACCAGCGCTCGGCCAGCGCTTCAAACTTGGCCACTTCCGCGGCATCCACGTTGCCGCGGGGGGTATCCTGGGCGTTGGCATGCATGTATCGGCTCCTTGGGGACAGTGTGTCGTGTATGATGGCCATTCTAACCACTCTCGGTTCGTAAAGCATGAACGATAAGCATCAATAAGGACCGCTATGATTCGCAAGGCTGTACTTCCCGTTGCCGGATTCGGCACCCGCTGCCTTCCCGCCTCCAAGGCGATCCCCAAGGAAATGATTACCGTGGTCGACCGCCCGGTGATCCAGTACGTGGTCGAGGAGGCGGTAGCGGCGGGCATTCGCGACATCGTGCTGGTGACCAGCGCCAGCAAGGGTGCGATTGAAAACCACTTTGATACCCAGGCCGAACTGGAGGCCAGCCTTGAGGCCAAGGGCAAGCAGGCGCTGCTGGAAAGCATTCGCGATATCGTCCCGGACGACGTCAATATCATCAGCGTGCGCCAGGGTGAACCCCTGGGGCTGGGCCATGCGGTGCTTTGCGCCCGCCCGGTAATCGGCGACGACGAGCCCTTTGCCGTGCTGCTGCCGGACGTGCTGGTGGACTCAGCCGAGGGCCAGGCCCACGGTGCCAGCGATTTACGCGGCATGCTGGCGGCGTTTGAGCTCACCCGGAAAGCCCAGCTGATGGTAGAAGAGGTCGACTGGGCGGACGTCGAGCGCTACGGCATCGTTTCGCCAAGCGACGCTGCCCCCGCACCGGGCGAGGCGGCAGCGCTTGCCGGCATGGTGGAGAAACCCGCCCGGGACAAGGCGCCGTCCAACCTGGCGGTGATCGGTCGCTACGCGCTCTCCGGGGCTATTTTCTCGCTGCTCGCCGAGACGCCGCCCGGAGCGGGTAACGAAATCCAGCTCACCGATGCTATCGAGGCGCTGCGCGTTCGCCAGGGCGTTCAGGCCTACCGCATGCAGGGCTTGACCTACGATTGCGGCCAGCCGCTGGGCTACCTGGAAGCGACCCTGGCCTTTGGCCGGCGCCACCCGACGCTGGGCGAGGACTTTCGCGCGCTGCTGTCGCGCTACCGGGGGAAGTAAGTTGGGCAAAGTAAAGTGAGGGAAGCACGATGAGGGAAGTATGATGAGGAAAGCAAGATGAAGGTTCTGGTTTACGGCAGCGAGCTGAGCGCCGCCACCGCCGCCGCCGCGCTTGCCTGGGTGGGGCACGAGGTAAGCTGGCTGCCCCACGCGGGCCAGCCCTGGCGGATGCTGCGCGAGGCCGACTGGCTGCGCCGGGAGCCGCAGCTGTTCGAGCAGATCGAGCATAGCCGGGCCGACGGCCACCTGACGCTGGTGGACAGCGCCGAGTCGGTCGCCGACATCGATGCGCTTTGGCTCGGGCTATCGTCGTCCCAGCGGGACGACGCCGCCACGCTTCTGCGCCACCCGGCCGTAGGGCGCAAGGCGCGTCTGGTGCTGGTCAACAACTCGACGTTTCCCGTGGGCGAAACCGAGCACCTTGAGCGCTGCCTGGGCGACCCCCATATCGGGGTCGCCTTGCCCGACATGCTCGAGGAAGGGCGCGCCTGGACTACCTTTACCCGGCCCACGCGCTGGCTGCTGGGCTGCGACGATGCCGATGGCGAACGCCAGGTGCGCGAACTGCTGCGCGCCTTCAACCGGCGCAGCGAGGTGTTTCAGTGCATGCCGTGCCGGGACGCGGAGCTGACCAAGCTGGCGATCAACGGCATGCTGGCCACCCGCATCAGCTACATGAACGAGATCGCCGGCCTTGCCGATACGCTGGACGTCGACGTGGAGCACGTGCGCCAGGGCATGGGTGCGGACACCCGCATCGGCTTTGAGTATCTTTACCCCGGCTGCGGCTTTGGCGGGCCGAGCTTTTCCCGGGATCTCATGCGCCTGGCCGATGCCCAGCTGTCCAGCGGCCGCGCCTCGGCGCTGCTGGACCGGGTAATGGACATCAACGAGCAGAAAAAAGAGACGCTGTTTCGCAAGCTCTGGGCGCACTTTAGCGGCGAGCTGCAGGGCAAAACGGTGGCGATCTGGGGTGCTGCCTTCAAGCCCGGCACCGTGCGTATTGATCACGCCCCGGTGCTGACGCTGCTCGAAGCGCTGTGGGCCCAGGGCGTGCATGTAAAGCTGCACGATCCCGCCGCCATACCGGCGCTTATCGATACCGTCGGCGAGCGCGATGACCTGACGACCTTCAGCGACGATCCGTACCGCGCCTGCGAAGGCGCCGACGCGCTGATGCTGGTGACCGAATGGAAAACCTACTGGAATCCGGATTGGGAACGGCTGGCCGGCACGTTACGCGCTAAGCTGATACTCGACGGGCGCAATATTTATGATCCCGACTTTGTGGCAAGCTGTGGGCTATGCTACCGGGGCATCGGCCGCCGCGCAGACCCGGCTCCCCCCGGGGCCTGGGGGTCGTCACCGCAGGAAGCGTAAGCGCCGGGGGATACCAGGAGCGCAAGGAGAGTTCATGTCAGAGAACGCCGCATCTTCGCGTATTGTTCCCGACGCCGGCCAGAGCCTGGGGCCGGCGCGTCGCCGCCCGCCGCCCCGGCCGCGCCTGTGGCCGCTGTGGCTGTTGATCGTACTGCTGGTGGCTGCCATGGCCGCGCTGGCTGCCGGCGCCTGGTTCGAGCGTGAACGGCTGCTGGACGAGCTTTCCCAGGTCAAGGGCGAGGTCTCCAACGTCCACGCGCGGCTGGCCTCGGGGGACGGCGAGGTACAGGACAGGATCACGCTGCTCCAGGCGCAGCTGAGGACGCTGTTCCAGGAGCAGGATCAGCTGTCGGTACGCTTCAACGGCATGCGCGAAGAGCTACTGGACCTGGTGCCGGCAAGCGAGGATATTGTCTCGGCCGAGGCCATCGAGTCGCTGTTGGTGCAGGTCAGGGAACAAGAGCAGGCGGCAAGCCTGCGTGACGATCGCCTGGCCGCCCTCGGCGCCTCGCTCGAGTCGCTCGAAAGCGCCGCCGAAAGCGAACACGAGCAGCTCGACGACGACATCGTCCACCTGGAATCCACCATCGCCAGCCGCCTTGAGCGCCAGGCGCAAGCCTACGATGAACGCCTGACCGCGCTCAGCGAGTCGGTGGCGGCGCTGGCCGACGATATAGCCGCGCTCGACCAGGGGCGCGACGGCGGCCGGGAAACGCTGGACAAGCGGCTCAACGCTCTGGAAAGCGACATACGCCAGCTACGCCAGTCCCAGCTGGCGTTCAGTGCCCAGCTGGAAATGCTGCGCTAATTGATACGGCTACGCTTTCGACGGAGCACAAGACACGTAATGGAAAAATACTCCCGAAGCCCCGGCGCCGGCCGGCTTGCGCGCTATGCGATGGTGCCGCTTCTGTGCGCCGCGCCGCTGGCATTTGGCCTGAGCGCGACGATCAAAGGCGTTGACGGCGAGCTGGATGAAGACCTCAAGGCCAACGTCGAGGCGTATCTGGAAAACGTCGACGGCGAGGCCTATACCAGGGCGCGCCTGGCCGGCGAGGTCAAGCGGCGCAGCGGCGAAGCCATGCGCGTCTACGGCTATTACGAGCCCGAGATCAACGTCACCGTTGACGAGCCGAAAGGCAAGCAGGTCGTCAGTATCGCCATCAAGCCCGGCGAGCGGGTGAGCATTGAAACCCTGTCGATTACGCTTGAGGGCGATGCCAAAAACGATCCGCCGTTTCAGGAAGCGATCGACGACTTTCCGCTGAAGGAGGGCGACCCGCTGCTCCACGCCCCTTGGGACAAGCTGCGCGGCAGCCTTTCGGCCTCGGCGCTCGAGCGCGGCTATTTCGACTGGCACTTTGCCCAGCGGCGCATGGGAGTGCGCCCCTATAAGCAGAGCGCACGGCTGTATCTGGATTTTGACAGCGGGCCGCGCTACCGCTTCGGCGACGTCGTCGTCAGCGGCAGCCATATCGAGCCCGAACGGCTTGAGTCCATGCGCACCTTCGAACCCGGCAAGCCCTATCTGGCGCGCTCGATTGCCGAGTACAACCAGCGGCTGGCCGAGACCGGGTGGTTTGGCTCAGTGATGGTACGCCCAAGGCTTGACAGCGCCCGGGAACTTGCCATGGCGCCGTCGGACGGCTCGCAAAGCTGGTGGCACCGCGCCACCGCGACCCAGCCGCAGACCGCGTGGCTTGAGCGCGACGCCCTGGGCAGCGCCATGCGCGTGCATCGCCACAATAATACCCGGCTACCGGTGGACGTGGTGGTGACGCCCGCCGAGCGCCACCAGTTCGAGGTCGGCGTGGGTTACGCCACCGACGTAGGGCCGCGCACGCACTTCTCCTGGAACCAGCCCTGGGTCAACCGCTACGGCCACAGCCTCGACCACGACCTCTATCTTTCCGGCCCCGAGCAGCGCTTTTCCGGCACCTACAACGTACCCCTGGAGGATCCGCTGCGCGACAGCTACCGCCTGCAGTACGGGGTCAGAAACCTCGACGACGGCGATACCCACTCCCTGGAAAGCACGGTGGAGCTGGCCCGGCGCTGGAAGTTTGACAACGACTGGGTGCAGTCGGTCTACGTGCGCACCACCTACGAAGACTTTACCCAGGGCGGCGAGAGCGAAAAAGTCTGGATCTATTACCCCGGCATTCAGTGGTCGCGCACCCGCACCCGGGAGCAGCGCTTTCCCGTTTGGGGCGACCGCCAGCAGCTCTCGCTGGAGTATTCGGATACCGCCTGGGGCTCGGATGCGCAGTTCTTCCGCGCCACCGGCGATAGCGAGTGGATCCGCATGCTGGGCGAAAAAAACCGCTTTGTCGGCGGGGTGAGCGTAGGCGCTATCGAAACCGACGATTTCAGCAAGATTCCGCCGTCGCTGCGCTTTTTTGCCGGCGGCGACAACAGCGTGCGCGGCTATTCCTATGAAAGCCTGTCGCCGCGCAACGCCAAGGGCAAGCGCCGCGGCGGCCAGCAGATGTTCACCGCCAGCGCCGAGTACCAGCGTAACGTTACCGGCAACTGGTGGGGTGCTGCCTTCGTTGACACCGGCGATGCCTTTGACAGCTGGGGACCCGCCGATCTGAAAACCGGCGCCGGTCTGGGCGTGCGCTGGGTCTCGCCCGTGGGCCCCATCCGCTTCGACGTCGCCCACCCGTTTGACGATGATGACAGCGACTTTCGGATTCATTTCTCCATCGGACCGGAATTCTAGGAGGCGCGCGTGCCTGATACTCGACCCCCGTCGGCCGGGCGCCGCCGGATGAGCGGCCGGCAGCGCGCCGGTCAGACCGCCTGGGCGCTGGTGCGCCTGCTGTTCTGGCTGCCGCTATGGCTTGTGGCCCTGCTGCTGCTGGTTCTGGGGCTTGCCCTTGCGCCTTTCGGCACCGGCTTTCTGCTGTCCCAGGCGGAGAAACACGAGCTGATCCGCGTTGAGCACCACGAAGGCGGGCTGCTGGACGAATTTCGCCTGCAAGGCTTTGCCATGGACGCGCTCGGCGTGCATGCCCGGGTGGACGAGTTCGAGCTTGCCTGGGCCGACGACTGCCTGCTGTCGGGCCGGCTGTGCCTGGACATCCTGCGCGTGGTAGGCGCCGATATTCGCCTGGATCCGTCAGAGAAGGAGGCTCCTGCGTCCGAGCCCGAGGACGACGCCCCGGCCGGGGAGATCATCCTGCCGTTTCCCGTGGAGCTGCGCCGGCTTGTGCTGGACGACGTCAGCGTCCAGCTGGGCAACGGCACCCGCCTTGGCTGGGCGCATTTTGACAGTGCCCTGACCGCCGAGGGCGGCCAGATCGAGGTGGCGCCGTCCAGGCTGCAAAAGCCGCGCCTGTACCTGCCGCCAAGCCCCGGGGTGCGCCTGACCCAAAGCGTGGACACGCCGCTTTATGCCGAAGGCATCGACGCCGCCATTGCGGTGCAAACGCTGCCCGAGGCGCCGACGGAAGCCGCCGATGCGTCTGTCCCTCTGGACGAAGCCCTCGCCGCGCGAAAGCCCCTGGAGCTGCCCGCGATCAGGCTGCCGGTCAACGTCAACCTTGAGCTACTCGAAGTCGAGGACTTCGTGGTCAGCGGCGTGACCGACTATACCGTCAACGAGCTGCGCCTGGGGTTCGAAGGCGACGGCGATCGGATCACCCTGACCCGGTTCAACCTGGTCACGCCGGACGCCAGCGCTCGGCTTGACGCCAACACCACCCTGAGCAATGCCTATCCGCTATCGGCCAGGCTTCACCTGGTGCTGTTTTTGCCCGAGCTCATGCCCGAGCTCAGCGGCGAAGAGCTGACGCTTGAGCTTTCCGGCGCGCTCGACGATCTGCACGCCGAGCTCAACGCCAGCGGTACGGTGAACGCGCGCCTTAGCGCCAGCGCCGATCTTCTGGCTCCGGCGATTCCGTTCGAGCTGCGCCTGCAAAGCGAAGCGCTGCAGTGGCCGCTGCCGCCTAGAGATGCCGCCGCGCTTGCCGAGAGCACGGCGGTGAATGCCGGGGCGGCGGTAGAAGCGGCGCCCGCACCCGCCCCCGAGCCGCCGGCAAAGGCGGAGGAAGACGTCCGCCCGTATCACCTGCGCGCGCTGGATCTCGCCGCCAGCGGCAGTCTGGAAGGCTATCGAGCGACGCTCAGCTTTCAGGCCGAAGGGCCAGAGGTGCCTAAAACCGACGTGGCGCTCGCCGGCAGCGGCGATATCACCCGCTTTGCCTGGGATTCACTCGACGTCGACACCGGTGACGGCCGGCTGAGCAGCCAGGGGCAGGTGGAGTGGCAGGCGCCGTTTCGCGTCGATGCCACGCTTGCGCTGGACGACTTTGATCCCCACCGCTTTGTCGACGCGCTGGAAGGCCGGCTGAGCGGCAACGCCGAGTTCAGCCTGCGCCAGCTCGACGACCAGTGGGCGGTTGACGTGCCGAGGCTGAACATCGACGGCACGCTCCAGGGCTATCCGCTGATGCTTGACGCCGCGCTCGAGGCCAACAGCAACCTGAACCTGAATATCCGCCGGCTCGACTTCGCCCAGGGCGACAACCGCCTGAACGCTCGCGGCCGGGTCAGCGAGAGCGATATCGACCTCGACGCCGATATCGACCTGCGCGAGCTGGACAGCATTTCCGCGGAGCTTGGCGGTACTCTGACCGGCGACATCACCGCCCGGGGGAGTTTCACCGCGCCCGAGGTCACCGCCAAGCTGAACGGCGACGCGCTGCGCTTTGCCGACAACACCCTGCGGCGGCTGCGCCTTGACGCCGACGTGCGCGGCATTGACGATCCCGCGCTCGACGTGGGGCTGGAGCTTGCCGGCGTTGATGCCGGCGGGCAGGCCCTCGAAAGCGTGATGCTCGACCTTGACGGCAAGCTGTCTCGGCACCGGCTCACGCTCGAGGCCCGGGGCGGAGCGGACAACGATACCCTGAGCCGGGCGCGACTGGCCTTGTCCGGCGGCCTTGATCAGGCGCGTAGCCGTTACCAGGGCACGCTCTCGACGCTGGAGGCCGATTCAAGCGCCGGGGACGTGCGCCTGGAATCGCCGGTGGATATCCGTTACGCCCTGAGCCGCGGCGAGCTTGAGCTCACGCCGTTCTGCCTGCGCCGGGAGCAGGGCGGCGTGGTGTGCTCACAAAAGCCGCTGACGGCCTCCGCGCAGCAGGGCGAAGCGTCGCTTTCCCTGCGCGAAGTGCCCATGGACGCCGCCGAGCCGTTTCTGCCCGAGGGCTGGCAGCTTGACGGCGATACCACCGCGGACTTGACCGCCTCGTGGTCGGCGGGCGGAGCCCGCTGGCAGGCCGACGGCCAGCTGGCAAGTCGGCTATCGATCACCGCGCTCAACGACTACGGCCAGCCGGTGGAGCTTCCGCAGCTCAGCCTGGACGCCGACCTGGACGCCGATACCGCCCGGGCGGGCGCCGATATTACGCTGTCGCTTGCCGAGGCCGGAGACGCCCGGCTGCAGGTGGCCGTGGACGATCCGCTGGGCGCCGGCACTCTCGACGGCGCGCTGACGATCAACGGGGTCACGCTGGAGCCGTATCGGCCGCTGGTGGTAGGGATGGACGAGCTTGCCGGGACGCTGCACGGCCAGGTCAACATCGGCGGCTCCACGCGGCAGCCCGATTTGCAGGGCGCGCTTGAGCTAACCGGCATCAACGCCTCCGGGCCGGATATCCCCGTCTCCGTGCCCGACGGCGAAGTGAACGTCTCGTTCAACGGCGAGCGCGGCAGCATCGACGGCTTCCTCAACGCCGAGCGCGGCCGGCTGGATATTGACGGCGACGCCGTATGGCCGAGCGGCGATGCCTGGCGGGTTAGCGTTAACCTCAACGCCGCCTCGCCGCTGCTGGTGACGCTGCCGGCGTTTGGCCGCCTGGAGGCCTCGCCGGATATCCGCATCCGCGCCACGCCCGAGCAGCTGCAGGTGCGCGGCGACGTCAGCGTGCCCTGGGCCCGGCTGGAAGTCGGCGAAATCCCCCGTTCGGCCACGGCCCCAAGCGCCGACGAAGTCATCATTACCGAGCGCGAGGACAAGGAAGCCGAGCGTGCAGCCCGGCAGCGTCGCCGCAACCCCGACGCGCCCAGCGCCGCCGACGAGCTGGAAAGCGCCGGTATGGCTATGGACGTGCACCTGACCGTTACCCTGGGCGGCGATATGGAGATCTCCGCCTACGGGCTGGAGTCCGGCCTTGCCGGTTCGCTGGAGGTGCGCCAGGACAGCGGCGGGCTGCAGCTCTTTGGCGACGTCAACCTGGAAGACGGCCGCTTCAAGGCGTTCGGCCAGGACCTGCTGATCCGCCGGGGTAAAATCTACTTCAGCGGCCCGCCGGGGCTGCCGTCGCTGGATTTCGAAGCGATTCGCAACCCCGAGGTGACCGAAGACGATGTGATCGCCGGGGTGCGGGTGACAGGGATTGCCGCCGAGCCCAATATCGCCATCTTCTCGGAGCCGGCCATGGACGAAACCCGGGCGCTGTCGTACCTGCTGCGCGGCCGCGCGCCGGATGCCTCCGGTGGCGGCCTGGACAGCGCCCTGACCACCGCGCTGATCGGCATGTCGCTTGGCCGCGCCGGCGGCGCGGTGGGCTCGGTGGGCGAAGCCTTCGGCATCGAGGATTTGACCCTTGATACCACCGGTGCCGGGGACGACAGCCAGGTGGCGGTTAGCGGTCAGCTGAGCGACAGGCTGCGGGTCAGCTATGGCGTGGGTATTTTCTCGCCCATTGCCGAGCTCACGCTGCGCTACACCCTGTGGCGGGATCTGTACCTGCAGGCGGTGTCCGGCACCAGCCAGGCGGTGGATCTGATCTACCAGTTCAGCCGCAAGGGCAATCCTCGGGTGCTTGAGGACGACAATTGAACATCGGCGCCCGAGCAGGAGTCAGACGTGAGAGTAAGCCTTTAGAAGACGGAGGAAAGACAGTATGACGCTATTTTCCGGCGCGCTTACCGGGCGCGAAACGCCGATCAGCACCAGCGAAACCCACGCCGTCAGCGGCGCGCCGCTGCACCCGCCGTTCCCCGAAGGGCACGGAGTCATCGTGGTGGGCATGGGTTGTTTCTGGGGCGTAGAGCAGCTTTTCTGGGAGCTGCCCGGGGTGTTCGTCACGGCGGCGGGCTATGCCGGGGGGCAGACGCCCAACCCGACCTACGAAGAAACCTGCACCGGACGCACCGGCCACGCCGAAACGGTGCAGGTGGTGTATGACCCCGCGGTCTTCGGTATCGGGACGCTGCTCAAAACGTTCTGGGAAAACCACGATCCGACCCAGGGCAACCGCCAGGGCAACGACATCGGCCCCCATTATCGCTCGCTCATTCTGACGACCACCGAGGCCCAGCGGGCCGCGGCCGAGCAGAGCGCCGCGGCGTTTCAGGCCTCCCTTGAGCAGGCGGGGCGCGGCGACGTAACCACCGAGATCCGCCCGCTGGAGTACTTTTACTACGCCGAGGGCTATCACCAGCAGTATCTGGCGAAAAACCCGGGCGGCTACTGCGGCCTGAAAGGCACCGGCGTCAGCTGCCCGGTGGCGTAGCGGGTAGCGGCCGGCTCAGTCGCTCGGCGCCAGGCGATCGATGCGGTAGAGGGTCTCTACCTGATCGAGCCCGGAGACGGTGCAGTTGAGGTTTTTCACTCGGCCGTCGCTGAGCCCGTAAACCCAGCCGTGAACCGCCACTTCCTCGCCGCGCTGCCAGGCGCGCTGGAGGATCTTGGTGCGGCACAGGCTGTTGACCTGGGCCTTGACGTTGAGCTCGCACATGCGATCCACCTGTTCGCTCATCGGCAGGTGGTCGAGGGAGTCGCGGTGGCGGTTATAAAGCTCGCGCACCGAGTGCAGCCAGTAATCCACCATGCCGCACTCGCCGCCCTCGATAGCGGCCTTGATGCCGCCGCAGCCGTAGTGGCCGACGATGAGGATGTGCTTGACGTTGAGCACGTCCACGGCGTACTGGACCACGGAAAGCGCGTTCATGTCGGTGTGGTTGAGCAGGTTGGCCACGTTGCGGTGGACAAACACTTCCCCCGGCGGCAGGGCGATGATCTGGTTGGCCGGTACGCGGCTGTCCGAACAGCCGATCCACATGTAATCGGGATTTTGCTGGCGGGACAGGCGGGCAAAGTAATCGGGGTCTTCCTCGCAGATGTGCTCGGCCCATTCGCGGTTGTTGTCCAGAAGGTGGTTCAACGAGTCTGGCATGAGAATCTCGGCTAATAGTCTCGGTAGGTAGCAAAAATGATAGAACGGCAGCAGAGGGCGGGCCTGGCGCCCGGAATACCCCGTGACGTTCCCGGCATACGCTGCTAGCGTAGCGGCAGCATAAACGCCGGTACGGTCGCTGGTGTCGACCAGCAGAAAGTATCGACAAGTGCCATCGCACAGGAGCATATAATGGCAGACGCAGCATCCTATGAGTATGATCTTTTTGTTATCGGCGCCGGCTCCGGCGGCGTGCGCGCCGCGCGCATGGCCGCGGCGGAAGGGGCGAGCGTAGGTATCGCCGAAGACCGCTACCTGGGCGGTACCTGTGTCAACGTTGGCTGCGTGCCCAAAAAACTGTATTCCTACGCCGCGAACTTCCACGACAGCTTCGACGATGCGGCGGGCTTTGGCTGGGAGCTCGATACGCCGGCGCGCTTTGATTGGCCCACCCTGCGGGAGAACAAGAAAGGCGAGATCAAGCGGCTGAACGGCATCTATCAGCGCCTGCTGGAAAACGCCGGCGTGGCCCTGTTCAACGCCCGGGCCACGGTAGTCGATGCGCATACGGTCATGCTGGTCAGCGATCAGGGCGAGCAGCGCGTGACCGCGGCGAAGATCCTCGTAGCGACCGGCGGCTGGCCCTGGGTGCCGGACTTCCCCGGCTGCGAATACGTCGTCGATTCCAATCAGGTCTTTGATCTGGACACCTTTCCCGAGCGCTTCCTGGTGCTGGGCGGGGGCTATATCGCCGTGGAGTTTGCCAGTATTTTCAGCGGGCTTGGCAGCGACACGCACCTGATCTACCGGCGGGATTTGTTTCTACGCGGTTTTGACCACGAAGTGCGCGAATTCACCCGGGACGAAATGCAGCGTAAGGACGTCCAGCTGCACTTCAACGTCAATATCGTTCAGATCGAGAAGGGCAGCGGCGGCTACCGCGTGACGCTCACCGACGGCGAGGTGCTCGAGGTAGACACGGTGCTTGCCGCCACCGGCCGCCACGCCAATATCGAGGGGCTGGGGCTCGATACCCTGGGCATTACCCCCGACGCCCAGGGCAAGGTGCCGGTCAACGAGCGGTTTGAAACCGCCGTGCCCTCGATTCTGGCCCTGGGCGACTTGATCGATACGCCGGAGCTTACGCCGGTGGCGCTGGCGGAGGCTATGCAGCTGGTGGATATTCACTTCAAGAGCGAAACGCCGCCGCCGCTGGACTACTCGACCATTCCCACGGCGGTATTCTGCCATCCCAATATCGCCACCGTGGGCCTTTCGGAAGAGGCGGCGCGAGACGCCAACGACAATATTCGCGTGTATTCCACGGATTTCAGGGCCATGAAGCACACGCTCTCGGGGAGCGGCGAGCGCACGCTGATGAAACTGGTGGTCGACGATGCCAGCGACGTGGTCGTCGGGGCCCACATGGTGGGCGAGGATGCCGGCGAGCTGATCCAGGGCATCGCCATCGCCGTGGGCGCCGGCCTGACCAAGGCCGACTTCGATCGCACCGTGGGCATTCATCCCACCAGCGCCGAAGAGTTTGTCACGCTGCGTACGCTGAGCCGTCGCTGAGACGGCAGGGCGATAAAACGTCGCGGCAAGCTATAAAATAAAATTATGGAAAAGGTCGTGGTGAATAATAGCGCTTTTGAACTCACCACAAGCGACTGTTATCATTGACTCGACATCGCAACAGCGAAGTAACTACATGAATAAACCAATACAGCCCTTTACGCCCTCCGCCGATCTTGTGAAGCCCACCGTTGCCGATGCCGTGGTGGGCCGGGCGGAAATGCCGCTGTTTATCCGCAAGCCCAACGCGGCAGACGGCTGGGGGATTTATGAGCTGATCAAGTCCTGCCCGCCGCTGGATGTTAACTCCGGCTATGCCTACCTTTTGCTTGCTACTCAATTTCGTGATACCTGTGCAGTAGCGACCAATGAAGAAGGTGAGGTAGTGGGCTTCGTTTCCGGTTACGTCAAGGATAACGCCCCGGACACGTTCTTTCTCTGGCAGGTTGCCGTTGGCGAAAAGGCCCGGGGAACGGGCTTGGCTCGCCGTCTGGTAGAGGCCATCATGACGCGTCCGGAGCTTGAAGACGTACATCACCTCGAAACCACTATCACCCCGGATAACATGGCATCCTGGGGGCTGTTCCGTCGCTTGGCAGCACGCTGGCAGACGCCGCTGAACAGTCGTGAATACTTTTCGACCGAGCAGTTGGGAGGCGAGCACGATCCGGAAAACCTTGTACGCATCGGTCCTTTCCAAACGGATGCCATTCAGACATGACCCCGTTCAACCTGTCGGGTCGGGCGCTTTTGGCCTGATCCCGGGGCGGTGGGGCTTGTCGGCAGTGGCAGCCGCTAACTCTGTTTTGCATAACTCGTTTTGCATAACCCGTTTTGCATCATCCTGTTTATTGTCCGGAACACGATCCAAAAAGGAGATCGCTCATGCAGACCCAGACGTTTGAACGCATGGAATCGAATGTTCGCACCTATTCACGCTCTTTCCCGGTGGTTTTCAGCAAGGCCCAGGGCGCACGCCTGACCGATGAAAACGGCCGCGAATACATCGACTTTCTGGCCGGGGCAGGCACGCTCAACTACGGCCACAACAACCCGGACCTGAAAAAGGCGCTGGTGGACTATCTAGCCACCGACGGCGTCGTGCACGGCCTCGATATGTGGACGTCGGCCAAGCGCGACTACTTTGAAGCCCTCGAGGAGCTGATCCTCAAGCCGCGCAATCTGGACTACAAGATCCAGCTGCCGGGGCCCACCGGCACCAACGCGACGGAAGCGGCCATTCGTCTGGCGCGCAAGGTCAAGCAGCGTCACAACATTGTGGCGTTCACCAACGGCTTCCACGGCGTCACCATGGGCGCGCTGGCTCCCACGGGTAACCGCAAATTCCGCGAAAATACCGGCGGCGTACCCACGGTAGGCGGAAGCTTCGTGCCGTACGACGGCTACATGGGCGACGCCATCGACACGCTGGACTACTTTGAGAAGCTGCTCGGCGACAAGTCCGGCGGCCTCGACCTGCCGGCGGCGGCCATTGTCGAGACCGTACAGGGCGAGGGCGGTATCAACGTTTCCGGCCTCGAGTGGCTCAAGCGCCTCGAAGGCATTTGCCACGATAATGACATCCTGCTGATCATCGACGACATCCAGGCCGGCTGCGGCCGTACCGGCAAGTTCTTCAGCTTTGAGCACGCAGGCGTAGTGCCCGACATGGTTCTCAACTCCAAGTCGCTGTCAGGCTTTGGCCTGCCGTTCTCCCACGTTCTCATGCGCCCGGAGCTCGACCAGTGGGAGCCCGGCCAGTACAACGGTACCTTCCGCGGCTTCAACCTGGCCATGATCACCGCAGCGGCGGCGATCAAGCAGTACTGGTCCGACGACACCCTGGAAAAGGACGTGCAGCGCAAGGGCAAGATCGTCGAAGAGCGCTTCCAGAAGCTGGCCTCCCAGCTGACCGACGCCGGCATGCCGGCGAGCGAGCGCGGTCGTGGCCTGATGCGCGGTATCGACGTGGAGTCCGGTGACATTGCCGACAAGATCTCCGGCAAGGCGTTCGAGCACGGCTTGATCATCGAAACCAGCGGCCAGGATGGCGAAGTGGTCAAGTGCCTGTGCCCCCTGACCATTACCGACGAAGAGCTGGAGAAAGGCCTTTCCATCCTCGAAACCGCGGTGAAAGAGGTGATCGGCAGCTAACGCTGCTATTATTCATTTGCCTGTTAATTTTCACGAGGTGGCGATTAACAGCGCAATGACTTTCCAGGCACACCTAGTCTCAACATTCTGCCAGCGGCCCGGTAGCGGGCCGTTTTTTTTGGAGCTCATCTTATGATCGTTCGCAATCTTGAAGAAGCCCGCAAGACAGACCGCAAGGTAACCGCGGCAAACGGCAACTGGGACAGCACGCGCCTGTCGCTGGCCGACGACGGCGGTCACTGCTCGTTTCATATCACGCGCATTTTCGAGGGCACCGAAACCCATATCCACTACAAGCATCACTTCGAGGCCGTGTACTGCATGGAAGGCGAAGGCGAGGTGGAAACCCTGGCCGACGGCAAGATCTGGCCGATCAAGCCGGGCGATATCTATATCCTCGACCAGCACGACGAGCACCTGCTGCGCGCTTCCAAGACCATGCACCTGGCCTGTGTGTTCACACCGGGGCTGACGGGCAACGAGAATCACCGCGAAGACGGCTCTTACGCGCCGGCCGGCGAATAATTATCGCCAACGCTGCCTGACGGTAGGCGCCGGCCGTTGTCTGCCGGCAACCGAAAGCCTCGCTTCGGCGGGGCTTTCGTGTATCCGATATTAGAAGACGGCGCGCTTGGTCATGGCATGGTAGGTGCCATAAGTTCGCATAATATATATTATGTTAAATACTGCACCATAAGTCCGCGGAGTGACCGCGCTGCAGTGTCTTTCATACGTCCCCAGGCTTCTCGCCCATACCGCTTAAACCAGATCTCGCGGGATCTGTTCATCCCAGATCTTGGAAAAGATACGATTCTCCCCTTCGTAGGCGTCCAGCGTCGCATGCAGATGAAAATTTTCGGCGTCGGCCGTCATCAGTGTGCGTGTCACGGTCCGCACTTTCCAGTCGCCACGCTGGAAGGTGCGCTGCCATTCGGTCCAGCCGCTCAGGCTGTCGTAGTGGTCATAGGAATAGCGATAGCGCTCGACTACCTGGGCGGCGACGGTGAGGTCGATATCGTCCAGGCGATAGCTGCCCTCATCGTTGATGACCTCGAGAAAGTTATTGTCGCTGGCCAGGTCGCGAATCACTCGCCATTCTTCCTGGCTTGGCCGGGTGAGAGTCCGCGCTAGCGGCGGCGCCCCTTCGGGTTCGCCGAAGGCGTGCAGTGATGCCTCCTCACTGGGCTGCGGTTGGCGACAAGGGAGCCGCAAATAGCTGGCAGCGGGGTTGATCGTCAGCTTGACCGGCTTCGGTGACGGCCAGGCCAGGGGCCAGTAACTGGTGGATAGCGACAGACGAATGGCATGCCCCGCGGCAAACTGCTGGGCGATGTGCTTGAGTTTGATGCGTACGCGGTAGCGCTTGCCCGGCGTCAGCGGTTCGGGAAACTCATCGCTGTCACGATGTGTCAGGTTAAGCAGTCCGTAGGAGACCCGGGTTGCCTTGTCATCCATGGCGATATTGGATAGACGCAGCGCCACCATGGCGACCGGCTGATCGGCTTCGATATCGAGCTCGACCTCGGGCTGGCCGCAAATCTCGATGGCCTCTTTCAACCGTAACGTCTGGAAAATAAGCGAACCGCCGTCCTCGTCACGCTGGTCATGGGGCAGATCCGGCGGCGCATTGTAGGAGCACCACTTGCCGGCATACAGGCCCACGGAGAGCGGCGAGCTAATCGCTAACAGCGCTTCATCGGCGGGTGCCAGGGGCGGCGAGTCAGGCGACTCGGGCTCGAGACCATGGCCATCGGTCAGGCGCAGCGTGTGCGTCGCGATACGCGGCGATGGCCAGGTCGGCTCGCTCACCCAGCGACCCGGGCGCGTGTCGTAGCGTGCCGAGGGCGGCACCGAGTCCTGCATCCAGACCCGCAGCATCGGCTCGTCCATGATGCCGGTCTCCTCGCCCTTCAGCCACTTGTCCCACCAGCGCAATGACTCCTGTAAAAAACCGATAGCCGGCCCGGGCACGCCCAGGTGCGGGTACTTGTGCGCCCAGGGACCCACCAGCCCCTTGCGCGGCACGTCAAGCCCGGCGAGCAGATGAAATACGGCGTTGCAGTAACCATCGGCCCATCCGCTGATGGCATACACCGGGCACTGAATGCGCGAGAAGTCCTCGCACACTGAACCATGCTTCCAGTACGCGTCGCGGCGCTGATGCTCGAGCCATTTGATCAGCCACAAACCGCTGCCTTCGAGACGCTCGAGCCACATGTCGCGCCAGCGCTCGCCCACCAGCGCCGGGTCCGGCGGAGAGGCGTTGCCATCGAACATAGTCGACGCCCAGGACAGGTTGTCGCCGAGCAGGCAGCCGCCCATATGGTGAATGTCGTCAGCGTAACGATCATCCGTGGAACACAGGGTAATCACCGCTTTTAGCTCCGGCGGCTGCAGCGCGGCGATCTGCAAACCGTTGAAGCCTCCCCAGGAGATGCCCACCATGCCGACATTGCCGGTACACCAGGGTTGCTCGCCCAGCCAGCGCAGAATCTCGACGCCATCTTCTTGTTCTTGCGGCAAGTATTCGTCCGTCAGCACCCCATCCGACTCGCCGCTGCCGCGAAGGTCCACGCGCACCCCGGCATAGCCGTGGCCCGCCCAGTAAGGGTGCATCTGAGCATCGCGCAGCGCCGTGTGGTCGCGCTTGCTGTAAGGCAGGTATTCGAGAATCGCCGGCACCGGATGGCGTTCCGCATCCACCGGCCGCCAGATGCGTACGCCCAGACGGCAGCCATCCGCCAGGGTGATCCAGGTTTCTTCCTCTTGAATTTGGCGAGGAAAGTCGCTGACGATATGCATAAGCGGATGTCTCCCGGGTGCTGGTTTTCGGTGAAGCGTTTCTTGGTCAGTGTTGCGTAAAGCGCTTTTCCTGTTCCACGATGTCTGCGAACTCGAAGTGCAGCCGGTCGGCCAGGCGCCGATAGTTGTCCTCGAGCGTCTCGTCGCTATCTGCCCCCATCCAGATATAGGCCAGGGCAAAGCTGTAGCTATCCTGCTCCAGCACCGTGGAGAGTTGCACACCGACCTCGACCTGCAACGCGATAAGGGTCCCCGGGTATTCTTCCTGCAAGGCCGCGATTTCCGCCTCGCTGGGCACCCGGGTCACCACGGCATCGACGAAGAACACCCGGTAGAAGAATTTCCCTGCCACGGCGAACTCGCCATGGCGCGATGGCATATCGGGCAGTTTGCCCAAGACAAGGTCGACAGTAACCTGCTGGTTACTGATCCCATCGACCTTCTCAAACAGATCGCAGTGCGACTGGGAGATGCGGGCATTGATTTCCAGCAGCCAGATGCAGTTCTGCACCTCATCCCAGAAATACTCGATATTGAAGGCGGCATTGTCGTAGCCGATATGGGGCATGATGGTAGCGGTCAGCTCGCGCATCTTGTCCTGGATGGACGCCGGCAGGCGCGAGGGGTAGCGGTAACAGAAGAAGCTCAAGACTCGGGGATAGCGAATCGAATCGACGATGCCGTAGGGGACAACCTTGCCCTGGTAGACATAGCCCTCGACGGTACACTGCCAGCCCCCAATGATCTCCTCGGCCATGCAATGTCCGCCATCGACGTCGCGCACTGCCCGGGGTAGGTTGGCCTGGTCGAGCACATAGTTGAATGGCCCGGAAATCAGACCGATATTGTCGCGCAGGCGCTTCACCGCGGCGGTGAAGTCTTCGGGTTTGTCGATGCGAAAGCCCAGCCGCGAGCCGGAGGATTTGATCGGCTTGACGAAAAAGGGATAGCACAGCCCCTCCTCGCCGATATGCGACAGCGCCCTGTCATCGAAGGGATCGAAAGCGGTAAAGCGCGGGATGTAGTTGCCGATCACCTCGCGCTGGGCCAGGCGGCTCCAATACTTGTGCTCGCATTTGAGTAGGCTTTCGAGGCTGGTGGAGCGGGTCCCGAAGCGCTCGCATAAGAGCGGCAGCATGGTCGAGACAGGAAAATCCATATACCCCGCGATAGCATCGACGGACCCGTCAAATGACCGCAGCTGAGCCTCTGCCCGGTTGAGCATGTCCTCGATGGGGAAAAAATCCGTCTCGTAGACCTCCTCGGGTGCGATGACGCCGTGAAAGCGATAGTTCCTGGCGCCCCGCAGCTGCTCAAGGCGCTCACGGTTGAAGGTATTAAGCCCCACGACGAAGATGTTACGCTGTTCCATGGTCCCCCCCCTGACGCCCTTTTGCGTAAAGTGCTTGCCGTCAATGGCGAGACAAAACGGCATGTCTCCGCCGAATACCTCAGAAGCCGCTGTATATAAAGCGTAGACCCTTATTCAAGACGGGTGTAGTCGCTGAGCGAAACGATGTGCCCTCTGTCTGCACCGATGGACAACTCCACCGCATTGTCTTTATCATTCCCTTTCTCTACGGCTTCAGGATACGTTCACTATGCGTTACGGTTTTGTTGGGCTAGCGATGTTCTCGCTCGTGCTGGTCGGTTGTTCCATGACACCACACGAAACATCCTCGCCTGCTCCGCTGACCGAACCGGACTTCCGGATGCGCATGGGTGAGCTGGAAAGCCGTATTGCCCGCCAGTGCGATACCTCCGCCATGCGGCAGGATCAGCTTGACTCGCGCCAGGAAATGACCGCCGACGTGCGCGAGCTCGGCGGCCTTCTGCGCCGCCTGCGCGGCGACGTGGCGGCGCTGCAGGCCCGCCAGGAAAGCGAGCCTCAGGTAATCCGCAAGGCCTGCGAAGCCGACAGCCTGCTGAGCACCAAGACGCTGGTGGGCCGCAGCGAATGGGTCGGCCTGCCCAAGCTTGAGACGTATCTCAAGGCGCGCATTGATTCCGGCGCCAAGACGTCGTCGCTTTCAGTCCGGGAAATTACCGACTTTGAGCGCGACGGTGACGACTGGGTGCGCTTCAAGCTGTCGTTGAAAGACGATGACGAAGTGGTCGAAGCGCGCCGCGACGAGTGGGTCGAAGCGCCGGTTGAGCGCCGGGTGCGTATCATCCAGGCCACCGGCGAAGCCTCGCGTCCGGTGATTTCGCTGCTCATGACGCTGGGCCCAATCCGCCAGAAGGTGGAATTCACTCTCAACGACCGCTCCCACCTGGACTATCCGGTGCTGCTGGGACGACGGTTCCTGCTGGATATTGCACTGGTCGACGTCGCCCAGCGCTATGTCCACGAGCGCCCTTCCTATGAAACGCCCGACGACGATGACGACGTTGACGACGACGAGTAACGCCCGGCGCCCCTCCCTGCCGCCGCTTTTGCCCCATAAGGATTTTTTGCATGTCACGGCTACCGTTTTACCTGATCGTCGGGTTTTTGCTGATTGTCGGCATTGCCATGACGGCCCATCGCCATCTGCAGTTCGAGATCCCCTGGCTGCCCGGCGAGCAGCGCCAGGTCTGGGAAGTGGAAGCGGTGGTGACCTACAACGCCGACGACGGCCCGGTAGCGGTGAATTTCGCCCTGCCCTCGCAGCAGCAAGGATTTCGCGTGCTGACCGAAAACACGGCGTCTTCGGGCTACGGCCTGGCCTATGCCGCCGACGAGCAGGGCCGGCGCGCCGAGTGGACAACGCGCGATGCCGAGGGCGAGCAGCAGCTGTATTATTCGGTGCAGCTGCTGGTGGCGCCCGAGTCGAGAGCCAAGGGGCCGCCGCCGCCGGAGCTTTCGTCCGCCACTACCTGGGAGCGCCCTTACGATACCGCGGCAAGCCAGGTGATCGAGCGCGCCTGGGCGCGCAGCGCCGATAACGCCACCTTTGCCCGGGAGCTGATGCGTGACATCAGCGGCGAGCAGCAGGGAGAAAACGCCCGCCTGCTGCTGACCCAGTTCGACGCTACCGAGCTGATCGTGCGTCTTTTAAACCAGGCCGACGTCAAGGCACGGGTGGTCAGCGGGCTTGAACTCGAGGACGGACGCCGTCGGCAGACTCTGAGCAGTTGGATACAGGTCTATAGCGACGACGAAAAGCAATGGTGGCTGTTCAATCCGGTGACCGGCGAGCAGGGCAAGCCGGAGAACCTGCTGCTGTGGGAAATTGGCGGTCAGGCGGTGCTTGAACTGCAGGGCGGAAGCGATTCGCGCGTGACCTTCTCCATGCTGACCCACTCCCAGCCGGCCGCCGCCGCGGTGCGCAACCATCATTCCGACGACACCCTGCTGAACTTCTCGATTCACAGCTTGCCGCTGGGAGAGCAGGCGCTTTTTCAGACCATTCTGCTGTTACCCATTGGCGCGCTGGTGGTCGTATTCCTGCGCGTGCTGGTGGGTATCAAGACCTCGGGGACCTTCATGCCGGTGCTGATTGCCCTGGCCTTTATCCAGACGTCGCTGCTCACCGGCCTGCTGGGTTTTCTGCTGGTCGTCGCTGTGGGGCTGGTGATACGTAACTATTTATCATATTTGAATCTGTTGCTGGTCGCCCGAGTGTCGGCGGTGATTATTACCGTTATTGCGATCATTTCGATATTCTCGGTGATTGCCTACCGCATGGGGCTCAACGCCGGCCTGACCATTACCTTCTTCCCCATGATTATCCTTTCCTGGACCATCGAGCGGATGTCGATCCTCTGGGAGGAAGAAGGCCCCAAAGAGGTGCTGATTCAGGGCGGCGGCAGCCTGATGACCGCGGTAATCGTCTATCTGGCCATGAACAACCCCTTAGTGCGCCACATTACCTTTAACTTTCTGGGCGTACAGCTGATTCTGATGGCACTGATACTGCTGCTGGGTAACTACACCGGCTATCGGCTGCTCGAGCTGCGCCGCTTCAAGCCCATTACCGATGACGAGTCCGGGTTATGAGCTGGCTAAAGGACTGGACCCGCCCTTCGCGCCTGAAAGCGAAGGGCATTATCGGCATGAACCGGCGCAATATTTACTATATCGGCCGCTATAACGACCGCCGGCTGTATCCGCTGGTGGACGACAAGCTGCAGACCAAGTTGCTGGCCCAGACTTATCACATCACCACGCCGGCGCTGATCGGCACGGTGACCACGCAGTTTGGGATCAAGCGTATTGGTACCATGCTCAAGGGGCATCCGGGGTTTGTGATCAAGCCGGCCAAGGGCAGCGGCGGCAAGGGTATCCTGGTCGTGGACAAGTCCGACCACGACGGCTATTTCAAGCCCAGCGGGGCGGAGCTTTCGCTGACCGATATCGAACGGCACGTATCCAATATCCTCTCCGGGCTCTACTCCCTCGGTGGCTCACCGGACGTGGCCGTGGTCGAAACGCTGATCAACTTTGAAGATAGCCTGATGGCCTATACCTATGAAGGCGTGCCGGATATCCGCGTCATCGTGTTCAAGGGCTATCCGGTCATGGCGATGATGCGGCTTTCCACCGCCGCCTCGGACGGCAAGGCCAACCTGCACCAGGGCGCGGTTGGCGTGGGCATCGATATCGCCAGCGGCCACGCGCTGCGCGGCGTGCAGTTCGACCGCCCCTGCCAGCGCCATCCGGATACCGGGCAAGGCCTGGCGAGTCTGATTGTCCCCCAGTGGGATACTCTGCTCAATCTGGCGGCGAACTGCTACGAAATGACCGGCCTTGGCTACCTGGGGACCGATATGGTACTTGACCGCGAGCACGGGCCGATGCTTCTGGAGCTTAATGCCCGCCCCGGGCTTGCCATTCAGATGACCAACGGTGAAGGGCTGCGCCGCCGCCTCGACCTGGTCGAAAGCCAGCCCGACAACGTGCCATCTGCCGAGCGCGTGGCCTTCGCCCAGCGGCATTTTGCTCGGCGAAGCGAGCTTGTCGAGCCTGCCGAACTGATTGATGCGTAGCCGTTTTTTCCGCTGAGCCGCCTATGAATCAGCTACACACCCTGCTGCAGCAAGCCGATGCCCGCTGCCGGGCCCGCGGCGCGCGCTTTACTCCGATACGCCGGCGCGTGTTCGAGCTGATTGCGCGCAATAGCGGTGGCCTGAAAGCCTATGACCTGCTTGAGCAGCTGTCGGCCGAGCATGCCGCTGCGCGCCCGCCGACCGTTTATCGCGCGCTTGAATTCTTGATTCAGCAGGGGCTTGCCCACCGCATCGAGTCGCAAAATGCCTACGTGGCCTGCGCCTGCCCCGAGCATGCTCACGGGTTTCAGCTGTTGATCTGCCGGGCCTGCGGGCACGTGGAAGAAATCCACTTTGACGATATCAGCCGGCAGCTGGCACGCCGCGCCGGCCGCGAGGGGTTTCGGGTAGAGCACCAGACCATCGAGCTGATCGGGCTGTGCGCGCCCTGCCTGGCGTCACCCCGCCCCCCTGCGTCCCGCCCGGAGTGAGTCCACCATGTCAGACATTGCACGCGAGCCCATGAGCACGTTGTTCAAACGCCTGGAAAGCGCCCTCCCCGACGATACCCTGCCCGCCGCCGCTGACGTTTTGCGCGCGGTGCGCTTTAACGCCGACGGGCTGATTCCTGCCATCGCCCAGCAGCACGACAGCGGCGAGGTGCTGATGATGGCGTGGATGAACCGCGAGGCGCTGGAGGAAACCCTGCGCACCGGGCGCGTATGCTATTTCTCCCGCTCCCGGGGCAAGCTCTGGCGCAAGGGCGAGTCCTCCGGCCAGCAGCAGCGGCTCAGGGCCGCTTTCCTTGACTGCGACGGCGACACCCTGCTGGTGCAGGTCGAGCAAACCGGGGCCGCTTGCCACAGCGGCCGGCGCAGCTGTTTTTATCTTGACGTCACCGCGCAGCCGCAAATTACGCGCGCCCCGCTGGTCGACCCGGCACGCCTTTACGGGGGCAAGGCGTGATACGCCTGCTGCAACGCTGCCTGACGGCGGTATTGGTTGGGCTGGTGCGAGTGTATCAGTGGGTGATAAGCCCGGTGCTGGGGCCGCGCTGTCGTTTCTGGCCCAGCTGCAGCGCCTATACGGTAGAAGCACTGCAGGTGCACGGCCCGTTAAAAGGCGGCGCCATGGCGGTCAAACGTATGGGCCGCTGCCACCCGGGCAGCGATGGTGGGATTGACCCGGTACCCGGCGGCCCCAGCGAAACCCTCTGCCGGGAAGACCCCGAGCTTGACGATAATTTCCGCCCGCGTAACCCCGATGAGTAGCGCGCCTAGCCGGCACGGCGACGAAAGATCACGCTGAGGTTATTGGCCGGCATTTCCACGACGTCTGCAAGCACCAGGCCGTTGGCCGCCGCCTCCGCCTCGACGCTTTCCAGGTCACGTACGCCCCAGGCCGGATTCCGCGCCTGCAGATTCTGATCGAACGCCTCGTTGCTGGCCGCCGTATGCCGGCCGCCGCGCCGATAGGGGCCGTAAAGAAACAGCACGCCGCTATTCGTGAGGTGCTCGCCGGCCCGGCGCATCAGCGCCGACGTTACGTTCCAGGGCGAGATATGGATCAGGTTGAGGGCGACAACGGCGTCGAACGCGGTGCCCTGCCACTGTTCAGGCCAGCGGGCGGTGACGTCCAGCGCTACCGGCGCCAACAGGTTGGCGCCCCGCCCTTCTTGGCTCTCGTAACCGCGCCAGGCCGCAATGGAGGCAAGCGCTTCGTCGGCCGTGTCGCTTGGCTGCCACTGCCAGCCGGGCATGGCACGGGCAAAATAGACGCCGTGCTCGCCGCTGCCGCTGGCAAGCTCCAGCACCCGGGCCCGAGGCGGCAAATGCTCGCGCAGCACCGCCAGAATCGGGTCGCGGTTGCGCGCCGTAGAAGCACTTGTTAACCGCTTATCATCAGCTGCTGACATCTTCTGACTCGTTTATCATCATGGCAGGGGCTTCAAGGATGCCCTTCTTTAACCCAGTAGGTAAACTGACGCGATCCAACTGCAAGGAATGCCAAGACGTCATGGGCAAAACGCTTCCTCTCTACCTCCAGATTCAACAGCATCTGCTGGAGAAGATCCAGAGCGGCAACTGGGCAGCAGAGCACCAAATTCCTCCCGAAGAGCAGTTGGCACGCGATTTCGGCGTCAGCCGCATGACGGCTAACAAGGCCATTCATGATCTAGTCCAGCAGGGTTATCTGGTTCGTCAGGCGGGAGTCGGCACTTTTGTGACTGATCACAAGGCCGAGTCTTCGCTGGTCGAAGTACACAATATCGCCGACGAAGTGCGTAACCGCGGTCACGAATACAGCTGCGACGTGCTGATTGTCGAAGCGAAAAGCGCCGATGATGAGGTATCTCTGCGGCTGGGGGTGCGGCTGAGCACACGAGTGTTTCACACCCTGATTCTGCATTATGAAAACGGGATTCCCATTCAGCTTGAGGATCGCTATGTAAATCCGCGCCATGCGCCACGCTATCTGGAGACTGATTTTCACCAGCAGACCCCCAATGAAGTTCTGGTAGAAGCCTGTCCGATCACCGACGTGGAGCACGTAGTCGAGGCAATGCTGGTGGATCCGGAAACAGCTGCTCTGCTAGATATTGATGCCCAACAACCCTGTTTGCAGTTAATACGACGCACCTGGTCGGGTGAGCAGCTGATCAGCTATGCGCGCCTGACTCATCCCGGTGATCGTTACAAGCTACGCTCTTCATTGCATACTTCGTGAACCTTCGTAAGCATTGGACAGGTCCCGCCTGCGCTGCTAGCCGATGGCGTTTACTATCATGGCTGTCGGCACGGCCAGCAGCAGGCTGAGTGCCACCCTGATAAACCAGACGATGACGATACGGCCGACGCTGAGTGGAATACGCGTCGACACGATGCAGGGAATCGACGCCGAAAAGAACAGTACGCCCGACACCGAGATGACGCCGGCAGCAAAGCGCGCCACGAAGCCGGCATCGCCCATCAGCAGCGCGGGCAAAAACATTTCGGCAAGCCCGGCCGCCGACGCCTGGGCCAGCTGGCGTGCTTCCTCCAGACCCCAGATTGCGACGAACGGATAGAACAGCCAGCCCACCCAGTCGAAAAACGGCGTGTATTTGGCCACCAGCAGGCCGGCAAGCCCTACCGACATGATCGACGGCAGAATGCTGATGGCCATCAGCAGCCCTTCCTTGAAGTTCAGCGCCACGCTTGCTGAAAGCGTAGGTGCCTTGGCGGCCACCGGCTCACCGTCTTCGCTTGTGTCATCCATTGTTGCCAGCGGCGGCAGGCGCACTGTGATTGCCGTGACCGCGAAGGTAATGAGCAAGGTCAGCCAGAAATAAGTATTCCACACGCTCATCAGGTCGAGGGTTTTGGCGACAATAATCATGAAGGTCGCCGATACCGTCGAGAAACCGGTCGCGATGATCGCCGCTTCGCGGGCCGAGTAGTGTCCGGCAATGTAGACCCGATTGGTGATCAACAGGCCAATAGAGTAGCTGCCGACAAAGGAGGCGACCGCATCGATGGCGCTGCGCCCCGGGGTGCGCCAGATTGGCCGCATTACCGGCTGCACCAGAACGCCGATCAGCTCAAGCAGGCCAAAGCTGACCAGCAGCGCGAGAAAGACAGCGCCGATCGGTACGATCAGCCCTACCGGTATGACCAGCTTGTCAAACAGAAACGGCAACATGTCCGGGGTATGCAGAAAGTCCGGTCCCCAGCCTGTCAGCGCCATCCCGGCGACCGGGATGCCGATCAGTTTGAGTACGGTGAATACGCCGCTGGTCAGGCTTTCACGCCAAGTGCCGCTGAGCAACGGGTAAAACCCGCCGGCGATAATCATGGCCATGGCATACAGGCCGCTACCCTCGCCAAGCAGCGAACGCGCACCGGTAACCATATGATCCAGTGCAATGGTGGTATGCCCGCTGAGGGTTATCGGCACGAAGAAGATGAAAATACCCAGTAGGCTGGGCAGCAGCAGTTTGATAACGGTAATGCGCGAGTAGCGTCGTGGCTGTGAAGTGTCAGAGGGTGACATTGGCTGGCTCCGCAGTGAGCAGTACAGGGGCAGGTATAGATAACGGAAGCGGACTTCTCTCCCTGTTTGTATATACACAAAATAGCACTATCTCTGACCCTTTTGCGTCATCCATAAAGTTAGACTTTAGTCTATTTACGAATATTTTTAGTTCTCTAAAATTCGAAAAAAACCGTTAACATTCAACAACATAATAAAAATAATGCGCTGTCTTATCCACTTTTTTTACTAAAACCAGTATCCGATATTGGCATGCGCTGCGTAAGTCAGCTAGCTTGTATTGTATATACATAATCAAGCTAAATTCAGTAAACCAGAGGATGCTCAGCCATGGTCAGCAGTGATAGAAGTCGCCGCGTCTGGCGAGATGCCACCGTTTTTGATGGCGAGCGGACCCTTGAGGGCCTCCATGCCGTGATTGTCGAGGGCGATACCATTGCCGATGTGCTGCCCATGGCCAGCGCCGATACCGCCCTGCTCGATAACGGCGAGGATATGGGGTCAGGCGGTGTCATCACGCCGGGGCTGATTGACTGCCACACCCACCTGGTGTTTGGCGGCAAGCGTGCCGAGGAGTTCGAAGCACGCCTGGAGGGCGTGAGTTACGAAGAGATTGCACGCCGCGGCGGCGGCATTCTCAGCACCGTCAACGCGACCCGTCAGGCAAGTGAGGAAGAACTGGTGGCAAGCGCCCTGCCGCGCCTGGATGCGCTGATCGCCGACGGCGTCACCACGATAGAGATCAAGTCGGGCTACGGGTTGGACGTCGAGCACGAAATGAAAATGCTGCGCGCAGCGCGGCAGCTGGGTGAGCTGCGCCCGATACGCGTTGTCACCACCCTGCTCGGCGCCCACGCCCTGCCGCCGGAGTTCAAGGACAGCAGCGACGGCTATATCGATCTGGTATGCAACGAGATGATTCCGATGGCCGTCGCCGAAGGCCTGGCCGATGCGGTCGACGTGTTCTGCGAAAAAATCGCTTTCTCGGTGGCACAGTGCGAGCGCGTCTTCGAGGCCGCCAACGCCCATGGCCTGCCGATCAAGGCCCACGCGGAACAGCTTTCCAATCTCGGCGGCAGCGCCGCCGCCGCACGACACGGCGCGCTGTCGGCGGATCACATCGAATATCTCGACGAGGCCGGCATCGAGGCCATGCGCGTGGCCGGTACGCTCGCCGTCATCCTACCCGGCGCCTTTCATACTCTGTGCGAGACTCAAGCGCCGCCCATCGACGCCCTGCGCCGTGCCGGCGTACCAATGGCCGTCGCCACCGATGCCAACCCCGGCACCTCGCCGCTATTTCAAGCCACGCTGATGCTCAATCTGGCCTGTACGCTGTTTCGTATGACGCCAAGTGAGGCGCTAGCCGGCATGACCGCGCACGGCGGCCAGGCGTTGGGGCTTAACGATCTGGGCCGTATTGCTCCCGGAAAGCCGGCCGACCTGTGCCGCTGGAACATCGAAACGCCGGCCGAGCTGGCCTATGCCGTCCAGCCCGGCCGGTTGGCCCAGCGCCTCTATCGCGGGGAGCTGACAGAGGGGCTATCCAATGAGCGCTGAGATCGATATGAAAATCTGGCAGGGTCGCACCGACCCCGAGCCCAACAGCGAGCGCTGGCATCAGCGCGTCCAGCCGCTAACCGAGAACGCGGCAGCAGGCTGCGCTCTGCTTGGCTTTGCCAGCGACGCCGGTGTCGCGCGCAACCAGGGCCGCGTCGGCGCTGCCAAGGGCCCTGCCGCGCTCCGCCGCGCCCTGGCCCCCCAGGCCTGGCATCGTCAGGGGCCGGCCTATGACGCCGGCGATGTGATCTGCGACGGCGATGCCCTGGAGCAGGCCCAGCAGCAGCTTGGCGAGCGCCTTGCTTCACTGCTTGATGCCGGCCACCTGCCGGTGGTGCTGGGCGGCGGCCATGCGATTGCCTTTGGCAGCTGGCAGGGGCTGACGTGCCATCTGGAAAACCAGGGCAACGAGGCGCCCAAAGTCGGCATCATTAACCTGGATGCCCATTTCGATCTGCGCGACCCACAGCACGTGCGCTCCTCCGGCACGCCCTTTGCTCAAATTGCCGAGCAGTGCGAACAGCGCGGCTGGCCGTTTGACTATGCCTGCCTGGGCGTTAGCCGGGCCAGCAATACTCGGGCGCTGTTCGAGCGCGCCCGCGAGCTCAAGGTGCTGGTGCGCGAGGATCGTGAGTTTGTGCCCACGGCCATTGAGACGCTGATACAGGATATCGAACGCTTCATCGTCTCCTGCGACCACCTCTATCTGACCATCGATCTCGACGTTTTTCCGGCCTGCGAGGCGCCCGGCGTCAGTGCTCCTGCCGCCCGCGGGGTTTCGTTTGCTTTGCTTGAGCCGCTAATCGAAACAATCCGCGATAGCGGCAAGCTACGTCTGGCCGATTTGGCTGAGCTCAATCCCGATTACGACATCGATAACCGTACCGCCAAGCTGGCGGCGCGATTGGTCCATCTGCTGACACTGAACGGCTGATTTCACTACAGCGACTGACAACACAAGGAAACCGATAGATGAGCATCCAGGACAAGCGCCACGACCCCAGCCGCAAAATTGCCGCCCCTACCGGTACCGAGCTCAGCTGCAAGAGCTGGCTGACCGAGGCGCCCATGCGCATGCTGATGAACAACCTGCACCCGGATGTGGCCGAGCGCCCCGAAGACCTGGTGGTGTATGGCGGTATCGGCCGCGCCGCCCGGGACTGGGAGTGCTACGATAAGATCATCGAGACCCTGCAACGTTTGGAAGACAATCAAACTCTGTTGATCCAGTCCGGCAAGCCGGTGGGCGTGTTCGAGACCCACAAGGATGCCCCGCGGGTGCTGATCGCTAACTCCAACCTGGTACCGGCCTGGGCCAACTGGGAGCACTTCAACGAACTGGATCGCAAGGGGCTAATGATGTACGGCCAGATGACCGCCGGTTCGTGGATCTACATCGCCTCCCAGGGCATCGTCCAGGGCACCTACGAAACCTTCGTCGAGGCGGGCCGCCAGCACTATGATGGCGAGCTCAAGGGCCGCTGGATTCTCACCGCCGGCCTCGGCGGCATGGGCGGCGCGCAGCCGCTAGCAGCCAGCATGGCCGGCGCCTGCTCGCTGAACGTCGAGTGCCGGCAGTCGGGCATCGATTTTCGCCTGCGCACCCGCTATCTGGATGAGCAGGCCGAGGATCTCGACGACGCTCTCAAGCGCATCGAGAAATACACGCAGGAAGGCAAGGCCGTTTCCATCGGCCTGTGCGCCAACGCCGCCGATGTGCTGCCGGAGCTGGTCAAGCGCGACGTGCGCCCGGATATGGTCACCGACCAGACCAGCGCCCACGATCCGCTGCACGGCTATCTGCCCTCCGGCTGGACCTGGGACGACTATGTCGCGCGTGGCAAGACCGAACCCGAAGCGGTGGTCAAGGCCGCCAAGCAGTCCATGGCGGTGCATGTACGCGCCATGCTCGACTTTCAGAAAATGGGCGTGCCGACTTTCGACTACGGTAACAACATCCGTCAGATGGCTCAGGAAGAAGGCGTCGAGAACGCCTTCGACTTCCCGGGCTTCGTGCCGGCCTATATCCGCCCACTGTTCTGTCAGGGCGTCGGCCCCTTCCGCTGGGCGGCGCTATCCGGCGACCCGGAGGACATCTACAAGACCGATCAGAAGGTCAAGGAGCTGATTCCCGACGATCCGCACCTGCATAACTGGCTCGACATGGCCAAGGAGCGTATTTCTTTTCAGGGACTGCCGGCGCGTATCTGCTGGGTCGGTCTTAAGGATCGCGCGCGTCTCGGCCAGGCCTTCAACGAAATGGTCAAAAACGGCGAGCTCAAGGCCCCCGTCGTCATCGGCCGCGACCACCTGGACTCCGGCTCGGTAGCCAGTCCCAACCGCGAGACCGAGGCGATGCGAGACGGGACGGACGCGGTTTCTGACTGGCCGCTGCTCAACGCTCTGCTCAATGCCGCCGGCGGCGCCACCTGGGTGTCGCTGCACCACGGTGGCGGTGTGGGCATGGGCTACTCCCAGCACGCCGGTGTGGTGATTGTCTGCGACGGCACCGACGACGCCCATGCGCGACTCGGCCGAGTATTGCGCAACGACCCGGGCACCGGTGTCATGCGCCACGCCGATGCGGGCTACGACATCGCTATCGAGTCCGCCAAGGAGAACGGCCTCGACCTGCCGATGATCAACGCACAGGAGAACAAGTGATGAATCATCTGGAAATCACTCCCGGCAAGATGACTCTGGCGCAGATGCGCCAGATGTTCGAGGCGCCTGTCCGGGTTAGTCTGCCGGACAGCGCCAATGCAGCCATCCAGCGCAGCGTGGATCGTGTCAATCAAGTCGTGAAAGAAGGCCGCACGGTGTACGGCATCAACACCGGCTTCGGCCTGCTGGCCCAGACCCGCATCGCCGACGACGAGCTGGAGGATCTGCAGCGTTCGCTGGTGCTGTCCCATTCTACCGGCGTCGGTGCGCCCATCGATGATGCCCTGGTGCGGCTGATCATGGTGCTCAAGGTCAACGCCCTGGCGCGGGGTTTCTCGGGCATTCGCCGCGAGGTGCTGGACGCGCTGATTGCTTTGATCAATGCCGGAGTGTATCCGCGCATTCCACTCAAGGGCTCTGCCGGTGCTTCGGGTGACCTGGCGCCGCTGGCGCACATGAGCGCCCTGCTGTTGGGCGTAGGAGAGGCGCGCCATCAGGGAAAGTGGCTTCCCGCGGCCAAGGCGCTGGAAGTTGCAGGCCTGACACCGCTGCGCCTGGCGCCCAAGGAGGGACTGGCGCTGCTCAACGGCACCCAGGTATCTACCGCCTATGCCCTCAAGGGCCTGTTCGAAGCCGAGGACTTGTTCAGCGCCGCCACGGTGAGTGGCTCGCTGACCGTCGAGGCGACGCTGGGCTCGCGTGCCCCTTTTGACCCACGCATCCATGAGGCTCGCGGCCAGCGCGGCCAGATCGACGCTGCCGCGGCCTATCGCCACCTGCTCGGTGAGAGCAGCGAGTTCAGTGCTTCACATATCGACTGCGACCGGGTGCAGGACCCCTACTCGCTGCGCTGTCAGCCTCAGGTGATGGGTGCGGTACTAACACAGATTCGCCAGGTCGCCGAGGTGCTGGAAGTCGAGGCCAACGCGGTATCGGACAACCCGCTGGTGTTTGCTGTGGAAGGCGACATCATCTCTGCCGGCAACTTCCATGCTGAGCCGGTAGCCATGGCCGCCGACAACCTGGCGCTGGCCATCGCCGAAATCGGTGCGCTGGCCGAGCGGCGTATTTCCTTGATGATGGACAAGCACATGTCGCAGCTGCCGCCGTTCCTGGTAGAAAAAGGCGGCGTCAACTCCGGTTTCATGATCGCTCAGGTTACCGCTGCGACGCTGGCTAGCGAGAATAAGGCGCTGTCTCATCCTCACAGCGTTGATAGCCTGCCAACCTCGGCCAACCAGGAAGACCATGTTTCCATGGCGCCGGCCGCGGGCAAACGTCTATGGGAAATGGCCGACAACGTGCGTGGCATTGTGGCCGTCGAATGGCTGGCCGCCTGTCAGGGCCTCGACATGCGCCGCGGTCTATCTACCTCACCGAAGCTGGAGCAGGCTCGCCAAACGCTGCGCGAGCGCGTTACCCATTACGATCAGGATCGCTTCTTCGCTCCGGATATCGAAGCGGCCACCGAACTTTTGCTCAAACGCACCCTGAACGGTTTGATGCCTAACTCACTCTTGCCTAGTCGCTGAGGAAATACTAGTGCCCTTTTTCTTTTGATACCATGATGCCAGCCTTTTTACACTTTGCTATCTCGCTGGGTGCCTTTGGCTGGGTCGCGGCTGCCATGATCTAACAAAACAAAAAAGGCAGCACCAAAAATCGGATAAACTACAGAAACTCGTTAATCATATTATAGCCCGCGACCGAATCGTAAACGACACAATAAAATAGATCTGATAAAAGGGGCCAGTTATTATGCCGTTGCCACAAACTCTAAATCAGGAAGAAAGAAAAGACTTGCTTTTAAAGCGAAGAGCGATTCCTGGTATTCTTATGTTCAGCATGATTTATTTAATTGCATTTGCGATTGGTTACCATATAAATGCTGTAATTCTGACGATCGCATTGATGATCACGCTATGTTTATTGCAGGTGCCAGTTGCTATATCGCTGATCACAGCCGCCTTACTCGGTGGCTTACATAGCGGGATGGACATGACTAGCGCGATCGCCGCTTTCAACGATAACCTATTGATTGGCGCGCAGGTGGGACTCACCTATGTAATGATCGGTGCCTTTGCTGTCGCAGTTGCACGTAGCGGTCTACTGGATATACTCGCTCACAAAATTGCTTCACGACTTGATCTTAGAGAAGGTGCTACTAACAAGGGAGTGAAGTGGATTATCTTCTTGACCTTTATCACTGCCTCCGCAATGTCACAGAACCTGGTGCCCGTACATATCGCGTTTATTCCCATCCTGATCCCGCCGCTGCTAGGAGTGATGAATAGGCTCCAAGTCGATCGGCGTGCCGTGGCCTGTGTCCTTGCCTGCTCAATCAGTGCTAGTTACTTATTGCTACCTACCGGTTTCGGGGCGATCTATTTGAATGAAATTCTGTTGGCGAACGTTAATGACGTCGGTCAAGCCTATGACCTCACGGCGACAGCCAGCATGGTACCTAAAGCTATGTTCCTACCGGTGATGGGGATTTTAGTCGGTATGCTTGTCGCCGTTTTCTACACTTATCGAAAGCCAAGGGATTATCAGACCGTCCCACTGACAGACCTTCATGTGGAACAGTCACCGCAAACGCTAAAAATCACACAGCTCGTTACCACGCTTTTAGCGCTTGCGGTGGCCTTGATCTGTCAGCTGAAATTCGATTCTCTCATGGTAGGTGCCATGATAGGATTTATTATCCTCAGCTTCACTGGCATCTTCCGCTGGAATGAGCAGGACGATGTCTTCACCGAAGGACTTCGTATGATGGCCCAGATTGCTGTCATCATCACTATTGCCTCCGGCTTCTCCGGTGTGCTGAGCGCAACAGACGAGATTGCCCCATTGGTCTCCGCTACGGCCGACATGGTCGGTGGCAATATGGCGCTTGGCGCTGCGCTAATGTTGATTGTCGGCTTATTTATTACTATAGGGTTTGGTGACTCCTTTGCCAGCGTGCCTATTCTTGCACCAATTTATATACCATTGGCCATCACTCTGGGTTTTTCCCCAATGGCTACAATAGCTCTACTGGGGGCTGCCGCCGCGCTTGGCGATGCAGGCTCTCCTGCTTCCACCATCACGCTTGGCGCCACTGCAGGGCTCAATGCCGATGGGCAGCATAACCATATTAATGACAGCGTTATCCCTACTTTTTCTCATGCTAATTTTGGCATGCTACTATTTGCCTGGATAGCGGCAATGCTGCTATAAACCATTCGATTTAACGCTATAGGGTTGCATACTTTTGCCACAGCGCCACTATTCTTCAAATAAATGTTACGATTATTCATAATAGGTTAATGTCAATAAATTACTTCGCAAACATCCCAACGTATAGGGAGGTAAATTTAACGGGATATAGCAGGAATAAAATCATACCCAATAAAGGGTGTCAAAATAACCACTTCTGCCACTGCGCCAATAGCGTTATCTGATTGCTACCAACGATTATATACCGTTCCCAATACAACAAGAAATCGGAGAATTAAACCATGAACTCTATTGTCATAGCCGTGGTCATCATGATGGGCCTGAGCCTGTCGCGGGTGCCGGTCATCATGGCCCTTATTATCGCCACCTTTGTCGGCGGCATTGCCGCTGGGATGGATACCACGGAAATACTGTCCACCTTTGAAGGCGGTCTGGGGAATGGCGCCAACATCGCGCTCTCCTACGCGCTGCTGGGGGCGTTTGCAGTCGCCCATCGCGTTCCGGGATAACTCATTTGTTATCGGAAAAGATTATTCACCTCCTTGGCGCTAAAGATAGTGCCACCAATATGCTGTTTGCCCAGGTCGTGCTTTACGGCATGCTGCTGCTCTGTGCCAGCGTGGCCGAAACATTAATCCCTGTGCATATAGCCTTTATACCGATTCTGGTACCGCCGCTTCTGGAAGTGATGGACCGTCTGAAACTGGATCAGCGCGCTGCCGCCTGTGCGCTAACTTGCGGGCTGATCCTAGCCTATATGCTATTTCCGATAGGCTTCGGATCGGTATATCAGCGCAATGTTCTGGGCGAAAATATCAACCTGGCAGGAGAGGCGTCAGATTTCGCCATTTCGCTAAACTCTATCCCGCTGGCTATGCTCATTCCCTCAATTGGCATGTTTTTAGGTTTGGTAATAGCGGTCTTTATTACGTATCGCAAGCCTCGGGAGTACCAGACAAGGGCCATCGCCGACACTGACCAGAAACCCCAGAAGGTCGAGCTCAAAATGAGCCAGATCGGCCTCAGCCTGGTTGCCATTGTGGCCGCATTGGTGGCACAGCTCATGCTGGGTTCAATGCTGCTGGCGGGCCTGATCGGCTTTGCCATTTTGAGCCTTTCCGGTTTTTTCCGTTGGAATGAAGTCGATGACGTTTTCGTGATCGGCTTACGCATGATGGCGCTGATTGGCTTCATTATGGTCACCGCCCAGGGATTTGCAGCAGTGATGGTAGCAACGGGTGAAGTCTCCAGTCTGGTAGAAAGCTCAACTGCACTGATTGGCGATAACCAGGCTCTAGCAGCGATCGTAATGTTACTTGTCGGGCTATTGATTACCATGGGTATCGGATCGTCTTTTTCGACAGTGCCGATTATCGCTGTGATCTATGTACCGCTGTGTATTGCTTACGGTTTTTCGCCGCTAGCGACGGTCGCCTTGATCGGTACTGCGGGTGCTTTGGGCGATGCCGGCTCGCCAGCATCCGACTCTACTCTGGGGCCAACCGCCGGTCTCAATGCCGATGAGCAGCACGACCATATCTGGGATACCGTGGTGCCCACCTTCCTGCACTTCAATCTGCCCTTGCTGGCAGCGGGGTGGCTGGCCGCCATGGTGCTCTAGCAGTGGACAATATAAGCGGCCGAACCTGTTGCTCGGCCGCCTCAACTTGTGAGATGCCTTTTCATCAAACCGCCCCGACGCTCAAGCGTTGTCAGCTGGCAGCTTCTTTTTCCGCCACCTGAAAGATCCGCTGCAGCATGGCGTGAAGGCCGTTGCTGCGCGTGGGCGAAAGGTGCTTGTCCAGCCCCAGGTCGGCAAGAAAATGCGGCTCCGCCGCGCGGATTTCTGCCGGGCTGCGCTCGCTGTAAATGCGCAGCAGTACCGCAATCAGCCCCGACACAATGGCCGCATCCGAGGTGGCGTAAAAGGTGAGCTGGCCGTCCTGCTTTTCGTGGTTCATCCAGACGTTGGACTGGCAGCCCTTGATCTTGTACTCCTCGATTTTCCACGTCTCGGGGAAAGCCGGCAGCTGTTTGCCCATGTCAATAATGTACTGGTAGCGGTCCATCCAGTTGTCAAACAACTCGAACTCTTCGACGAGCTCTTGCTGAGCTTCTTCGGCGCTCATGGCGAGTCCTTTTTCGTCAGGTGAATATATCGGCATTATAACGCGTTAACGCACCGGTGAAACGCCGGGAGCGCCTTCATCCGGTGCCGGCGTCAGGCGGTGGCGCTGCTGCTCGGCGTGCCAGCGCGCATCCTCGGTGTGCAGATAGCGCGAGGTGGTGTCCAGCCGGGAGTGGCGGGCGCTTTCGGCGAGATAGTGCAGCCCGATACCGGCCTGAGCCTGGTGGGTGATGGACGTATGGCGTAGCCAGTGCGGCGTCGCCCGGCGCAGGGTTTCCACCGTCGCGGCCGAGCCGCCCTCGTTTGCCAGCGCCTCGGTACCCTGGGTAAACGCCCGGCGGATCAGTCGGTATAGCTGGTTATCGCCAACGGCACGCTGGCCGTCCAGCGCGCGGATCAGCGGCGTGTCTTCGGCGTGCGCCGGCAGCGCTGAAAGCCCCAGCGCGCCGCGCCACTGCTTGAGGCAAGCAATAAAGTCGTCCGGCACCGGCACCTCGGCAAGCTTGCCGCCCTTTCCTACCACTCGCCACCAGAGGCGCCCTTCCCGGGTAAAAAAATCTTCCATCCGCGCCGCCGCCATTTCGGCAATGCGGGGGGCCAGCAGATAGGCAAAGCCAAAGACAAAGCGCAGCCGTTCGTGTTCAAAGCGCGCCCGCGGCGCAGCGTCGGCCGCCGGCGGCCGGCTCAGCCACTGCCAGAACCAGTCCCACAACTCCTTTTCCAGATAGCGCTCGATGCGCCCGCCCTGATTGTTCAGCCGGCGGGATTTATCGCGCATCAGCCGGAACGGGTTATGTGCCACCCAGCCGGCTTCAACCAGCCAGCCGTAAAGCCCCTGCAAAATTACCAGCGCCTGGCGACGGCTGGCGGGAGATAGCGCGCCGCGAAACGGCCGCCAGTCAGGATGCCCTTCGGGCCGCGTAGCCCCTCTCCAGCTCGCCGGCGGGTCGGCCAAAAACGCCTCGAAGCGGCGCAGCGCTTCGCGGTCAACGTCTCCAAGGCCAGTGCCCTTCTCGTCAAGCCACAGCAGCAGGCGCCGGGCTTCCCGCCGGTAGGCCCGCCAAGTCTGCGGCGTGTCCCGGTATTCCGCGAGCCACTGGGCCACGGCCTCGGCGTCGTTTGAGGCGCGAATCAGCGGGCCGCCGCTGCCCTCTTGTTTGCCTACCCGTTTACTTTTCTGCGCCGGCGCCAATACGGCCGGCGGCGCTGAAGGGTCGATGAAGCGATCGCTGGAGAGCGCATTATCCAGCTTGGTGCGCGTATCCGTCATGGCGGCGGCTGGCCCTTAGTGAAAGGTGGAAGGCTCAGTCTGGCGCTACGCGTTTAAAAATTCAAGATAAGGCGGGTAATCTTGAATTTATTGCTCAAAATGTAAATAAAATTACGTAATATGTATTATGTAATAATTGCTTTTTGCCGGCGCGAGATCGACAATGGGCTTCGTAAATAGATGGCCTTTTAACAGCAGCGCCACGGCCAACGACAACCAGGGAGGGCGAGAGATGGCACGCACCGGTATCCAGTACGCCGACGTGCGCCGGGCGATTGATGAGCTGATCGCCCGGGGCGATAACCCGAGCGTGCAGCGCATTCGCGAGGTGCTCGGCACCGGCAGCTTCACTACCATCAGCGAGCACTTCCGCTACTGGCGCGATGAGCGTGAGAAAAACCGCGACGCGCCTCCACCCCGGGAGATTCCCGAAGCCGTTGTGACGCTGGCAACGGACATGTGGCGCCAGGCACAGGACGTCGCCAACGAGGGCCTGGCCCACTATCGAGAGGAAGCCAATCGCGAAGTGGAGGCGGCTCGTGATGAGGCACAGAAGGCCCGGCAGGAAGCCGACAACGCGGCCCAGCGGGAAAGCGCCCTGGCCGAGCACCTTCGCCACCGCGAAGCACACATTGAAGGGCTGGGCACACAGCTCGCCGAAAGCCGCGCGCAGCAGAAGCAGCTGCAGTCGCGCAGCGACAGCGCAGAGCAGGCGTGCCGGGCGCTGAGAGAAGAAAGCGCCGAACAGGAAGCAAAGCTTGAGCAGCAGGCCCGGGCGCATAGCGATGAGGCCAGGCAGCAGCGCGAGGCGTTCGACCGCCAGCTCGCCGAGGAGCAGCAGCGCAACGAGGCGACCGAAGGCAAGCTGCTTGCCCTGCTGGATGGCGTACGCCAGGAACGCGCCGACGACGACAAGGCGCATCAAAAGCGTGTGCGGCAGCTTGAGGTCCGTCTGGAAAAGGCCGGTGAGGAGAACGACCGAGTGGGCAGGGAGTTAAAGGCAGTTCGGGAAGCCGAAACCCAGTGGCAGCATAGCCATGGGCAGCTGGAAGAGGCACTCCAGGGCCAGCAACAAGCCGCAGAAGAGGCCCACCGCGAGCGGGAGCGCCTGCAAGAGCGGCTGAACCAAGCGGAGCGCGCCCTGGAGCAGGAGCGCGAGCGCTACCGACACGAATGCGATTGGCAGGCGTCGCTGAGCCAGCGCCTCCAGGCGCTGCAAGAGCAGGTGGCTACCCTGCCCGCCGTCGTGCCCGACGAGTCTGATGCAAAGAAACGATAAGCGCTTTATGCAAAAAGCCCCGCTGAAAAGCGGGGCTTGGAGCTAAGCATATCGAGACTAAGCTTACTGGGGCTAAGCTTAATGGGGCTAAGCTTAGTGGGACTCAGCCTACCGAGCTAGCGCTCGATATGGCCAGGCCTCAAGTTAGTAGTAAGCGTTGGTGGTATCGGAGTGGTCGGTGACGTCGCGGATACCGCCCATTTCGGGAATGCGCTCAAGCAGGGTGCGCTCGACGCCGTGTTTGAGCGTGATGTCCACGGCCGCACACCCCTGACAGCCGCCGCCGAAGGACAGCACGGCCACGTTGTCGTCGGTCAGCTCGACCAGGCGAACCTCGCCGCCGTGGGCGGCAAGCCCCGGGTTGATCTCGCTGTAGAGCACGTAGTTGACGCGGTCTGCCAGGGGGCTGTCGGCGTTGACCTTGGGCATCTTGGCGTTGGGCGCCTTGATGGTCAGCTGGCCACCCATGCGGTCGGCGTTGAAGTCGACCACCGCCTCTTCCAGAAAGTTGACGCTGTTCTTTTCCAGAAACACGCGGAGCTTTTCCAGCTCCAGCGCCACGTCGTCGGGCTCTTCTTCGCCCGGGCGGCAGTAGGCCAGGCAGGTCTCGGCGTAGGGCGTGCCTGGCTGGGTAATGAAGATGCGCACGGCGATGCCTTCGACGTTCTGCTTTTCCAGCAGTTCGGCGAGGTACTCCTGGGCGCTCGGCGTAATCTCGATGCCCTGCTTGGCTTCTTCAGCGACGTCCTGCCGAGTCTGCGAATCTTGTACTTCAGCGGTCGTGGTCATGGGACTTGTCTCCTACGGTGGCAGCGTACTGCGCACGGCGAACAATATTCGCCTCAATGATAAGCAAAACCGGGCGCCGACACAATCCTGAGTGTTTTACTCGGCTTTGACGGCAAGCTGCGCGCAAGAGGATACTTTGGTATCATACGCGCCCGCCCGTCGTGCCCGCTCACCTGCCGATGGCGCAACAAGACAACCTGTTTTCTTTACGGTGACGCTGGAGATTTCCCTTCGCTATGGCTGCTAGTGCTTTGACTGCGACCCTTGAAGAGCGCCTTGCTCAACGCATCCTGATTCTTGACGGCGGCATGGGCACCATGCTGCAAAACGCGCAGCTAAGCGAGGCGGAGTTTCGCGGCGAACGCTTCAGCGACTGGCCGAGCGATCTAAAGGGCAACAACGACCTGCTGGTGTTGACCTGTCCGGACGTCGTGACGCGCATCCATCGCGACTACCTTGAAGCCGGCGCCGACATCATCGAGACCAACACCTTCAACAGCACCCGGCTCTCCCAGTCCGACTACGGCATGGAAGACCTGGTTAGCGAGATCAACTTCGAGGCGGCCCGCCTGGCCCGGAGCGCGTGCGACGCCGTGGCCAGTGAGACCGGCACGCCGCGCTACGTCGCCGGGGTGCTCGGCCCCACGTCGCGCACCGCCTCGCTCTCCCCGGACGTCAACGATCCGTCCAAGCGCAACGTCACCTTTGACTCGCTGCGCGAAAACTATCTGGAGGCCGCCACGGCGCTGGTCGAGGGCGGCGCCGACCTGATTCTGATCGAGACGATTTTCGACACGCTCAACGCCAAGGCGGCCATCTACGCGCTGGAGGAAATGTTCGAGGCCCGGGGCGAGCGCACCCCGGTGATGATCTCGGGCACCATTACCGACGCTTCCGGGCGCACCCTCTCCGGCCAGACCACCGAGGCGTTCTGGAACTCCGTGCGCCACGCCAACCCGTTTTCCGTCGGCCTCAACTGCGCCCTGGGGGCCAGCGAGCTGCGCCCCTACCTGGCCGAGCTTGCCGACAAGGCCGATACCTTCGTCTCCGCCCACCCCAACGCCGGGCTTCCCAACGAGTTTGGCGAATACGACCAGTCCGCAGAGGAAATGTCGTCGATCGTCGCCGAGTTTGCCCAGAGCGGGCTGGTCAACATCATCGGCGGCTGCTGCGGCTCAGCGCCCGAACACATCCGCATGATTGCCGAGGCCGTGGCCGACATGCCGCCGCGCGAGATCCCCAAGCGCCCCGCTGCCTGCCGCCTGTCGGGCCTCGAGCCGTTCAACATCGCCGCCGACTCGCTGTTCGTCAACGTCGGCGAGCGCACCAACGTCACCGGCTCCGCGCGCTTCAAGCGGCTGATCAAGGAAGAGGACTACACCACCGCCCTGGAGGTGGCCCTTGAGCAGGTCGAAAACGGCGCTCAGGTCATCGACATCAACATGGACGAAGGGATGCTCGAATCCCAGGATGCCATGGTGCGCTTTCTCAACCTGATCGCCGGCGAGCCCGACATTGCCCGGGTGCCGATCATGATCGACTCGTCCAAATGGGAAATCATCGAAGCGGGTCTTGCGTGCATTCAGGGCAAAGCGATTGTTAACTCCATCTCGCTCAAGGAAGGCGAAGCGGACTTTCGCGAGCAGGCCACCAAGTGCCGGCGCTTTGGCGCGGCGGTTGTCATCATGGCCTTCGATGAAGACGGCCAGGCGGATACCTTCGCCCGCAAGACCGAGATTTGCGCGCGGGCCTATCGCCTGCTGGTCGACGACATCGGCTTCCCTGCCGAAGACATCATCTTCGACCCCAACATCTTCGCCATCGCCACCGGCATCGAAGAGCACAACAACTACGGCGTGGACTTCATCCAGGCCACGGAGTGGATCCGCGACAACCTGCCCCACGCCATGGTCTCCGGCGGGGTGTCCAACGTGTCGTTCTCGTTTCGCGGCAACAACGCCGTGCGCGAGGCCATTCACTCGGTATTTCTCTACCACGCGGTGCGCGCGGGTCTGACCATGGGTATCGTCAACGCCGGCCAGCTGGGCGTGTACGACGATTTGGACGCCGAGCTCCGCGACGCCGTGGAAGACGTGGTCCTCAATCGCCGCGAGGATGCCACCGAGCGCCTGCTGGATCTTGCCGAAAGCTATAAGAACGCAGCCGCTGGCGGCCCCAAAAAGGAAGACCTCGAGTGGCGCGAGTACGACGTCGCCAAGCGCATCGAGCACGCGCTGGTCAAGGGCATTACCAGCCATATCGTCGACGATACCGAAGAGGCCCGCCAGCAGTTCGACCGCCCCATCGAGGTTATCGAAGGCCCGCTGATGGACGGCATGAACGTGGTCGGCGATCTGTTCGGCGCGGGCAAGATGTTTCTGCCCCAGGTGGTCAAGTCCGCCCGGGTGATGAAGCAGGCCGTAGGCCATCTGCTGCCCTACATCGAGGCGGAAAAGGACGAGAACACCCAGTCCAAGGGCAAGATCGTGATGGCCACGGTGAAAGGCGACGTTCACGATATCGGCAAGAACATCGTCGGCGTGGTGCTGCAGTGCAACAACTACGAGGTGATTGATCTTGGCGTGATGGTCCCGGCGGCGAAGATCTTGCAAACCGCCATCGACGAAAACGCCGACATGATCGGACTGTCCGGGCTGATCACGCCGTCCCTGGACGAGATGGTCAGCGTGGCCAAGGAAATGCAGCGCCAGGAGTTTGATCTGCCGCTGCTCATCGGCGGCGCCACCACGTCCAAGGCGCACACGGCGGTGAAAGTCGACCCGCAGTATCAGAACCCGGTGATTTACGTCACCGACGCCTCCCGGGCGGTGGGCGTGGCCAGCCGCCTGCTGGCCGACAACCTGAAAGAGGCCTACGTCGCCGAAATCAGCGCCGACTACGACAAGGTGCGCGAGCGCAACGCCAAGCGCCGCCCCAAGGCCGCCGATCTCACCTACGAGCAGGCGCGCAAGCGTCGCTTTCGCACCGACTGGGACGCCTATACCCCGCCGGCCCCCCACACCCAGGGCGTGATTGCCTTCGACGATTACGACCTGGAAGCGATTGTCGACTTCATCGACTGGACGCCGTTTTTCATGAGCTGGCAGCTCACCGGCAAGTATCCGAAGATTCTGGATGACGAGGTCGTCGGCGAAGCGGCGCGCAGTTTGTTTGACGATGCCCAGGCCATGCTCAAAAAGATGGTCGACGAAAAGCGCATTCGGGCGCGCGGCGTTATCGGCCTGTGGCCGGCCAACAGCGTGGATGACGACGAGATCGAAATCTATCGCGACGAATCCCGCGGCGACGTGGTCGAGCGGCTTTTTCATATCCGCCAGCAAACCACCAAGGGGCGCGACGGCCTGTGCTATAGCCTGGCCGACTTTGTCGCCCCGAAAGATACCGGCAACCCCGACTGGATCGGCGGCTTTGCCGTAACCACCGGCCACGGCGTGGAAGAACTCGGTCAGAGCTACAAGGACGCCGGCGACGACTACAACGCCATTATGGTGCAGGCGCTTACCGACCGCATGGCCGAAGCCTTTGCCGAGCTGCTCCACGAGCGCGTGCGCCGGGAGTACTGGGGCTATGTGCCGGAAGAGACCCTGGATAACACCGCGCTGATCGCCGAAAAATACCAGGGGATTCGCCCGGCGCCGGGCTACCCCGCCTGCCCGGATCACACCGAGAAAATCAAGCTGTTCGAGCTGTTGAATGCCACGCAGCACACCGGCCTTGAGCTAACCGAGAACTTCGCCATGTGGCCCGCGGCGGCCGTGGCCGGTTGGTATTTTTCCCACCCGCAGTCGAAGTATTTTGCCACCGGCAAGATCACCCGAGACCAGGTCGAAGTGCTGGCCGCGCGTAAAAATCGCCCCCTGGACGACATGGAGCGCTGGCTGGCGCCGGTGCTCTCCTACGACCCGGAATAAGCGGTGACGCTTCTGCCCCCGCGCCGGCGCCGGGTCATGCGCCTGGCGCTGCCGGTGATGCTGGGCATGCTGTCGCAAAGCGTGCTCAACCTGATCGACGCGGCCATGGTCGGCTCGCTCGGCGAGGTGGCGCTGGCCGGTGTGGGCGTCGGCGGCTACGCCATGTTCATGATGACCGCGCTGGTATTCGGGCTGTCGTCCGCGGTGCAGTCGCAAACCGCCCGGCGGCTCGGTGAAGAGGCCGCCGCCCCGGCCGGGCCGCTCAACGGCGGGCTGATGTTGGCGATCCTCATCGCCGCCCCCATCAGCCTGCTGGCCTGGTGGCAGGCGCCCGCGCTGATCGGGCTGATTACCCCGGCGCCCGACGTTCAGGCGGTGGGGGCTAGCTACTTTCGCTGGCGCGTCGCCGCCCTGCTGGCGGTGGCCATGACCCTGTGCCTGCGCGGCTACTGGAACGGCCGCCAGCAAACCGGCATGTATCTGCGCATCATTCTTTGCGTCCACGCCTTTAACGTGCTGGCAAGCCTGGGGCTGATCTTTGGCCTGGCGGGCCTTCCCGCCATGGGCGCAGAGGGCGCCGGGGCCGGCTCGGCGCTGTCGCTGTGCCTGGGGCTGGTGCTTTGGGTCGGAGTGAGTCTCAAGGGCGCGCGGGCGCACGGGTTTCTCACCCGCCTGCCGACGCCGCGCGCCGTCGGACGCCTGGCCGCGCTGGTCTGGCCGCACTCGCTGCAGCAGCTGTGCTTTGCCGCCGGCTACGCGGTGCTGTTCTGGATGCTAAGCCGGGTAGGCACCCAGAGCGTGGCCGTGGGGCATATCCTGATCAACCTTTCCCTGCTGCTGGTGCTGCCCGGCGTGGGCGTGGGCGTGGCCGCCATGAGCCTGGTCGGTGACGCGCTGGGCCGTGACGCCCGCGGCGATGCCCACCGCTGGGGGCTGGACGCGCTCAGGCTTGCCTGGCTGTTGCTCGCCACGCTTGCGCTACCCATGCTGGCTTTCCCCCGGCTGATACTCGGGCTGTTTTTGCACGATGCCGCGCTGATCGAGCTGGGTGCCCTGCCGCTGCGGCTGACCGGGGCGATGATCGTGCTGGATGCCGCCGCCCTGGTACTGGCCCAGGCGCTAATGGGCGCCGGCGCCCAGCGTACGGTGATGACGCTTACGCTTTCCATGCAGTGGCTGGTGTTTTTGCCCGTGGCCTGGGCCGTCGGCGTCGCCGGCGGCTACGGGCTGTTGGGCATCTGGCTTACCCAGCTTGGCTATCGGGTGCTCAATTCCCTGGGGTTTCTGTGGGTATGGCAGCGTCGCCGCTGGGCGATACCGGCGGCTGAGCCCGCCTAGCCGCGGCGTTTCTGCTGGCGTTCGCGGTTGTTGGCCTTGGCGCGCTGGCTTTTACGCAGCATCACCCAGGTTGCTCCCAGCCCGCCGTCGGCCTGCTGGGCCGAGACGTAAGCCTGTACCTGGTCAAACTGAGTCAGCCACTTGGCCAGATACGAGCGCAGCACGTTGGCCGGGCTGTCGATTTCCCGCCCGCGGCCGTGCACAATCAGCACCGAGCGCAGGTCGTTATGGTAGGCGTCTTCCATGAAGGCAAACAGCCTCTGCCGGCACTTGGCCAGCGGCAGACGCAGCAGGTGCAGCTGGGCCTGCACCGGGTAGCCGCCGTGCTTGAGCTTGTCAGCCACGCCCCGCTGGATGCCGTCGCGGCGAAATGCCATGGGGTCGGCGGGCGGCAGCAGGTCGACGAAATCATCCGAGAGAAAGTTATGCTCGCCGATGTTTTCTTCGGCGGCGGCGCGACGGGCCTGCCCGCCATCGGCTGACGCCGGCGGTGCTTTACCCGGGTCGGCGCGATTGTCGCGCTTGAGCGGGGCCACGTCGCCGACCACCGCGGCAAAATCCGTCTGGTCACGCAGTGACTGATTCATCTTCCTACCTCCGGCTGACGGCACATGACGTTATTCAGCTTATCCCGGGCAAGCGTATCAAAACCTTCACAGCGGCTTAAGCGTGCGATAAAAACCGGCCTCGGACTTGCCGGCCTTTTGCTGCTGGCCGCGGCGACCTGGTGGTGGTTTATCTGGCTGAGCCCCTGGGGCTATGACCGCCCGGCTCATCTTGCCCCGGTGGCGCCGGGCTCGCACCAGGTTTTTGTTTACGGCACCCTGCGCTATGCGCCGGTGCGCTACCTGGTCATGGGCTCGGCCGGCAGTACCGATGACGCTACCCTGGTCGACTACCGCCGCTGCGGGTTGAACATCGCCCCGGCTCCGGGCGGGCGCGTCGCCGGCCAGGTGTTCAGCGTGTCTGCCGCCGAGCTTTCCCGCCTGGACCGCTACGAGCGGCTCGGCAGGCGCTACGCTCGCCTTGCGGTCACGCTTGCCAACGACACGCGGGCCTGGGTCTACCGCCGGCTCGACGCCAGCGCTGCCGGGCAAACGCCCATCGGCTGTCCGGGCTCTGATACCATGGGCGCCGATACCTCATTCCTTAACGCACACCGCGACTGACGCTCACCAGGGAGCCCGTTAATGAGTGCCGAACTGCCGTATATTCTTGTGTTGTACTATTCCCGCTCCGGAGCGACGGTCACCATGGCGCGCCAGATCGTCAAGGGCATCGAAAGCGTTCCCGGTATTGAAGCGCGTCTGCGCACGGTGCCGCCGGTATCGCCGGTGTCCGAGGCAGTGGCGCCGGAAATTCCCGAGGAGGGCGCGGTTTACGTCGACCACGATGACCTCCGCCACGCCAGCGGCCTGGCGCTGGGTAGCCCCACCCGCTTTGGCAACATGGCCTCACCGCTCAAGTATTTTCTTGATACCACCAGCGGGCTCTGGCTCAACGGGGCGATGGTCGACAAACCCGCCTGTGCCTTTACCTCAACCGCTAGCCTTCACGGCGGGCAGGAAACCACGCTGATTTCCATGCTGCTGCCGCTTTTGCACCACGGCATGGTCTATGCGGGGATTCCGTACAGCGAAACGGCGCTGCTCGAAACCCAGGGCGGCGGCACGCCCTACGGCGCCAGCCACGTGGCCGGCGCGCGCGGCGACCGCCCGGTGGACGACCACGAGCGCGAGCTCTGCGTAGCACTCGGCAGGCGCATTGCCCGTTTGGGGCTTGCGCTGCATGCCATGCGGGAGGCCGAATAATGCGTCAGTGGCTGGAAGAGCTGGAGCGTCGGCGGGGCCTGGCTACCCTCACCCGGCATTCACGTCGCCTGGTCGTGGCAAGCTTTGCCCTGCTGCTGATGCTGATGGTGTATCGCGGCCTGCTGATTCAGGGCGACGCCGACTTCAACTGGCGCCCTATCGTCGCGTTTGTGCTGCCGCTGGTGCTGTTTTTGCCCTCGATTCTCGGCAGGCGGCCGCGCGGGCACGCCTGGCTTGCGTTTGTCAGCCTGCTGTATTTCATGCAGGGCGTCATGGTCGCTACGCTACCCGGACAGCACCTTCGCGGCGTGCTCGAAGCCGGGGTGGCGCTGGCGCTGTTTACCGGCTGCATGGGCTACGCGCGGTTTCGCAGCCGGCTGCTGCGCGAACGTGACGCCAGCTGAGCAGGCACCGGCCCTTCACGCCCGACAAAGGCGCCCGTGTTTTACATCTTCAAGTGATAAGCTTATTAGGCTAAGGTGATGGGACGTTACCGCGTAACGCCATGTGTCAAAGGCATATTGAGCACAAAGAGAATCCGGCCGTCATGACGATGCCGTCATGACGATGCCGTGATGACGATGCTGTGATAACGACAAGGGAGAAGTTTTGATGCGTATCATGAAAACCGGCCTGAGTGCCGCAGTCTGTGCCGCGCTGCTAACCGCAAGCGTTACCGCCAGCGCCGCCGAGCCTGAAGATGCTATTCATTATCGCCAGTCGGCGCTAGGGGTCATGGGCTGGCATTTCGGCCCGATTGCGGACATGGCCAAGGGCGATATCGAGTATGACGGCGACGAGTTCGCGCGTCGGGCACAGAACGTCGCCAACCTGGCAAGCATGCCCTGGGAAGGCTTTGTTGACGGCAGCTATCAGGACGACGGCCACGGCGTGGACACCGATGCGCTGGCAAAGATTGCCGATAACCCGGATGATTTTGAGCAAAAGCAGCAGGATCTGATCGACGAGTCGCAGAAGCTGGCGACGGTCGCCGAGGACAAGGACTTTCAGACGTCGCGCGCCCAGCTGTCGAAAGTCGGCAAGACCTGCAAGAACTGCCACGACGACTACCGCGCCGAGTAAGCCGGCAGGAGTCCAAATAGATCAGCTTGCCTGACCGCAGGCAGCGTATCCAGACGGGAAGCTACGGCTTCCCGTTTTTGTGTCCGCTGCCCTGGCGCGCGCTACCAGTACCACCAGGTCAGGCTGACACCCGCGGCACAGGCAATGGCCAGCAGGCCAAGCCACAGCGGACGCGGCGTCAGTGGGGAGGCGCTCGGGTCGGCGTCCATCGGCGGGCCGGGCAAGCGCTTGTTGCCGGTAAACATGGCCCCCACCAGCCTCTCGCCCAGCAGCCGATGAAAGACGATGGCACCAATATGCAGGCCGATCAGGACCAGCAGCAGCGTGCTGTTGTAGCGGTGCAGGGTAAGCAGCGTTTTGCTGATGTCGGCCCCCAGCGCGCCGTAGAGCGGCGCCTCAAAGAAGATATCGTCGCTTAAAAAAAGCCCGCTGGCGCCCTGGAACGTTAGCGACAGCAGCATGACAAGCACCATCCACCCGCCAATCGGATTATGCCCGGCGTAGGGCTTGGGGCGGCGCTTTAAAAGGCTCCAGGCATAGCCAAGCGAAATGCGCGGCGAGCGCAGGAAGGTGGTAAAGCGGGCAAAGAAGCTGCCGAAAAACCCCCACAGCCAGCGGAAGGTTAAAAGGCCGAGCGTGACGTAGCCGGCCTTGGCGTGAACCGCGGCGGGGAACAGAAACGGTTCGCCTGCGGTTTTCATGGTGTAAAATGACACCAGCACGGAAATCACCAGCGCCCAATGAAAAAGCCGCACATAGACGTCCCAGACACGAATACGCTGCATCGCTCCACTCCCGTTTAAGCCCGCCCTATATTGATATAACAGTTTCGCATTTATTCAGGCTTTCTCATAGAATACGGCGTGGTTATTGGCCGTGGCTCGGTGCCGCAGCAGCGCGGCTAACGACTTCGGCTGCAAACAGAGTGATTGGCGACAGGCCGATAAAAACAGGCCAGCAGCTCGGAGTCAGTAAGTCCAACCAGTAAACCCAGGGCTACCAAGGAGGCAGAGGCGTGAACAGCCAAACGTGGCGCGACGCCGGCAAGCAGACGCTGCCGGTCATGTTCGGATATTTGCCGCTGGGAGCCGCGTTCGGCATCGTGGCCATCGAGGTAGGCATTCCCTGGTATGCGGCGGCGGCGATGTCGATCATCATTTATGCCGGGGCCGGCCAGTTTCTGGCGACCACGTTACTGGCCGCCGGTGCCGGGCTGACCGAAGTCGCCGTGGCGACCATGATGCTCAACTCGCGCCACGTGTTTTACGGCCTGTCGCTATTAAAGCGCTTTCAGGGCGCCGGCTGGCGCAAGCCCTACATGATTTTTGCCCTGACCGACGAAACCTATTCGCTGCTGACCAGCCAGCAGGCCTATACTCATGCGCTGGGGTTTCGGGTCAGCCTGCTCAATCATCTCTGGTGGTTCTCCGGTACCCTGATCGGCATTGCCGTGGGCAGCGCGCAGCTGTTCAATAGCCAGGGGATCGAGTTTGCCCTGACCGCCCTGTTTATCGTGCTGACGCTTGAGCAGGCCAGGCGGCTGAAGCAGGCGCTACCCTTCGCCATCGCGCTGGCTACCGGTCTTGGTGCCGTGCTGCTGCTGCCGGACCGGCATTTGCTGCTGGGGGCGATCGGCAGCGCCAGTTTATTGCTGCTGGCGCATTATCGTCACGACCAGCGCCGGGAGAAACGCCATGCTCACTGATCCGCTATGGCAGCTGATCATGGTCTGCGCACTGGCCACCTTCGCCACCCGTGTGCTGCCCTTCGTGGCGCTGTCGCGCCAGGCTGATCATCCTTTGATCCTGCACCTCGGGCGCTACCTGCCGCCGGCGGTTATGCTGATTCTGGTGATCTACGCGCTGCGCGACTTTACCCCGCTGGCATCCGACTGGCAGCTCAACATGGGGGACAACGGCCTGCCGCTGATAGTGGCCTCGCTGCTGGTGGCGGGGCTTCACCTGTGGCGCCGCAACGCCCTGCTTTCGATCGTGCTGGGCACCGCTAGCTATATGCTCATGGTCCAGCTGAGCTGGGCGGGTTGAGCTTTGTTTTTATAGCAGCCAACATGGCTCCTACATTCAAGAGAGAAAACCCATGACACGCAACATAGCCGATATCAGGCGTGACTATGAAGGCGGTCGTCTCGACGAGTCGCAAACGCCCGACGACCCGTTTGCGCTATTTGACGAATGGCTGACCCTCGCGCTGGAAAAGGAAGGCGAGGACGGTAACGTCATGACGCTTGCCACCACCGACAACCAGGGGCGCCCCCACGGGCGGATCGTGCTGCTCAAGGGCTTTGACGATGCCGGCATGGTCTTTTATACCAACTATCACAGCCACAAGGGCAGCGAGCTTAGCAACGTCCCCTTTGCCGCGCTGACTTTCTGGTGGCCCTCGCTTTCCCGTCAGGTGCGCATTGAAGGCAGCGTCGACCCGGTCGGCAGTGACGAGTCTGACGCCTACTTCCACGGCCGCCCGCGCAACAGCCAGCTGAGTACCTGGATTGCCACCCAGAGCGTTGTAATTCCCGACCGCAACTGGATCGAGGAGCGTCAGCAGCGTTTTGAGCGGGCCTACGACGGCCAGGAAATCCCCCGGCCCATCCACTGGGGCGGATACCGCGTGGTGCCCGACATGATCGAATTCTGGCAGGGCCAGCCCAGCCGGCTGCATGACCGTATCCGCTACGAGCGCCGCGACAGCGAAAGCTGGCAGCAGTTTCGCCTGGCGCCCTAACGGCAAGCGGCGCATCGACCGTCAGCTCGAGGTTTCCAGCCGGTGGCGCTGCCACTCGTTTTCCGGCTCGTTCAGGCGTAGCGTGGCCTCGACCACCTGCTCTTCCATGTCAAAGCGGCACTTGAACCCCAGGTGCCTCATCAGCGCGCGCATGGGGTGGTTATCCATCATGATGGTGCCGGTCATCTCGATGATACCGATGTGACGGCAATAGCTGATCATCTTGTGCATCAGCAGGCTGCCGATGCCGAGCCCCTGGAGATCGTCGCGGATGATAATGGAAAACTCCGTGCGCAGATTGTCGGGATCGTTCCATACCCGCACCACACCCAGCATCTGGCGCTCCCCCGCTTCGGGCCGGTGCTCGGCGATAAACGCCATCTGGCGATCGTAGTTGATGTGGGACAGGATCGATAAATCCCGCTGGGACAGGTCCGCCTTGTTGTGAAAGTAGCGAAAGCGGATGCTCTGCTCGGAGAGCTTGCGGTGAAAGGCGCTGATCAGCGGCGCGTCTTCGGCGCGAACCGGACGCACCTCGACCGGCCAACCGTTGTTCAGCGTCGTCCATTCCCGCAGCTCTTCGGGGTACGGCATGATGGCAAAGCGGGCCGGCTTGCCCAGGTCCATGGCAAAGTCTACTGCCACCATGCCGTCGCGGTTGAGCAGCAGCGGATTCAGCTCAAGCCCCTGCAGTTCCACCAGGTCCGTTGCCATTTGCGAGAGCTTGACCAGCAGCTCGCACAGCCGCTCGATGTCGCGCTCCGGCGCGGCCGAATGCTCGCGTATCAGCGAGGCCACGTGAGTGCGCCCCACCATGTCAGCGGACAGGCTCATGTTTAGCGGCGGTAACGCCACCTGCCGGTCGGCCAGCACGTTGACCTTGTACCCCCCGATACCGAAGACAATCAGCGGACCGAAGACAGGGTCCCGGGTAATGCCGGCGCACACCTGCATGGAATGCTTGCCCCGCTGCATGGGCTGCAGGCAGTACTCGCGAATGGCGTAGTCGGGAAATTTCTCGCGCACCTTGTCGCCGAGGCGCGTGAGGCCGTCGGCGACCTGCTCCGGGGTTTGCAGGTCCTGAAGCAGGCCGGCGGAAAGCTTGTGCGGATGTCGGCGATAGCGAAACGGCCGGCAGTTGCCCTCGTGAACAATTTTCAGCGCTTTGGGCCCGGCAATCCGGCCGGCCTTTTCCAACGCCTCTTCCGCCGTATGTAGATACAGGCTGGGCGCTGCCGGTATCCCGTAGGCTTCCAGCACCTGGGCCGTTTCGCCGTGGGTCAGCGACTTCCGGCCTTCGGCCCGGGCTGCCTGGATCAGCGCGTGGCAGCGGGCGCGTATTTCGGCGCTGGTGGCAAACGGCAGGCTCGGCGGGGTCTCCTGCAGCAGCGTCTGTACGCGCTGGTAGTCCACCATGTGCATGAACGCCTTGACCGCCTTTTCCGGGGAAATATAGGTGGGAATGCCGGCTTGATTACAGGCCAGGCGAGCGGCCTGGGCTTCCTTAAGGCCCATCCAGCTGGTCAGCAGGTTGCGCCGAACCTTGGGCCGCTGGTCAATCAGGGCATCGGCCGTCTCTCGGGAAGGTGCCAGGCGAGTCGCGGCGTGAACCAGCAGCACGGCATCGACCCCGGGGTCGGCGCTGACGATGGCTAGCGCTTCGACCAGGCGCGACGGCGTGGCGTTGCCGCTGAGATCCACCGGGTTTTCCCCGGGCTTGCTGATGTCAAGGCCCTGCTGCTCGAGGGCCTGGCGGGTATCGTCGCTGAACATGGCCAGCTTGCCCCCGGCACTGACCAGTTTGTCGATCGCCAGCATGGCCGGCCCCAGGCCGTTGGACACCACCGCCAGCCGGTCGCCCTTCAGCGGCCGCATGCGCGAGAGCGTCTCCAGCGCGTCGAGCAGCTCGTCGGAGTCGTCGACGCGCACCACGCCCGCGCGGGAGAAAGCCGCGTCGAAGATGGTATCGCGGTGGGCAACGCCCGGCGTGACCAGCGGCTTGTTAAGCTCTGACTCCGGCGTGCGCCCGCTCTTGATGGCCACCACCAGGCGGTTGCGCGAGGCATCCCGCAGCGCGGTCATGAAATGCTGGGCATCGCGGACGTGCTCAAGGTGCAGAAGGATCGCCTGCGCCGGCGAATACTGATTGATGTAGTCCAGCACGTCGGGGAGCAGCACGTCGACGCTGTTGCCAACGGTGACCACGTGAGAGAAGCCCACGTCGCGCCCGGCCGCCCAGTCGATCATGGCGTTGGCCAGCATGCCCGACTGGCCCAGGTAGGCGACCCGCCCCGCCTTGACCGGCTGGCTGGCGTAGGAGGCGTTCAGCTTTTTGCCGGGGACGATAACGCCCATGCATTCTGGCCCCAGCAGGCGAATGCCCGATGCCCGGGCGGCTTTGAGCATGCGCGCCTTGAGCGAGCCGTGGTAATGGGTGTCACGGTCCAGATGGGCGCCGCCGGAGAGCACCAGCGCCGCCTTGACGCCAAGCTCCCCCAGCTCGTCGATCAGCGCCGGCACCCCTTCGATGACGGTACAGATGACCGCCATGTCGGGAATGGCCGGCAGGTCGTGCACCCGCGACACGCAGGGAGCACCGAACACGTCGGCATAGCCGCGCCGGTTGACCGCCCAGAGCTTGCCCCAGAAGCCGCCTTCCTGAACGTTGCGCAGCACCAGCCCGCCCAGGGATTCGGGCTTTTCCGACGCGCCGATAACGGCAAGCGATGCCGGCTGTAAAAAATGATGCAGAAATTTCGTGCTCATTTGGGTACTCCCCCGGGAAATAGCGCCGTTACGACCTATGGGCACTATGACACATCCCGGCTTTTTGCTTAAGCTGTCCAGAACCACAGCGGAGCGCCGACATGATCACTGCCTATATCACGCATCCTCATTGTGCCCTGCACCACATGGGGCCGGAGCATCCCGAATCGCCCCAGCGTCTGGAAGCGATAAGCGCGCGCCTGGCGCTTGCCGGACTGCTGCAGCAGACCATGCAGTCCGAAGCCAAAGAAGCCAGCCGGGAAGACCTGGCAAGGGTACACCCTAGCCAACACTTGCAGGCGCTCAAGAACGTGGTGCCCCATCAGGATATTGTCATGCTCAATGACGATACGCTGATGAACCCCGAGAGTCTGAAGGCGGCGGCGATGGCCGCCGGGGCCGCGCTGCGGGGTGTGGATCAGGTGTATCGCCATCAGGCGGATAACGTTTTCTGCGCGGTCCGCCCGCCGGGCCATCACGCTGAGGCAGCGGCGACCATGGGCTTTTGTTTTTATAATAACGTCGCCGTGGCGGCGGCCTATGCGCGCAAACGGTACTCGGCGCGGCGCATTGCCATCCTCGATTTCGACGTGCACCAGTGCAACGGCACCATCGATATTTTCAAAGAGGATCCGAACGTGCTGATATGCACTAGCTTCCAGGCGCCCTTCTATCCCTGGCGCTATATGGAAGACGACTACCACAACGTGGTGAATACGCCCCTTGAGGCAGGCGCAAACGGGGAGACGTTTCGCCAGGCCATCGAAGACCAGTGGCTGCCGGCGCTGCACGCCTTCAAACCCGACCTGGTGCTACTATCGTCGGGGTTCGACGCCCACCGCAACGATTCCATGTCGGATCTCGAACTGAGCGATGGGGACTTTTACTGGATAACGCGGCTGGCGATGGAAATGGCCACGCTGTATGCGGACGGCCGGCTGGTGTCGGTGCTGGAAGGCGGCTACCACCTGGAGTCGCTGGCAAGCGCTACCGAGGCCCATCTCAAGGCGCTGCTGGGGCTGCCCTTTGCCGATACCGCCTGAGCCGTCGCCAGGCGTGTTTTAACGGTTAGCGCTCAAAGGCAGTGGGTCGGCTTGGGCAACCCGGCAATGCGGGCGGCGCGCTTGGCCGGGCTGCCGGGAAAAAGCGACATCACATAAATTGAGTGCCCCTTCTCCTCGCCCAGCTGCTGCTTTACCGCCTTGATCCAGGCGCGCATGGCCGGCGCCATTTCAAAGCGGGCGTAAAAATTGCGCAGCACCCAGATAAGCTCCCAATGGGCCTTCGTTAGCGTAATGCCGTCCTCTTCGGCCAGGGCTTCTGCCACGCTTTCCGTCCAGTCACCCATGTTGACGAGATAACTTTCGGGATCGAGTGGGATTTTTTTGTTTTCACATTCAAGATAACGGTATATTTTTGCTTCGACCATACTTAGTACCAGCTAACAGTTTGCCGTGCCCTGGCGGTCAACGCGACGAAGGCTTCCATGCTGACCGTTTCAATGTTTCGTTCGTGTGCCCGGCTGCCAAGCCCCCGGGCGGCAAGGTCGTCCTCGAGCGCGTAAAGACGTCCGACGTCAAGCCGGTGGCCTTCCCAGCCGGCATCGAGCACAGCATAAACGCCGTCTTCGATCAGCAGCAGCGCATCTTCCGCCGCCATGGCCGCGAGCGCCTGGGCGCTTGCCTGGCCGTCGCCCGGGGGGCAGTTAAGGATATGCAGTATCATCATCGGCCCTGTGTCATCGCTACTGGGGAAAAATCTGAGCAGTCAAAACGTCAGAACCTGCCCGGCCTCATGAAACAGCGCCTGCACGGCGTCGGCGTCGAGCAGCTGCGTATTGGCGACCAAGTCACCCTCGGTAAGTCCGCGGGCGGTGGCGTCTGCGGCGGGCAGGTAAAGCGTATCGATATCGTACATTTCCAGCATATCGATAATCGGCAGCGTGGCCTTCTGGCCCGGGGCTCCGGGCGTTTGCCCGGGCAGCAGCGCAAAGAGGCCCTGCCCCATGAACAGCGGCACTACCGGCTTGCCAAACGCTGCCCCGACCAGCAGCGCATCCAGGCTTTCGCGCAGCCTGACGCCCTGGTAAGGCGCGCTGCGTATCACAACAAGTAGCGTATCATCCATGGCGCGTGGTCACTTCACAGAAGGGATAGGTAACAAGCTGACAGAAGTCTCAGGCGGCAAAGGTGATGACCCGGTCGCAGCGCTGCTGGATATCAAGCAGCTGCCCAAGCCCGGTCAGCGCAAAGGGCGAGGCGACGCTGTATTCACCGTGGCCGTGCCGCGCGGCCTCCTCGGCGTTAATCAGGCCGCGGCGCAGCGCCGCGGCGATACAGACGTCGAGCTTTACGCCATGCTCTCGATTCAGCTCGCACCAGAGCCTGTGCAAATTCGCCTCGTCCTGGGGCGGCGTCATCAGAAAAGAGGCGTTGTGCACCCCGTCCCGGTAAAAGAACACGCTGTCCAGCGTGTGCTCCCCGTCCAGCAGCGCACGGGCGAAGCGTAGCGCCGAATGCGGCGCCTGACTGCTATAGGGCGCGCCCATGACCAACAGCGCGTATTTCATGCGTCACCTCCATCGTCCTAAAACAACGCAGGCCCTGGCATCAGAAAAGCTGACGCACAAGGCCCGGCTGGCTTGGGTATAGCAGAGTGCTTAATCGCTGCTCATGATGCCCAGCAGGGAAAGCAGGCTGATAAAGAGATTGTAGATGGACACGTACAGCGTAATGGTCGCGAGAATATAGTTGGTCTCGCCGGCGCGGTGCACCATTTCGCTGGTCTGGTAGAGGATCGCCGCCGAGGAAAACAGCACGAAGCCCGCCGATACCATCAGCGACAGCGCCTGAATCTGGAAAACCAGCCCCGCCACCATGGCAAGGATCAGCACGATGGCACCGGCCATCAGGAAGTTGCTTAAAAAGCTGAAGTCCTTCTTGGTCACTAGCGCCACTGCCGACAGACCAAAGAAGGTCAGCCCGGTCATGGCAAGCGCCGTCATGATCAGCTCGGCGCCGTTGGGCAGGGTCAGGTAGGCCGAGAGAATAGGACCGAGGGTAAAGCCCATGAAACCGGTAAAAGCAAAGGTCGCCAAAAGCCCGGTGGCGGAGTTGGCCGTCTTGTGGACGAGAAACATCAGCCCGTAGGCGCCGATGAAAAACACCAGGATATTGATCCGCTCGATACCCATGGCCATTGCGGCACCTGCGGTTGCCGCAGAAAACAGCAGCGTCATGGCCAGAAGCGCGTAGGTATTACGCAGCACCTTGCTGGCACCAAGATCGCTTACGCCCTGTGTCGACTGCGATCTGGAAAGGCGTGATTCGTTGTAAGCCATGTAAACATGCTCCGTTGGTCGTTTACTCAACAATCGACAAGCATGCCGCCCACAGGTTCCATACGCAAGCCTGAAAAGCCTCTGTCGCTACATGCGCATTCAACGCGGGCAGGTTTTTGCGCTCTGCCTATCCGCAACCGTCTTCCCAGAACGTCTCGAAACGCCACCGCCGTCGGCACCGGGACACACCGCCCCACGGCCAGGCCAAGGACCGTATAAAACAAAAAAAGCGCCCGCAGGCGCTTGATTTGCAATGAGTTTTTGGCGGAGGGACAGGGATTCGAACCCTGGGTAGGCTACAAACCTACGCCGGTTTTCAAGACCGGTGCAATCAACCGCTCTGCCATCCCTCCGACGTGGGGCGCATCTTACCAGCCTGCCGTTGGAAGTCAATGCTTTTCGTCGAGCCCAGGGTCCGCCCCCGGGGATAACGTCGCCTTCCATTTTGCTGATCGTCCAGCGAAAAAAAGCGCCCGCAGGCGCTTGATTTACAATGTTTTTGGCGGAGGGACAGGGATTCGAACCCTGGGTAGGCTACTCACCTACGCCGGTTTTCGAGACCGGTGCAATCAACCACTCTGCCATCCCTCCAACACGGGGGCGAATTTTACCGGTTTTCCGCTGGAAATCAATGCGTTTAGTAAAGCCGGAGGCCCACCCGAGTGATGAGGTTGCCGTTCATTTCGCTGACCACCCACTGGATGCCGTGCCAGTCCACGTCGTCGCCTACCACCGGGTGCCCGCCGACCCGCAGCGCCATGAAATCGGCCAGCGTCATGTCGGGAGTACCTGACCCCAGAGTGAGGCCGTACGCTTCGGCAATGTCCTTCATTCGCGCGCTGGCATCCAGGGTAAAGGCCCCAAAGAAGGCCCGCTCCTGCTTGAAGCGCGCGTCGCCGTTGAACAAGCGGTTAAGCGCCACGATGTCCTCTTCCCGCCCGATCACGCAGAGGACGTCGCCGATCTTCAACCGTGTATTGCCCTTCGGGTGGAGCATGGCATGTTGACGAAACAGCGCGGAAATCAACGCACCGGAGGGAAACCGCAGCAGGCGGATGGGAACGTCGTCGAGATCAAGGTTTTCCACTTCATACACAAACATCTCGAAGTCGTTTTCCGGCAGAATGCCCAAGGGTCCCCGGCGATTGGGCGTGGCGCCGTCGGGCACCTCGAGCTTGAGCCAGCGCGCCACCCAGGCAAGCGAGCCGCCCTGGACCAGCAGCGACATGAGCACCACGGCAAAGGCCACGTTGAAGTACAGCGAGGCATTTTCCACCCCGCCAATCAGCGGAAAAATGGCCAGCACAATGGGCACCGCCCCGCGCAGCCCGACCCAGGCAATAAACAATACCTCCCGGGTGCGAAACTTGAAAAACGGCTTGATGATGGCAAACACGGCAATGGGGCGGGCGACAAAGATCAGCGCCAGCGCCACCAGGGAGGCGGGCAGTGCTACGTCCCACAGCTGGCTTGGCGTCACCAGCAGCCCCAGCACCAGAAACAGGCCAATCTGGCTTAGCCAGGCCAGACCGTCATGCACCGGGAGGATAGAGCTGAGATGGCGCCCGGGCTGATTGCCAATCATCAGCCCGGCCAGATAGATGGCGAGAAAACCGCTGCCCCCGAGCACGCTGGTCAACCCGAAGACGCTGAAACCCAGCGCCAGCGCCAGCATGGAATAAAGCCCCGGGGCCAGGTCCATGAAGCGCAGCAGCTTGGCGCTGAGCCAGCCCCCACCGATCCCCACGGCAAGCCCGATGCCGAACTGAGTAACGAAAAAAAGCGCCGTTTCACCGACGCCGCCGATGTCCCCGCGCAGCACTTCGATGAGCATCAGCGTCAGAAAGATCGCCATCGGGTCGTTGGTACCCGACTCGATCTCAAGCGTAGCGCCCACCCGCTCGTTGAGGTTGACGCCGTGCCCCCTGAGCATGGAAAACACCGCAGCGGCATCGGTCGAGCCGACGATGGCGCCCACCAGCAGCCCCTGGATCAGCGTCAGGTCAAAAATCAGCATGGCAATCGCGCCGACAATGGCGCTGGTCACCAGCACGCCGAAGGTCGCCAGCAGCAGCGCCGGCTTGAAGGCCACGCGGAAGGTTTTCAACCGCGTGCGCAAACCGCCGTCGAGCAGGATCATGGCCAGCGCCAGATGACCGATGATGAAGGCCATGGAATAGTTGTCGAACTCGATCCCAAGGATGCCTTCTTCGCCGGCCAGCATGCCGAGGCCAAGGAAGATCAACAAAAGCGGCAGGCCGAAAAGCGATGACAGGCGGCTGGCCAGAATACTCAGCGTCATCAGGCCGCCGCCCAGTAAAAAGAAGGTATATATTGCGTCCATGTCTCCCCGTCTCGACCGCGTGATCCGGGCCATTATGCCATGCCGGGCACGGCTTTACCGTGACAATCTATGCCCCAAGCGCATCACACGACGCTAGCCAGGCCGTTTATCATGCGGATACACTTCGCTTCATGACATCGACAACATCTTCCCGGTTACGTTGCCTCCCCGGCACAGGATCCTGCCTGCTGGCGCTGCTGTGGCTGGTCAGCGTCGGCCTCTGGGCGCAGGACGGCTCCGCGGATGACGACGCCCTGACGCTGGACGGCGACGTAACGTTGCCCGACAACCTCTGGCCGCCGGCCAACATCGTGATCCCTGCCCCCAGCATCGCCGTGGCGACGCCCGAGCCGCTTCCGCCGCCGCCGATGGAATCGCTGACCATCATGCTCGACTGGTTTTTAAGCCCCCAGCACGCGCCGCTGCTGGCAGCCAAGGCGCGGGAGCTTTATCAGGCGCAGGGGCTTGACGTCACGCTCAAGCCGCCGGCCGACCCCTCCCTGCCCGCCAAGCTGCTGGCCGCCGGCGAAGTCGACGCGGCCCTGGCCCGTCAGCCGCTCCTGCATCTGCGCGATCACGACGATGACCGTCTGATACGTATTGCTACGCTGATGGCAACGCCGCTCAACGCGGTCATCGTCACCGGCAACTCCCAGCCGGATGACATCGACGCGCTGGCCACTCTGCCCTACGGCTATGCCACCCGGGAAGGCGCCGAGCTTATCGTGCCGCTGCTGGTTCCCGGCAGCGTGCGCCAGACCGATGGCTACAGCGCCCCGCTCAACGTGCACTACGGCAGCGAGCGCCACCTTCAGGAAAGCAACATTCAGGTCATGGCCGACGGTTTTTACCACTCGCTGCCCGCACAGCTGGCAACCGACGGCATCAATGCCAGCGTCATTCCCTATACCGAGCTGGGGCTGCCGGTCCACGACGGGCTGATTCTAATGGTTAACGCCAAGACGCTGAAAGAGCGCAAAGACACCTGGCAACGCCTGACCATCGCTCTGGAAAACGCCGCCCGCTGGATTGCCGACGACCCCGCACGCGCCTGGAAAACGCTGATTGAGGCCTACCCGGTGCTGGATAATAGCGTCAACAAAGCCGCCTGGCCTTCGATTGTGCGGCGCATGGCGCTGCGCCCGGCGGCGGTGGATACAAGACGCTACCGACGTATGGAAACGTTTTTGCAGGAGCGCGGCATCACCGACATGCGCCTGCCCACCCGCGCGTTAGCCGTGGACCCCCATACGCTATAGACCGCTGCGTGCCGGCCGTGCGGGCTAAGGACATTGCGGCCTTGAGATCGGCACCGCGACTGACTCACTCACCGTGCGGATGCGCAGCCAGAAACGTCGCCACCGCCTGCTGAAAGGCCTCGGGCTGATCGGCGTGCAGCCAGTGACCGGCTTTTTTGAGCGTGACGACGCGTGCTCTGGGCAGCACCTCGCGAAGCGTTGGCAGCATGTCGTCCTGCACGTAGTCCGACTCCGCCCCACGCAGCACCATGGCCGGGCCGTCGAAGGGGCTCTCCCCGGCCGGCGGCGCGATGATATCGGGATAGCCCGCGATAATACGGTCCAGGTCTATCCGCAGCGTCATCTCGCCGTCGCCGCGCTGAAGGTTGGTGGCCAGAAAAAGCCGGATGGGGCGCGAATCGATATACCGCGCCAGCAGCGCATCGGCCTTCCGGCGATCCGTCGGATGCCCCTGCTCAAGCTCGCGCATGGCGGCAAAAATGTCGTCGTGGCCGTGGTCGTAGGCGACCGGGGCGATATCTGCCACGATCAGGGAGGCCACCCGCTGGGGCCGCCGACGTGCCAGAGTCATGGCAACCTTGCCGCCCATGGAGTGGCCCAGCACGTGCACCCGCTCAAGGCCGAGCCTGTCCAGCACCGCCAGCACGTCGTCGCTCATCGCCGCATAGTCCATGCCGTCGGCATGGGGCGAGCGGCCGTGGTTGCGCAAGTCCACCGCGATCACCCGGCGCGCGCCCCGCCAGTCGCGGATATGCGAGCGCCAGTTATCGGCGCTGCCCAGCAGGCCATGAACAATGACCAGCGGCAGCTCGCCGCTGTCATCCGCCCCGCTATCAATGCAGTAAAGCTCAACGGGGGAAGGCTCGGCCGCAGACGGCATAGTGGCTCCTTGTGATGATGGTCAGGCTGCGCTTTATACCAAAGCGGATTCAGGCGGTGCTGGGAGTGGCATCGGCGGTCTCCGTCCAGGCCACCATTTTACGCGTCAGCCAGGCCAGCAGCACGCCGTAAAGCGGCAGGAACAGCACCATGCTGATTCCCAGCTTGATGACGTAGTCCACCAGGGCGATCTCCAGCCAGTTGGCCGCCATGAAAGCATCGGGGCTTTGATAAAAAGCGGTGAAGAAAAACGTCAGGGTATCGGCAAAGTTGCCCACTACCGTGGAGAACACCGGGGCCACCCACCACACCATCCGACGCAGGCGGTTGAAGACATGGACGTCGAGGGTTTGCCCCACCACATAAGCCATAAAGCTTGCCAGCGCGATACGCGCAACGAAGGTATCCCACTCGGTAAGGGCGGCCAGGCCGGCATACTCCCCCCGGGGAAATACCACCGAGACCACGTAGGACACGATCAGCGCCGGGAGCATCACTCGCCGCACAATGGTTCTGGCAGGCTCTTTACCAAACAGCCGCACGGTGAGGTCCGTTGCTAGAAAGATGAACGGAAAGCTGAACGCGCCCCAGGTGGTATTCAGGCCGAACAGCGTAAACGGCAGCTGCACCAGATAGTTGCTGGCGGCAATGATCGAAATGTGGAAGGTCACCAAAAGAAACAGGCAACGGCGGTGCTGAAGATCAGGCAGGACAAACATCGGCTGGCAGGCATCCTTTTTACTGAGTGAAAACGAAGGGGTGAGGGAACCCTCCTGCCCGTACGGGCGGCGGCCGTCATTATACCCAACGGCCAGAGGAAGAAAAGCCGGGCGCGCCGGCCGTTGAAGAAACGCTGCCGTACCGTTGAATCACCATTGGGAAAATTAAGCTAATGTACGGAAACGTAAATCAAGATCTTTTCACGGACGCCAGGAGCGATATGCCAGGAGCCAATCATGCCTAGCTTTCCCCGCGCCGCTATGCACCTGCTGGATGATAACGGTGACGCCATCGAGACCAGCGCACGGATACTCAAGGCCATGGCCAACGCCAAGCGACTGCACATTCTGTGCCTGCTCGCCGAAGGCGAACTGTCGGTTACCCAGCTCAACCAGCAGCTGGCGCTGAGCCAGTCCGCGCTATCCCAGCACCTGGCCATTCTTCGCCAGCAGTCGCTGGTGACCACGCGGCGGGAATCCCAGACGATCCACTACTCCCTGGCAAGCGATGCCGTCAAGGCCGTTATCCAGGCGCTGGCCGACCCCAGCGGCTAGCCGCCGGCCCTCAATGCCGGTGCCAGCGCGTCGCGCTCAGGGCGCCCAGCCCCCTGACGACGGCGCTTTCGGCCCCTCGGGCAAGCGCAATGCCCAGCCGATCGCTCAGTCGCCGGGGCGCTTCCAGCCAGACGCTGATCACCCGGGCGTCGGCCATGCGCTCGACCAGGTAGGCTTCGCTGGTTTGCACGCTATCCACCAGCTCGCGCTTGAGCGCCTCGCTGCCGTACCAGATCTCGCCGGTAGCGAGCGCTTCGATGTCGACTGCGGGGCGGTGGCCGGCCACATAGTCCTTGAACAGGCGGTGGGTGTTCTCCAGGTCCTCGATAAACTTGGCGCGCCCTTCTTCGGTGTTTTCGCCCAGCATCGTCAGGGTGCGCTTGTGTTTCCCCGCGGTGAGCAGCTCGACGTCCACGTCGTGCCGCTTGAGCAGACGGTGCACGTTGGGCACCTGGGCGACCACGCCGATAGAGCCGATCACGGCAAAGGGCGCAGCCTTGATATGCCCGGCGCTGCACGCCATCAGATAGCCGCCGCTGGCCGCCACTTTATCGATGCACACCGTGGTGGTAAGCCCTGCCGCCGTCAGCCGCTCGAGCTCTGCCGCGGCCAGGCCGTAGGCGTGCACAAGCCCGCCGCCGGACTCTAACCGCACGACAACGTCATCCTCTTTTCCCGCTACGCGGATCACCGCCGACACTTCCTCGGCAAAGTGCTCGGTGGCCGACGCCTGAAGATCGCCGTGAAAATCAAGCACCCAGACTCGAGGCCCGGCGCCCTCCCCGGTCTTGCCTTCGGGCGCCGCCGAGCCGGGCAGATCATCCGCCTTGGCCGCCGCTTTTTTCCTGCGCCCGGGGCGAAGCGCGCGCAGCAGCCGACTACGCCGCTTTCTAGGGGCCCGTCCGGCCTGGTCAAGGTGGCGATGACGCTTGTCACGCTGCTCGTTGAGCACCTCGGTATGCAACGTCAGCTCGTCGTCGCCGTCGCTTTTCCCCCGTCTGAACAGCAGCGCCGCCAGCGTACCCAGGCCAATGACGATAATCGCCTGGATAAGAAAGGTGACGATATTGATGATCCACTCGCCCACTGAGTCTCTCCTCGTTGTGACGCATTTTGTTGCTAGTCGATTTTTTGCTAATAAACCGGGCGACCGCGCTTTAGCGCACGCGCGACCATTGGTGTTAGGCTATTTGACGAACATTCGCCAACCGTAGAGTATCGCCGATGGCCTCCCCCACGCCGCTCGAGAAACTGCACGCCCGCTTTGACCCCGAGGCTGCCCGGGACATGCACGAAATTTTCCAGTTTCACTTCACGGACCTGGGCGACTATCACCTCTGCGTGGACGACGGGGCACTGGCCGTGGAAGACGGCGAGCACGACGACCCGTCAGTGAGCCTGAGCCTGTCAAGCGATACCCTGAGGCGCCTGATGCGCGGCGAGATCAGCGGCATGACCGCGCTCATGAGCGGCCAGCTCAAGGCCACGGGCAACGTCATGCTGGCCACCCGTCTAAGCGCGCTGTTTCCCGGCGACTGACTCCCGGGAACTGGACGACACGCCCTACTCCCGCCACCGGGTCAGGTGCGCCTCGATCAGCTCCCGGGCGATGGAGTAAGGCGCCGGCAGGCCCGGCAGCCGGCGCGGGGTAAACCAGGCCGCGTCGCTGATTTCGTTTTCGTCGATGCGGATACGCCGGGTGGTGGCCTCGGCAAAAAAGCCCATCATCAGCGAATGCGGAAACGGCCACGCCTGGCTGCGGTAATAGCGCAGCTGATCGATATGTACGCCGACCTCTTCATACACCTCGCGGTGGACCGCCTCTTCGGCGGACTCGCCGGGCTCGATGAAGCCGGCCAGGGTCGAATACTGCCCCGGCCGAAAACGCGGGCTGCGCCCCAACAGCATGTTCTCCCCGGACGTCACCAGGGTAATGATGCACGGCGAGATGCGCGGATAGTTACGGTGGCCGCAGCTGTCGCAGTGCATGGCAAACTCGGCGGAAAGCCGGGTAGCTCTCGCCCCGCAGCGGCCGCAAAAGCGGTGATTCTGCAGCCAGGCACCCACCTGCAGCGCCGTGGACAGCAGGCTGAACCAGCGGTTGGACACCAGCGCCAGCCATTCCCGGCCGCTCGGCCAGCTGTCCCTGGGCCCTGAGGCGAAGGCCAGCGCCACCGGCTCATCCTCCCAGTAGCACAGCGGCTGCATGGTCTCATCCCAGCGCTGCCAGGGCTGCAGCGGGATTTCCGCGCTTTCTCCGCCGCCGTCTCCCGGCGCCGGCGCCACCCGGTTATTCGCCATCACGATCACTCGGCCGGCGCCGGCGCCGTCCGGTATCTCACGTCTGAGCATTATCGCCCCCGGCATTGTCCCAGCGCAGCCCGTGGGCGGCGCATTTGGCGCGGTGGGCGTCTTCTTCTTCCGCGCTGGGGGCAATCACGCGCAGCTGCCCCGGCGTCAGCGACAGCCGGCGTATGGCAAGGCCGCCCTGGGCGTTGGCCGCGTGGCTGTCGGCGGCGGCAGCCGGTTCGGCATCCAGCGTCAGCGCCGTCTGCCCGCCAGTCATCGCCAGATACACGTCGGCGAGTATCTCTGAGTCAAGCAGCGCGCCGTGGAGCACGCGGTGGGCGTTGGCGATATCGTAGCGCTTGCACAGCGCATCGAGGGTGTTGCGCTGCCCCGGATGCATCTTGCGCGCCATGGTCAGCGTATCGAGAATCCCGCAGTGCTCGGCTACCGGCCCCAGAATCGGCGTCTGGCGCTGCTCGTTCAGCGCGCGCGTCTCGTGGTCGATAAAGCCGACGTCAAAGGGCGCGTTGTGGATGACCAGCTCGGCGCCCTCGATGAACGCCCAGAACGCGTCGGCAATCTCGGCAAATACCGGCTCGTTGGCGACTTTTTCGTTGTCGATGCCGTGTATCGCCACGACCTCGGCGTCAATGTGGCACTCGGGATTGATGTACTGGTGGTAAGTACGGCCGGTCAAACGCCGGTTGACCATTTCCACCGCGCCGATTTCTACCAGCCGGTGCCCCTGTTTGGGGTCGATGCCGGTGGTTTCGGTATCCAGGACGACCTGGCGCATATTACCTCTCCTGCAAATCAACTAGCCTGCGAACCCACTAGCCTGCCGTTCAAGTGTTCTCGTCGATGGCCTGGTTGGCCAGGGCATCGGCACGCTCGTTGCCGGGATGGCCGCTATGCCCTTTAACCCAGTGCCACTGCACCCGGTGGCGCTGAGTTTCGGCGTGCAGCGTCTGCCACAGCTCGGCGTTTTTCACCGGCTTTTTGGCCGCGGTTTGCCAGCCGCGCTTCAGCCAGTTATGGATCCACTGGGTGATGCCCTGCCGAACGTACTGGGAGTCGGTCCACAGCGACACCTCGCAGGCCGTGTTGAGGGTGCGCAGCGCGCTAATCGCGGCCATCAGCTCCATGCGATTATTGGTGGTATGGGCTTCAAAGCCGTAGCGCGTGGTCTCATGGTCACCGCTTTGCAGCACAAAGCCCCAGCCGCCCACGCCGGGGTTGCCCCGGCAGGCGCCGTCAGTATACACCGTCACGCGCGGCAGCCGCGCGTTATCCTGTTCGCTCAACGCTTGTATTCCTCGTGCTGTGGGTGGTTCTTGACGCCGGCGTCTGGCGCCCGGGCGTCGTCGGACCGGCCGGCACGCGGGGAGCGCTGCCCCGATGCCGCCTGGCCCCGGGTGACGCCCATCGGCCCCGCCGCTGCGGGCGGCTGCAGGCCAAAGCGAAGGCGCTGAACGGGGGCCTGGCGGCGCCGACGACGGGCGCGGATCATATAGCTGGTACCCAGCGGCACGTTATACCGCCGCCCCAGCGTTTCCCGGCGCTCGTGGCAAACGCCCCCTCTACCCGGGCCAAAACCGCAATAGTCTACGCCTTCGATTTCAAAATCGACAAATGCCAGCCAGTCGCGCAGCCTGCGAGGTGTATACCAACTCCCGTTGCCCGGGTAGTGCCGGCGCTTTTTGCCCAGCCGATAGGCAAGCGTTGCCAGGCCCAGCGGCTGAAAGCCGAAAATCACCAGCAGGCCGCTGTCCCGGGTCACCCGGGCCGCTTCCACCAGGGCCTGGTGGGCATCGGGGCAGTGTTCGAGGAAGTGATGCAGCAGGGTAAGATCCAGGCACTCATCGGGCAGCGCCAGCGCCCGGGGCGGGCAGATCAGCGTGGCATCGCTTTCGGCTTCGGCACGAGCCGGCGCCCACTGCATTGCATGCGCCGGGCCCGCAGCGGGCATTCGCGACAGCAGCGAAGCACCCAGGGAAAGCTCCAGCCCATGCCGGTCGCGGCGCGGTTCGAGCACCGGCCCCAGGCAGGCGGCTTGCGCCGTCGCCAGCGCCCGGCCTCGTCCGGAGGCCCAGTAGCGCCGGCTCAGAGCCAGCCGCTCACGCCACTCGGCCTGTGCCTGCGAAGTTGACATAAACAGCGCTCCCCTCCAAAGTATCGGCGTTTTTCATGTCCCATGACAGGAAGGATCTCGCCCCATGCTGAGCGTGACACCGATACCCGCCTTTAGCGACAATTATATTTGGCTCCTGCGACAAGATGCGAGCCAGAAGGTTTGCGTGGTGGATCCCGGTGACGCCGCTCCGGTGATAGACGTGCTGGAGCGCGAAGCGCTGGAGCTGGAAACGGTGCTGATCACCCATCACCACCACGATCATACCGGCGGGCTCGAGGAGCTGATCAAGCGCTACTCGCCCAGGGTGATCGGTCCGGACAACCCAACCATTGCCGGCATTACCCAAACAGTCGGCGAAGGCGATGAAGTCCGCGTCATGGGGCGCCTTTTCGAGGTCATGGCCACCCCCGGCCACACCCTGGATCATATCAGCTTTTTCACGCCGGGCATTCCGTCGCTTTTGTTCTGCGGCGACACGCTCTTCTGCGCCGGCAGCGGGCGACTGTTTGAAGGGACGCCGGAGCAGCTTTATCAATCGCTTCAGCGGTTTGCCGCGCTGCCCGAAGAAACCCTGGTGTTTGCCGCCCACGAGTATACCCAAGCCAACCTGACCTTTGCCCGTAAGGCCGACCCCGACAACGACGAGGTTGCCTCTGCGCTGGAGGATTGCCGCCGAGCGCGCGAGGCCGAACGGCCGACGCTTCCCAGCACGATCGGCCGCGAATTGAACATTAACCCCTATTTGCGTGTCCATACCGCCAGCGTGCGCAAGGCCGCGGCTGCCCAGGGCGCCGACGATAGCGACCTTGCCACCTTTACCACGCTTCGCGAATGGAAAAACCGCTTCTAGCTTCTGCCGGTTTGTCGGCAGGTGGCAAAGCGGCTGTTTAACGGACTTTTTACACGCTATGACCTACCACACTTTGCGCCAACGCTTCATGCTGAGCGCCGGCAGTACCCTTATCGTCAGTTTACTGATCGCTGCCACCGTCGAAAACGCTTCGGCCATGCCCCGGCATCCCGAAGGCAACGCCGCCCCGCCGCTGCTGTCTACCGACACGCCGTCTACCGCGACCCCCGCGGCCGCTGATCCGGCTCCGCTCGATCTCTTCTGGGAAGCGCTGGATGCCCGGCCGCAAAACGCCTGGACGCGCCTTCGCGACAGCTTCGCCTGGGATATTGATGCGCTGCCGCCCAAGGCCCGGGCGCGCGTGGACAAGTGGATTGCCCGTTATCGCCAGAGCCCGGAAAACATCGCCAGCATCACCCGCGAAGCCAAGCCCTGGCTTGCCTGGATCACCCAGCAGGTAGAAGAGCGTGGCCTGCCGGGGGAAATCGCCCTGCTGCCTTTTGTCGAAAGCTCGTTTAACCCCGCCGCGCGCAGCTATCGGGGCGCCGCCGGGCTCTGGCAGTTCATGCCCCGCACCGGTGACGCCCTGGGGCTTTTGCGCAACGGCCGCTACGACGGCCGGCTGGACGTGACCGCCTCAACCCAGGCTGCCCTTGGCTATATCGAATCCCAGGCCCAGCGCTGGTACGGCGGCGATATCGCCCTTTCCCTGGCGGCCTATAACGCCGGGGCAGGCACGGTCAACAAGGCGCGGCGTCGGGCGCAGCGCCAGGGCCGAGGCAACGACTACTGGTCGCTGAGCCTTCCCGGCGAGACCATGCAGTACCTGCCCAAGCTCTACGCCATCGCCGAGATCATCGGCCACCCCAACCGCTACGGCGTCAACCTGCCGGATATCAACGCGGCGCCGGCCTTTGCCAAGGTGGAGCTTGACCGCTCGATGACGCTTGCCAACCTGTCGCGCCGCCTGGGCGTCAGCGCTTCGCAGCTGGCAAGACTAAACCCCGGCGCGCTGCGGGGCTCCATCAATCCCGACCACGGCGCCACGCTGCTGGTCCCAAGCGACGCTGACCGCCAGACGCTGGCCGCCATCAGCGACGCCAACCCTGCCTCCGGGCAAGCCACCCACCGGGTTGAAAGCGGCGATAGCCTCACAACCATTGCCATGCGTTATGATGTCAGCCCTAATGAGCTCATCCGCTGGAACGCCATCGAGCGCTCCAGCACGCTGCGCCCGGGCCAGCTCTTGACGCTTTCGGAGGGCTAGGCGCAACTGACCGGCGGCGTGACGCCTGTGGTAAAGGCGTCACGTCTTGCAGGGGAGGCAGGCCGCCATGCACCAAAGAACGCCATCACTTCGCCGCCGGCTTGCCTCTATGGGCCTGTGCCTGACGCTGTGCCTTTCGGCGACGTCTGCGCTGTCGGCACCCGACACGACGGCAGACAGCGTCGCCACGGTTGCCGCCATGTCACTTTACGGCACGCCCGAGCTCGACGAAGGCTTCACTCACTTCCCCCACGTCAATCCCGACGCCCCCAGGGGCGGCACCATGGTGCGCACCGCCGTGGGAAGCAGCTTCGACTCCACCAACCCCTTTATCGTCCGCGGCACCCCGGCAAGCAACGTCAGTCTGATTTACGACACTCTGATGGAAACCAACCCCGGGGAGCCGTTCAGCCTTTACGGCCTGGTGGCCAGCGGCGCAAGAATTGCCCCCGACCGCTCCTGGATCGAGTTTGACCTGCGCCGGGAGGCGCGCTTTCAGGACGGCGAGCCGCTCACCGCCGACGACGTGGTGTTCAGCCTGAATATCCTGCGCGAAGAGGGTAACCCTTTTTACCGCAGCTACTACGCAGGCGTCGATGAGGCCGTCGCGCAGTCTCCCCATCGGGTGCGCTTTACTCTCAGCGACACCGACTCCCGGGAGCTGCCGCTAATCGTTGCCCAGATGCCCATCCTGCCTCGGCACTACTGGGCCGAGCGCGACTTCACCAAGCCCACCCTTGCCGCCCATCCGGGCTCCGGCCCCTACCGCATTGCCGAGGTCGACCCGGGCCGCCGCATCGTCTACGCCCGGGACCCGGACTACTGGGCAAAAGACCTTCCGGTCAACGTCGGCCGGCACAACATCGGCCGGCTGGTGTTTGACTACTATCGCGACCGGGATATCGCCTGGGAAGCGTTCAAGGCCGGGCTCACCGACTACCGCACCGACGCCCGGGCGGCCACCTGGGCCATTGGCTACGACTTTTCCGCCTATGAGGAAGGGCTGGTCAAGCGCTTAACCGTACCCGACGTCAACCCGTCGCGCATGCAGGCGTTCGTGTTCAACCTGCGCAAGGATAAATTTGCCGACCCCAAAGTGCGCGAGGCGCTGAGCCTGACCTTTGACTTCCCCTGGCTCAACACCAATATTTTTTACGATACCTATCGGCGCACCCAAAGCTTTTTCCAGAACTCACCCATGCAGGCCGAAGGGCTGCCCTCAGACGACGAGCTCGCCCTGCTCGAGCCGTTTCGCGAGGCGCTGGTCGAGTCCCACGGCTCGGCTAACCTGTTTGACCAGCCGCTGCCCGTGGAGCAGCCCGACGCGCTTCGCGCCCGGCTGAAAAAGGCGCTGGGGCTATTGCGTGAGGCCGGCTATACGGTGGAAAACGGCACGCTTACCGATGAAGATGGCAAAGCGCTGCGCCTGGAAGTCTTGCTCTACGACTCGGGCCTTGAGCGAGTGGTGCAGCCGATGCTTCGCAACATGGCGCGTCTTGGCGTGCAGACCTCGATCCGCATCGTGGATATCAGCCAGTACCTGAACCGGCTGCGAAGCTTTGACTTTGACATGGTGATCAGCCAGTTTCCCCAGTCCAACAACCCCGGCAACGAGCAGCGCGATTTCTGGACCAGCGCCGTGGCCAATCGCCCTCAGAGCCGCAACGTCATGGGACTTCAAAGCGAGGCGGTGGATGCGCTGGTGGAAGAACTGATTACCGCCGACAGCCGCGAAGAGCTGAATACCGTGACCCACGCGCTGGACCGGGTGCTACGCTGGGGCTTTTACGTGATCCCCCACTATCATTCCGGTGAAACCCGCATCGCCGTGTGGGACAAGTTCGGCTACCCCGAGCCGTTTCCCGAGTACGGCATGGATCTGGACGCCTGGTGGATCGACCCCGAGCGCGCGGCCAAGCTGGAACAGCGGCGCTAACGTCGTCCCACCGAGCGCAAACCGGAGCCGGAGACAGGTCCGCGAGAGGGTTCTACGCCAGGGATGGCGTAGGTAGCGTCCAGGGAAGGATTTACAGCGCCCTCTCGCGCGTCCTGTCTGCGGCGGCGCTAACGCTAATTGCTGGAAAGGACGGTCTAAAAGGAGCTGCCCGTGGCCCGCTATACCCTGCGCCGACTGCTGCTGATGATTCCCACCCTGGTGGGTATTTTGCTGCTGAACTTCGTGATCGTTCAGGCTGCCCCCGGCGGCCCTATCGACCAGATGCTGGCGCGCTTTGAAGGCGGCGATGCCATGGCCAGCACCCGGCTGGATACCGGCGGCGCAGATATCCAGGTAAGCGACGAGTCTCGGGGCGCGCGGGGTATCGACGAGCGCTTCATCCAGCAGCTCGAAGAGCAGTTCGGCTTCGACAAGCCCGCCCACGAGCGCTTTCTAGGCATGCTCGCCGACTACGCCACTTTCGACTTCGGCACCAGCTTCTTCCGAGACCGGCCAGTGATCGATCTCATGATCGAACGGCTGCCGGTGTCGATTTCGCTGGGGTTGTGGAGCACGCTTTTGGTGTATCTGGTGTCGATCCCGCTGGGGATTCGCAAGGCGCTGCGCCACGGATCAACGTTTGACGTCTACTCCTCGGGGTTTGTCATCGTGGGCTACGCCGTGCCCGGCTTTCTGTTCGCCATTTTGCTCATCGTGCTGTTTGCCAGCGGCGCCTACTTCGACTGGTTCCCCCTGCGCGGGCTAACCTCGCCGGACTTTGCCGATCTTAGCGCCTGGGGCAAGGTCAAAGACTACGCCTGGCACATGACGCTGCCGGTACTGGCCGCCTCCATCGGCAGCTTTGCCACCCTCACCATGCTGACCAAAAATAGTTTCCTGGATGAAATTCACAAGCAGTACGTGCTCACCGCCCGGGCCAAGGGCGCTGGCGAGCAGCGCATTCTCTACGGCCACGTGTTTCGCAACGCCATGCTGATCATCATCGCCGGGCTGCCCGCCGCGCTGGTGGGCATCTTCTTCACCGGGGCGCTATTGATCGAGGTGATTTTCTCCCTGGACGGCCTGGGGCTTCTGGGCTTTGAGGCGGTGATGCAGCGCGACTATCCGGTGATTTTCGGCACGCTGTTTTTGTATACCCTGGTGGGTCTGGTGCTCAAGCTGGTCTCGGACCTGACCTATGTGTGGGTGGACCCGCGCATCGACTTTGCCACCCGGGAGGCCTGAGCCATGCGCCTGTCACCCATTACCCGCCGGCGCATCGCCGGGTTCAACGCCAACCGCCGGGCGCGGGTCTCGCTGTGGCTGTTCGTGGCGCTGTTTGTGCTTAGCCTTGGCGCCGAGCTGATCGCCAACGACAAGCCCATCGTCATGCAGTTTGACGGCGAGTGGTACACGCCGCTGCTTCACGACTACCCGGAAACCGAGTTTGGCGGCTTTTTGCCCACCCGGGCGGACTACCTTGACCCTTTCATGCAGGAGCAGATCAGCGAGCACGGCTGGGCGCTGTGGCCGCCGGTGCGCTTTTCCTACCAGACGCTAGATATGCAGATGACCCGGCCCTCGCCCGCACCGCCGAGCGAGCGCCACTGGCTGGGCACCGACGACCAGGGCCGGGACGTTCTCGCCCGGGTGATCTACGGCTTTCGCCTGTCGGTGGTGTTTGCCCTCGTCCTGACCGCGGGCTCGCTGGTGCTCGGGGTGGTGATCGGCGGCGTACAGGGCTACTTTGGCGGCAAGGTGGATTTGATTGGCCAGCGGGTGACCGAGATCTGGTCCGGGCTTCCGGTGCTGTTTTTGCTGATTATTCTGGCAAGCTTCGTCCAGCCCGGCTTCTGGTGGCTTTTAGGGGTCATGCTGCTGTTTTCCTGGCTGGGGCTCGTCGATATCGTCCGCGCCGAGTTTCTCCGCGCACGCAACCTGGAGTACGTCCGCGCGGCCAAGGCCATGGGGCTGCCCTCGCGGCTGATCATGCGGCGCCACGTGCTGCCCAACGCCATGGTGGCGACGCTTACGTTCATTCCGTTTTTATTTACCGGGGCGATCAGCACGCTCACCGCGCTGGACTTTCTCGGCTTCGGCCTGCCGCCTGGCTCGCCGTCGCTTGGGGAGCTCGCCGCCCAGGGTAAAAACAACCTGCACGCGCCCTGGCTTGGCATCACCGCCTTTTTAACGCTGGGGATCATGCTTTCGCTGCTGGTGTTTATCGGCGAGGGACTGCGCGACGCCTTTGATCCGCGCCACGCTCAGGGGGCCCTCACATGACGCCATCCATCGCGCCACCGCTTTTGTCCACCGAGGGGCTATCCATTGCGTTTGACGGCGTACCCGTGGTGGAAGCGCTGTCGCTACACCTGAACGCCGGGGAAACCCTGGCGCTGGTCGGCGAATCCGGCTCGGGCAAGTCGGTGACCGCCCTTGGGCTTTTGAACCTGCTGCCGCCCAACGCCCGGGTGCAGGGCGCGCGCACCCTTGAAGGCACCGACCTTGCCCGGCTGAGCCGGAACCAGTGGAACGCCGTGCGCGGCGGCCGGGTGGGGTTTGTCTTCCAGGAGCCCATGACCTCGCTCAACCCGCTGCATAAGATCGGCAGGCAGATTGCCGAGACCCTGCGGCTGCACCAGGGGCTTACCGGCGCGGCGGCCCGGGCCCGGGTGCGAGAGCTTTTGGAGCGGGTCAAGCTGCCTCGGGCCGGCGAGCTTGTGGACGCCTGGCCGCACCAGCTCTCCGGCGGCCAGCGCCAGCGGGTGATGATCGCCATGGCCATTGCCAACAGCCCCAGGCTGCTGATTGCCGACGAGCCCACTACCGCGCTCGACGTCAGCGTCCAGCAGGAGATTCTTGCGCTTTTGCGCGAGCTGCGCGACGACTACGGCATGGGGCTTTTGTTCATCACTCACGATTTGAACCTGGTGCGCCGCCACGCCGACCGCGTCTGCGTGATGCGCGCCGGCCGCGAACAGGAAACCGGCGCGGTCGACGACGTCTTCAGCGCGCCGGCAACCGACTACACCCGGGCGCTTTTAGCCGCCGAGCCCGACGGCCGCCCGGCCCCGGTGACAGACAACCCGCCGCTGCTCACCGCCCGGCAGCTCGCCGTGAGCTTCCCCCGGCCTCGGCGCGGGCTCTTTCGCCCGGCGCCGCCGGCCTTTGCCGCCGTCAAGCCGCTGGATCTTACCCTGCGGCCGGGGGAAACCTTGGGGATTGTCGGCGAGTCCGGCTCGGGCAAGACCACCCTTGCCTCGGCGATTATGCGGCTGGTGGCAAGCCGGGGCCAGATTACGCTGGGTACCGCGCGGCTGGATACGCTTTCCGGCGGCGCCCTGCGCCGCCGGCGCCACCGCCTGCAGATGGTGTTTCAGGACCCCTACGGGGCGCTGTCGCCGCGGATGCCGGTGTTTGACATCATAAGCGAAGGCCTGCGCTTTCACTTCCCCAAACTCGGCGAGCAGGCCGTACGCGAGCGGGTCTATCAAACGCTTGAAGACGTTGGCCTGCCCCGGAGCGTGGCGGCGCGCTACCCCCACGAGTTTTCCGGCGGCCAGCGCCAGCGCATCGCCGTGGCCCGGGCGATCATCCTCGAGCCCGAGCTTCTGGTGCTGGACGAGCCGACCTCGGCGCTCGACCGCCAGGTACAAAAGCAGCTGATCGAGCTTTTACGCCGGCTCCAGGCCGAGCGCGGGCTGGGCTACGTCTTCATCAGCCACGATCTCGCCGTGGTGCGCGCCATGGCCCACCGGGTGATGGTGCTCAAGGACGGCGAGGTGGTAGAAGAGGGCGAGTGCGAGGCGCTGTTTGACGCGCCCCGCCACCCCTATACCCGCCGGCTGATCGAGGCGGCAAAGCCCGAGCGCGACACGCGCGTATAGCGACATCCCGGGCACAATGATACAGTGCGCGCCCTTGTTTGACGGCCTCGTATAACAGCCTCGCTGCCTGGGCCATTTTTCCACACTCCGGGACGCCCCATGACCGCTACGTTTATCCCCGGCAAGGATGCCGCCCTTGAAACCTCGCTGGATACGCTCAAAGGCCACATCGAGGGCCTCGGCTTTCACATCGTGGAGGCGCGCTGGCTGAACCCGGCGCCCTATATCTGGTCGGTGCACATCCGCGACCGCGACTGCCCCCAGGTGTTCTCCAACGGCAAGGGCGCTACCCGCAAAGCAGCGCTGGCCAGCGCCTACGGCGAGATGCTCGAACGCCTGGCCACGCGCTATCTGTGGGCGGATTTTTACCTGACCCCGGCGCAGAACCACTTCCCCTTCATTCATCAGGCCGAAGAGCAGTGGTTTGCCCCGGAGACGCCGCTCGCCGACGTTCTCGATGACGTTTTTTATCGGCGCTACGGCGACGACCTGACCCTGGCCGAGCTCCGCGACATGAACGGCGGCGATGCCGCCCAGAGCGTCTGCACCCTGCCCTACGTGCGCCAGCGCGACGGCAAGACCGTCAACGTGCCGGTTAACCTGATCGGCAACATGTTCGTCTCCAACGGCATGTCCGCGGGCAACACCCGGGACGAGGGCCAGGTCCAGGGGCTGTCGGAGATCTTCGAGCGCGCGATCAAGGAGCGCATCATCCGCGATGCGATCACGCTGCCCGAGATTCCCGCCGAGGTGCTGGCGCGCTACCCCCGGGTACAGCAGGGCATGGCCGCCCTCGAAGCCAGCGGCTTTCAGCTGCGCGCGCTGGACGCCTCCCTGGGCGGCAAGTACCCGGTGATCAGCGTGGTGCTGCTGAACCCCGACGACGGCGGCCTCTACGCCTGCTTTGGCGCCCACCCGCGCTTTGAAGTGGCGCTGGAGCGCGCGCTCACCGAGCTGGTTCAGGGCCGGGCGCTGGACGAGCTGGGCGGCTTTCCTCCGCCGACGGCGGATATGGACCTGGTCACCGATCCGCACAACCTCGAGCTTCACTTCATCGATGCCAGCGGCTACGTCAGCTGGGCGCTTTTGGGTGAGACGCCGGACGTGGCGTTCAGCGACTGGGACGACTCGCACAGCAACGCCGAGCAGCGGGAGAGCCTGATCGAGCTTTTGCACGACGAAGGCCACGACGTCTACATCGCCGAGCACACCGAGCTTGGCGCCTACGCCAGCCGCATTCTGGTCCCGGGCTTTTCCGACATCTACCTGCCCGACGAGCTGAAGTGGCACAACAACAACCAGGCCGTGCCCCACCGCGCTACCCTCTTTGCCCTGCGCGATGCCGGGCAAAACGCCTGGCAGGCGCTGCTGGACTGCCTGGAGGACGAAAACGTCAACGACCAGATGAGCGTGCTGGAGTGGGCCGGCATTGTGCCCGACCCCAACACCGCCTGGGAGCGGCTGCGGATAGGCGAACTCAAGCTGTGGCTGCTGCTGGCGCTGGGCGAGCCGGACGCGGCGTTTGAGCAGCTGGGTATGGTGCGCGCCTCGGGCAACCTGGTCGCTGAAGACGTGCGCCGCCTTGACGCCCTGGCGAGCGTGCTGGAGCTGACGGTGGCCGATGAGCCCATCGACGACTACGCCCGGGCGCTTTCCTTCTACCACGGTGAGGCCTTTGCCGACGCCAGGGCGCTGGCCGACGGAGTCGCGACGTTCCCCGGGCTTGACGCCATGAATCCGGACGCCCCTACCGTTGGCCACAAGCGCCTGCTGGAAGGCTACGCCAAGGTGCTCAGGGGCCAGCAGCGCGCCGCCCGCGCCTAGTTTTATTCCGCAGCCAGCGGCTCGACCTCCAGGACGAGGCCGTCGACCGCGGTCACGCGCACCGCCTGATCGCGGCTCAGCGGGCCCGCGCTGCGGGCCTTCCAGCGCTCGCCTTTCAGGCGCACGTGCCCGCTGCCCGAAAACGCCGCCTCCACCCGGGCCCGGCAGCCGACAAGCTCATCCTGGCCGGTGCGCGGCGGATGCCGGCGCAGGGCGAGAAAGCGGGTCACCACCCACAGCATCAGCCCCGCCGCCAGCAGGGCGATGCCGCCGATTATCGGCAGCGAGATCCTCAGGGACTCCGCGTCCATCAGCATAACTGACCCCATCACAAAGGCGACGATGCCGCCTATTCCAAGAATGCCGAAGCTGGGCATCAGCGCCTCGCCCACGATCAGCCCCAGCCCCAGGAGTATCAGGCCCAGCCCCGCATAGTTGATCGGCAGCACCTGGAAGGCGAATAACGCCAGCAGCAGGCTGACGGCGCCGATGGTGCCCGGCACCAGCGCCCCCGGGCTCATCAGTTCAAATACCAGCCCGTAAAAGCCGATGATCATCAGCAGATAGGCCACGTTGGGGTTGGTGATCACCGCCAGCAGCTCGGTTCGCCAGTCCGGATCGAAGCGCTCGAGGGTCAGATCCGCGGTGGCAAGCGTTTGCGTGCCCTCGGCCATGACCACTTCCTGGCCATCGATCTGGGCGAGCAGCGCTTCGATATCGCCCGCGACCACGTCGATGACGTTCTGCTCCAGGGCCTGGCGGGCGCCCAGGCTGACCGCCTCGCGCACCGCCTCTTCGGCCCAGTCGGCATTGCGGTCGTGACGCTCGGCCAGCGAACGGATATAGGCCACCGCGTCTTCCAGCACCTTGCGCTCCATGGCCGTCTCGCCGCGACGCTTCTCGGGCTCGGCTTCGTCGCTCCCCTCAGCGGGCGCCTCGCCCTCCGACGTATCCTCATCCTCGCCGTTGTCGGGCGTCTCCGGCTCGCCCAGGCCCGGAAGCCCACCGCCGCCGAGCTGCACGGGCGTGGCCGACCCCAGATGGGTGGCCGGCGCCATGGCCGCTACGTGGCTGGCATAGAGCAGGTAGGTGCCGGCGCTGGCGGCTCGGGCGCCGCTGGGCGCGACGTGGAAAACCACCGGCACCTCGGAGGCCAGCATGGCCGAGATCATAGCGCGCATCGAGGCGTCGAGGCCGCCGGGGGTATCCAGCTGCACCACCACCAGCTCGGCGTCATCCTCGGCGGCGATATCAAGGCCGCGCTGGAAATAGTCGCCGATGGCCGGCCCGATGGCGCCGTCGATTGTCATCACCAGCGCGCTGCGTTCGTCCTGCTGGGCCTGGGCCTGCCAGGCCAACAGGGCACCCAGCGCCAGACACAGCAGGCTTGCCAGCAGCAGAAAGCGCCCGGTCACGCCTTGGCGAAGTGGAGTCGTCATCTCGTGCCTACCCTGAAAAACTCAGTCGTTGCCGGTCTCAGCGTAGCACACGGCCTTCAAGGGCATGCCCTCCAGAAGAGAGAACGCCGGCCTAAAACAGGGCGATTTCGTCCTCGGTCAGCGCCCGCCACTCGCCGGGGGCGAGATCCGCATCCAGCTCAAGCGGGCCGATGGCCCGTCGGTGCAAATCCACCACGCGGTTGCCCAGGGCAGCGAACATGCGCTTGACCTGGTGGTAGCGGCCTTCGCTGATGGCAAGCTCGGCCTCCCTGGGGCCCAGCATCCGCAGGGTCGCCGGCCGAGTGGGCGTCTCGTCGCCGTCAAGCCACAGGCCTTCGGCCACCCGGGCAATGGCGTTCGCGGCCGCCTCGCCTTCCAGCGGCTCGGCCAGGGTGGCACGGTAGACCTTGCCGCAGCGGCGCTTGGGCGCGGTAATGCGGTGCAGCCACTGGCCGTCGTCGGTCATCAGCAAAAGCCCGGTGGTATCCACGTCGAGCCGGCCCACCGGCTGCAGCCGCTCGACTTCGGGTACGTCCAAAAGGTCGATGGCGCGCGGGTAAAGCCCGCGGCGGGCCGTGCACTCCACCTCCAGCGGCTTGTGCAGCATAAGGTAGCGCTTGCCCAGAAGCGCCAGCGGCTCGTCCTGCCAGGTAACGGCGTCTTTTTCAGGGTCGATTTGCCGGGCGCCCTGCTTAACCGGCTCGCCGTTAAGCGCAACCTCCCCGGCCTTGAGCGCACGTTTGGCCAGGCTGCGGGTCAGCGGCGTGGTTTCGCTTAAGAAGCGGTCAAGACGCATGGTGGCGGGTTGGCTCATAAAGGGGCACTCGCTTGGCTGTGTTTCATGCTTGGCTATTTATAGCTCATGGGGAAGTGACGTCGTCGGCAGCGGTACCGGGCAGCAGCTGAAAGCGGTCGGCGTCCTGCCAGGCGGGAAACTTCTCGCGGAAGGCCGCCAGCGCTTCGGTATCCAGGGTGCCGGTTTCAATGCAGGCCGTCTCTGCCGGCGGATCGATCACCGCCTCGCCCTTGAAGTCCACCAGCATCGAATCCCCGCTGTAGGACAGGCCGTTGCCGCCTTCGCCGACGCGGTTGACGCCGATGACGTAGCACAGGTTCTCGATCGCTCGGGCCTGGAGCAGGGTGCGCCAGGCATGGCGGCGCGGCGTGGGCCAGTTGGCCACGCACAGAAGCGCATCGTACTCGAACGGCGCCTCGCCTTCGGGCTGCTGGCGAAGCCAGACGGGAAAGCGCAGATCGTAGCAAACGGTCAGCAGCAGGCGCACGCCCTTGTACTCGATTACCGGGCGCTCGCTGCCGGCGGCGTAGCGTTCGTGCTCTCCGGCCATGCGGAACAGATGGCGCTTGTCGTAAAGGATCAGCTCGCCGTCGGGCTGCGCCCAGACCAGGCGATTATAGTGCTTCCCGCCGTCTTCGACGGCCACGCTGCCGGTGATGACGCAGCCGCGCGCCTCGGCCTGGCGGCAAAGCCAGGCCACGCTTTCGCTCTGCGCCATGGGCTCGGCCATCTCCCGAGAGTTCATGGTAAAGCCGGTGGCGAACATTTCCGGCAGCACGATCACGTCGGTTTCGTGACTGCCAAGCTCGCCCAGCTGATCCTCCAGCTGCCGGTGGTTGGCGTCCGGGTTCTCCCAGCGCAGGTCGCACTGCACCAGGCTCACGGTTAGCTTGCTCATTGTGTTCTCCCTGACTCTCGGGTGAATGTGGTAGGTTAGCGCGGTTCTGCCGTGCTTTTCCGGCGCTGTCCGCCGGGTTTGTCAGGCACGAAGTCGCATCCGCTATCCTGCAGCCACCATCTCCCTAGCGAGGCCGCCATGTCCAGCCATTCCGTTCGTGACCCCGAGGCCGCCAAGGGCGTCGGCTTCGGGCTCGTTGCCTATCTTATGTGGGGCTGTTTCCCGCTGTTTTTTGCCCTGTTCGACGGCGTGCCGGCGTTTGAGATCGTGCTGCACCGGATCATCTGGTCGTGTCTGTTTCTCGCCGGGCTGATCACTCTGCTGCGGCGCTGGTCGCCGGTCAAGGCAGCGCTGCGCCACCCCGAGCGCCTGGGACGGGTGCTGGCCTGCGCTATTCTTATCGGCCTGAACTGGGGCATTTACATTTACGCGGTGGAAACCCGGCACGTGCTCCAGGCGAGCCTGGGCTATTTTCTGACGCCGCTGGTCAACGTCGGCCTAGGCGTTATCGTGCTGCGCGAAACCATGGTCAAGGCCCAGCTGGTGGCCCTGGGCCTTGCTACCCTGGGCATCGGCATGCAGTTTTTGCTGCTCAACGAGCTCCCCTGGCTCAGCCTGATGCTGGCGTTTTCCTTCGGCACCTACGGGCTCTTTCGCAAGCAGGTTCCCCTTGATGGCCTTTCCGGGCTGTTTGTAGAAACGCTGCTTCTGCTGCCGGTGGCGCTGCTGGTCTTTGCCTGGCTGGAAACCCAGGGGCTTTCGCACTTTACCCAGTCGACGCGCTCCATGACGCTGCTCATGGCCGCCGGGGTGGTCACTGCCCTGCCGCTGCTGGCCTTTGCCGGCGCGGCGCGGCGGCTGCGCCTGGCAACGCTTGGGTTTTTAATGTATCTCAACCCCAGCATCCAGTTTTTTATCGCCCTGCTGGTGTTCCAGGAGCCGCTGAGCCCCGTCCAGCTGGGCACCTTCGCGCTGATCTGGACGGGGCTTGCGCTCTACTCCTGGTCCGCCTGGCAGCAGTCGCACAGCGAGTAACGCCGCCTGCTTAGCGGCTGGCGGCAAGCGCCTGGTCGAGATCGGCGAGGATATCGTCCCGGTGCTCGATGCCGATGGAAAGACGCACCATCTCCGGCGTCACACCGGCGCTTTTCAGCTCCTGCTCGTCGAGCTGGCGGTGGGTGGTGGCGGCGGGAATCGACGAGCAGCTCTTGGCATCGCCGATGTTAACCAGCCGCAGGATCAGCCCCAGGGCATCGTAAAAGCGCTCGGCGGCGGCCTGCCCGCCCTCGATGCCGAAGCTTAAAATGCCCGACGCCTGGCCGTTCATGTAGCGCTTGGCCAGGGCGTGGTCCAGGTGGCTCTCAAGGCCCGCGTACTGCACCCAGCTGACCCGGGGGTGGGCTTCCAGGTGGCGCGCCACGGCCAGGGTGTTGTCACAGATGCGCTCGATGCGCAGCGACAGCGTTTCCAGCCCCTGGAGCAGATTCCACGCCGCCTGGGCGGAAAGCGCCGCGCCCATGTTGCGCAGCGGCACCACCCGGGCCCGGGTGATGAACGCCGCCTCGCCAACGTCCCGGGTATAGCTGATGCCGTGGTAGGAGGCGTCGGGCTCGGTAAGCAGCGGGAAGCGGTTGGCATTCTCCGCCCAGGGAAACTTGCCGCTGTCCACGATCACGCCGCCAAGGGTAGTGCCGTGGCCGCCGATATACTTGGTCGCCGAGTGGATGACGATATCCGCCCCGTGCTCGATGGGCCGCCAGAGAAACGGCGTGGCCGTGGTGTTGTCGACGATCACCGGTACGCCGTGGCGATGCGCCACTTCGGCGAGGCCGGCGATATCGACAACGCCGCCGGAGGGATTGCCCACGCTTTCGCAGAATATCGCCTTGGTACGGCCGTCGATGCATGATTCGATGGCGTCCAGGTCGTCCTTGTCGGCAAAGCTGACGCTGATGCCCTGACGCGGCAGCGTGTGGGCAAAGAGGTTATAGGTGCCGCCGTAGAGCTCGCTGATGGAGACGATGTTATCGCCGGCCTCGGCAAGGGTCTGGATCGCGCAGGTAATAGCGCTCATCCCCGAAGCCAGGGCCAGGCCCGCGATGCCGCCTTCCAGCGCCGCCACGCGCTGCTCGAGCACGCCGCAGGTGGGGTTCATGATGCGCGAATAGATGTTGCCTTCTTCTTTCAGGTCAAACAGGTCCGCGGCGTGCTGAGCGCTGTCGAAGCTGTAGGACGTGGTTTGATGAATGGGAACGGCAACGGCGTTCTGGCTATCCGCCGAATAGCCGTGGTGCAGGGCAATAGTATCGCGCTTCATGTGAGCTCCTTGGGAGACAAAAACGGGCCTGATAAAAGCCCAATGCTAATCAACCCTCAACCTTCAGGCCAATATCGTTTAGGCTTATCGCCATGTTATTCGATGCTGCGCTGATTCCATGCTGAAACGCTACCTGCCCGCGCTGGCCTGGCTGCCGCACTATCAGGCACGACTTTGTGGCGCCGACCTGCTGGCCGGGGCCATCGTCACCGTCATGGTGATACCGCAGTCGCTGGCCTATGCGCTGCTGGCCGGCCTGCCGGCCGTCGTCGGGCTATACGCCAGCATTCTCCCCCAGCTGGTTTACGCAGTCTTTGGCACCAGCCGCACACTGGCGGTAGGACCCGTGGCGATTATCGCGCTGATGACCGGGGCGGCGCTGAGTCAGATCGCCGTGCCCGGCAGCGCCGAATACCTGGAAGCCGCGCTCGTACTGGCGCTGCTTTCCGGCGCCATTCTGGTGGTCATGGGCGCGCTGCGCATGGGCTTTTTCAGCAACTTCTTGAGCCACCCGGTGATTTCCGGCTTCCTTACCGCCTCGGGCATCCTTATTGCCACCAGCCAGCTCGGCGGCCTGCTGGGCGTGGAAAGCGACGGCTTTACCCTCTGGGAACGGCTGGCGTCGCTGTGGCGCAACCTGCCCGGGGCTAGCCTGCCCACCCTGCTGATGAGCGTTCTCGTGCTGGGCTTTCTGGTCGGGGTGCGCCGCTACGGCAGCACGCTGCTCAGGCGGCTGGGACTGGCCGCCGGCACGGCCAACCTGCTGGCCCGAGCCGGGCCGATCCTTGCCGTGGTGGCCACAACCCTGGCAACCCGACAGTGGCAGCTGCAGGACGCCGGGGTAGCGGTTGTCGGCGCGGTGCCCGGCGGACTGCCGCCGCTTGCCCTGCCCTGGCCCGACGCGGCGCTGTGGCAAACGCTGCTGGTACCGGCGCTGCTGATCAGCCTGGTAGGATTTGTGGAGTCGGTCTCCATGGGCCAGATGCTGGCCGCCAAGCGCCGCCAGCGGATCTCGCCTAACCAGGAGCTCATCGGGCTGGGGGTTGCCAACCTCGCTGCCGGCGTTTCCGGCGCCATGCCCGTCACCGGCGGCCTGTCGCGTACCGTGGCCAACTTCCACGCCGGCGCGCAGACCCCCGCGGCGGGGGCCTTTGCCGCGCTGGGCATTGGCGTGGTCACCTATACGCTGACCGACTGGCTCTACTACCTGCCCATCGCTACGCTTTCAGCGTTCATCACGGTGTCGATTCTGACCCTGGTGGATATCGCCACGCTGCGCGCCACCTGGCGCTATTCGCGCAGCGATTTTGCCGCTCAGGCCATCACCATCGGCCTGACCCTGGCCGAAGGCATCGAGGCCGGCATCATCGGCGGCATCGCCGTCTCCGTGGCGCTGTTTCTCTACCGCACCAGCCGTCCGCACAGCGCGCTGATCGGGCGCGTGCCGAACAGCGAGCATTTTCGCAACATGGCCCGCCACGAGGTGGAAACCACGCCCGGGGTCGCCCTGCTGCGCATCGATGAAAGCCTCTACTTTGCCAACGCGCGCTATCTCGAAGACACCCTGTACAACCTGGTCGCCAGCCGGCCGGCGCTGGAAAACGTGGTGATTGTGTGCTCGGCAGTGAATCTGATCGACGCCTCGGCGCTGGAAAGCCTCGAGGCGATCAACGCCCGCCTCAAGGATTCCGGCGTCACGCTGCACCTGGCCGAGGTTAAGGGCCCGGTGATGGACCGGCTGAACCACAGCAGCTTCCCCGAACAGCTCACCGGCCGGGTCTTCCTGAGTACCTACGCCGCCTGGCAGGCGCTGCGCGATCGATAAACTGATGTCGGAAAGGCACAGTTTTAGTGGGAGCGCTGCAGAAGATAACGGTATAAATTTCATCCCTGAGAAGCACCCGCTCGACACACTGCCCTCAGGTGCGCCGCATCCGCTGCTGCCATACGCTGAACAGGCTATCTACGCTCAGGGCCAGCAGCGCAATCATCACCGTTCCCTGCACCACGTAGGCGGTATTGCCGTTGACGATGCCGGCGATAATCGGATCGCCCAGGTTGCTCGCGCCCACGGTGGCCCCCAGCGCCGCCGTGGCAATATTGATGGTGATCGAGGTGCGCACTCCGGCAAGAATCACCGGCGCGGCCAGCGGCAGCTCGACCTGCCAGAGCCGCTGGCCGGCGGTCATGCCTACGCCCCTGGCCGCCGTTATCGCGGCGGCATCGACGCCCTTGAGCCCGGCGATGGTATTACGGACCACGGGCAGCAGCCCGTAAAGCGACAGCGCCACCACGATGGGAAACAGGCCAAAGCCCAGCGCCGGCACCGCCAGCGCGAGTACCGCCACCGGCGGAAACGTCTGCCCTAACGACGCCAGCTGAGCCACCAGCGGCAAAAAGTCTCGCCCGGCGGCGCGGGTTACGGCAATGCCCGCGGCAAGGCCCAGGCTCACCGTAATCGCCGCGGCCAAGCCGACGGTCAGCGCATGGCGGCCCAGCAGAGTCAAAAACGCCGCGCGCTGGTAAACCAGCTGACGAGCGTCCGGCGCCAGCCACTGCCACAGCGGCTCGGCCAGCGGCATGGCCCAGCCGGCGAGCAGCAGTAGCCCAAGCCACGCCGCGGGCATCAGCCAGCGACTCGGGGGGGCTTCAAGTCTCAGCGGCATCGGCCTGCTCCGTTCGCGCGTTGGCGACCAGTCGGCCAAGGGTCAGCTCGCCCACCGGCGCGTCGTGCTCGTCTACGGCAATCACGCGCTCGCAGCGATCGCGCAGCATCACCGACAGCGCCTGGCGCAGGGTATAGCTAGCGGGCAGGCGCGGGGCATCGGCGGAGGCAGGCCCCAGGGGGGCCAGGTGATCGCGTACCCGGGCCAGCGACGCCTGCTTGAGCCCCCGCTCAAGGCCGCCCAGCAGCGACTCGACGAAGGCGTTCGCGGGCTGCTGCAGCACCGTCAGCGGGCTGCCCTGCTGAACGATCCGACCGTCGCGCATGACCACCAGGTGATCCGCCAGGCGCAGGGCTTCGTCCATGTCGTGGGTGACCAGCACCACGGTTTTATGCAGGCGCGCCTGGAGCTTTGCCAGCATGGTCTGCAGCTGCTCCCGGGTAATCGGGTCCAGCGCGCCGAACGGCTCGTCCATCAGCAGGATATCGGGGTCCGCCGCCAGCGCCCGGGCAACGCCTACGCGCTGGGCCTGGCCTCCGGACAGCTGGTGTGGGTACTTGTGCGCAAACTCGGCGACCGGCAGGTTGAGCATGGGCATCAGCTCTTCCACGCGTTCGCGCACTCGATCGCTCGACCACTGCAGCAGCCGCGGCACGGTGCCGATGTTGCGCGCCACGCTCCAGTGGGGAAATAGCCCGGTATCCTGGATCACGTAGCCGATGCGGCGGCGCAGCTGCACCGGATCGTAGGCGCCGATCGCCTGACCGTCGAGCACAATCTCGCCGCTGCTGTGCGCGGTCAGCCGGTTGATCATGCGCAGCGTAGTGGACTTGCCGCACCCCGAGGTGCCCACCAGCGCGCAAAATTTGCCCCGGGGGACGCTAAGGCTGATGTCGTCCACCGCCGGCGTTTCGCCGAAGCGTTTGCTGACGTTGCGTAGCTCGATCACGGCGCGTCTCCCCGGCGAAAGTGGTCGGCCAGAGCGCCCAGCAGCATATCGGCCACCAGCGCCATGGCAATGATCGGCAGCGCGCCCAGCAGCACCATGTCCATGGCGGCCTGCCCCAGCCCCTGAAAGATGAAGTCGCCCAGCCCGCCGGCGCCGATCAGCGCGGCCACGGCGGTAAGCCCAATGGCCTGCACCGTGGTAATCCGCACGCCTTCGAGCAGCACGGGAAGCGCCAGCGGCAGGCGCACCTGCCAGAAACGCTGGATCGGGCGCATGCCCATGCCGCTGGCGGCGTCCAGCACCGCCGGATTGACCGCCTCCAGCGCCACGCAGGTATTGCGCACCACCGGCAGCAGGCTGTAGACCGTCAAGGCCAACAGTGCCGGCGTCCAGCCGATGCCGCTAACGCCCAGCGCAGCCAGCCACTCGACGTTGGCCCCCAGCCAGGCAAGCGGCGCCAGCAGCAGGCCAAAAAGCGCCAGGCTGGGCACGGTTTGCAGAAAGTTGAGCACCGCAAAAGCCGCCGACTGGCTGGCGTTGAAGCGGCGAATCAAAAGCGCCGTGGCCACGCCGAGCACAACGCTTGCGCTAACGGCGATGCCCACCAGGGCCAGGTGCTCCCCAAGGGCACGGTAAAACAGCGCGCTGCGCGCCTGGAACTCCTGCACCAGCGCCAGCGGCTCGAGCCAGAGCGCCGCGCACAGCCACCAGACGCCGGCGACGCCGGCCAGCAGTAGCGCCATTCGGCTTCGCGTCAGGCCCATGGTCAGGCGCAACTCCACCAGGCAAAGGGAGAGCACAAACAGCATCACCCAGCTCGCGGGGCCCAGGCTCAGCCTGGCCTGGGGCATATCTGCGCTGATCAGGCGCTGGGCGGCCAGCATCAGGCCAAACGGCAGCAGCACCAGCAGCAGCGTGCCAAGCGCGAGCAGCGCCGGATAGCGGTAGCGCGCCGGATACGCGGCGAGCGCCGCCATCGCCCCCCACAGCAAGGTAGCGAGCCCGGCGGCGGGCCAGCCCAGCGCCTGCCACAGCGGATAGCCGGTACTTTCCACGATGCGGTTCGGCGCCACGCTTGCCGCGTCCAGCCCCCAAAGTGCGACCAGCATGGCCACGGCCAGGCTGAACAGCACCCGGTTGGGCAAAAAACGCCCCTGATGCCCCGACCGGGCTTTCCTCAATAGCACAGGATCAGCGATCCAGGCCGTCGAGATAGTCGCCGGCCACCTTGTCGGCGGCCCGGCCGTTCACCGCAACGTCGGCGTTAAGCCCCTGCAGGGTGGTTTCATCGAGGGTATCGAACACGCTTTCCAGCGCCGCTTCTACCTCAGGGTAGGCCTCGAGCACCCACTCCCGCGCCACCGGCGCCGGCTGATAAATCGGCTGCACGTTGCGGGTGTCCTCCAGCACCGTAAGCCCAAGGGCAGCGAGACCGCCGTCGGTGCCATAGGTCATGGCGCCGTTGACGCCGCTGGTCTGGCGAGCGGCGGCGCGCATGGTCGCCGCGGTGTTGCCGCCGGACAGGACCAGCAGCTGATCTTCGTCCAGAGTGAAGCCGTAGGCCTCCTGAAACGCCGGCAAGGCCTGCTCCGACTCGATGAACTCAGCGCTGGCGGCGAACTTGAACTCGCCGCCGTCGGCCAGGTAGCCGGCCAGGTCGTCGAGGGTGGCCAGGTCGTGCTCTTGGGCCAGATCCTCGCGCACGCTCATTGACCAGGTGTTGTTGGCGCTTGCCGGCGACAGCCACACCAGCCCGTTGTCGGCGTCTTTATCGCGGACGGTCTGCCAGGCTTTCTCGGCGTCGTTCCACACGGGGCTTTCGGTCATGTCGAAGAAAAACGCGCCGTTGCCGGTGTATTCGGGGTAGAGATCGATTTCGCCGGTCTTGAGCGCCTGGCGCACCACGCTGGTCACGCCGAGCTGCAGCCGGTTTTCCACGGGCACGTCATTGCGCTCAAGCGTCTGCAGCACCAGCTCGCCGAGCACGGCCCCTTCGGTATCGATCTTGGAGCCAATCACCACGGCCCTGTCTTCCGACGTCGAGGCGGCAACCGCCTGAGTGCCGATCGCCGGCGCCATCAAAACCGCCGCCCCGAGGCCGGCGTACATCCAGGAAAGAGACCAGCGCATTGTCATCGTCCTTTTTATCGTGGCGTGAGGAGTCTGGGTTCGTGCCGAGCCCTGCCGGCACCAACCATAACCGCACTATAGCCGCACAGGCCGGCCGGTAATAGCCAAAAGTCATTCAAATGACGCTCAGGCGTCACCCGCCTGAAAGACCCAGCGCGTGCCTTCCCGGGAGTCCTTGAGTATCACGCCTTCGGCGGCGAGCTCGTCGCGGATGGCGTCGGCCAGAGCAAAGTCTCTCTCGGCCTTGGCCGCGGCCCGCCGGGCGATCTGCTCCTCGATATGGGCTTCATCCAGCGCCGCGTTTTCGCCGTGGAGGAAAGCCCCCGGCGGCTGGGACAAAATCCCCAGCACGCCGCCGAGTGCGCGCAGCTCGCCGGCCAGCCGAGGGGCACTAGCGGCGCTTTCGGCCTTGGCGCGGTTCAGCTCCCGGGCAAGCTCGAACAGCACCGCCAGCGCTTCCGGGGTGTTGAAGTCGTCATCCATGGCCTGGACAAAGCGCCGGGCGCAAGGGCTCTGCGGGTCGGCCACGTCGGTAGCCATCGGCTCGGCCTCGACGCCTTCCAGCGCCGTGTACAGCCGCGTCAGCGACCTGCGCGCCTCAACCAGGGAATCCGCCGAGTAGCTGATCGCGCTGCGGTAGTGGCTCGCCACCAGCAGGTAGCGCACCACTTCGGGGTCGTGCTCGGCCAGCACGTCGCGGATGGTAAAGAAGTTGCCCAGCGACTTGGACATTTTTTCCTCGTCGACCCGCACGGCGCCGGCGTGCATCCAGGTATTGACGTAGGTCTGGCCGGTAGCCGCCTCGGACTGGGCGATCTCGTTTTCGTGATGGGGAAAGGTCAGATCCGGCCCGCCGCCGTGGATGTCGAAAGTGTTGCCAAGGCTGCAGGTGGACATGGCCGAGCACTCGATGTGCCAGCCCGGCCGGCCCTTGCCCCAGGGCGACGGCCAGTGCGCCTCTTCGGGCTTGGCCGCTTTCCACAGCACAAAGTCCAGCGGGTCTTCCTTGTTATCGTCCACCTCGACCCGGGCCCCGGAGCGCATGTCGTCGAGCCGTCGATTGTTGAGCTTGCCGTAGTCGGCGAACTCGCGCACGCGGTAGTAGACGTCGCCGTTGGCGGCCGGGTAGGCGTAGCCTTTATCGATCAGCACCTCGATCATGGCGATGATCTCGTCGACGTGGCCGGTGGCCCGGGGCTCGGCGTCCGGAGGCAGTACGCCGAGCCGCGTTTCGTCTTCGTGCATGGCACCGATCATGCGCTCGGTCAGCGCCTCGATGCTTTCGTTATTGTCGGCGGCGCGCTTGAGGATCTTGTCGTCGATATCGGTGATGTTGCGCACGTAGGTGACGTCGTAGCCCCGGGCGCGCAGATAGCGGCTGATCAGGTCGAACGCCACCATGACCCGGGCGTGGCCCAGGTGGCAGTAGTCGTATACCGTCATGCCGCAGACGTACATGCCGATTTTTCCCGGCTCGCGCGGCGTCAGCGGCTCCTTGCGCCGGGTCAGGGTGTTGTAAATTTGCACAGCGGTCTCCTCGGTCCTTGCCGTTTAGCCTTTTTTTCGGATCTTCGCCCAGGTGTCCTTGAGCCCCACGGTGCGGTTGAACACCAGGTGCTCAGGCGTTGAGGCGTGACGGTCGGTACAGAAGTAGCCCACGCGCTCGAACTGGAAGCGCGTTTCGGGCGCCGTGCCGGCAAGGCTCGGCTCGCCGATGGCCCGGTAGGTAATCAGCGACTCGGGATTCAGGTGATCGAAAAAGTCGGCGTCCTTGTCGCGGTCGGGCTGCTCTTCGGTGAACAGGTTGTCATATAGCCGCACTTCCAGGGGCACGCCGTGCACCGCGCTGACCCAGTGAAGCACGCCCTTGACCTTGCGCCCTTCGGGGTTCTTGCCCAGGGTGTCGAAGTCGACCGAGCAGCGCAGCTCGACCACCTCGCCGCTGGCGTCCTTGATCACCTCATCGCAGCGGATGACGTAGCTGTTGCGCAGGCGTACTTCCTTGCCCGGCGCCAGACGGAAGAACTTCTTCGGCGGCTCTTCCATAAAGTCGTGGTGGTCGATGTAAAGCTCCCGGGTGAGCGGCACCCGGCGCACCGCCATGTCGTCCCGGGCGGGGTGGCCGGCGACGTCGTAGGTTTCCTCGAAGTCCTCCGCCACGTTGGTCAGTACCACCTTCAGCGGCCGCAGCACGCACATGGCCCGGGGGGCGTTGTCTTCCAGGTCCGAGCGAATGGCGTGGGTCAGCATGGCGATATCCACCAGCCCGCTGTCCGAGCGGCTAACGCCGACCATGTCGCAGAACTTGCGGATCGAGGCCGGCGTATAGCCCCGGCGGCGCATGCCCGAGATCGTCGGCATGCGCGGGTCGTCCCAGCCGTCGACGATGCCCTCGTCCACCAGCAGCTTGAGCTTGCGCTTGGAGGTCAGGGTGTAGTTGAGGTTCAGCCGGGCGAATTCGATCTGGCGCGGCCTGGCGGGCACCGGCAGGTTGTCCAGAAACCACTCGTAAAGCGGCCGGTGATCCTCGAACTCCAGCGTGCACAGCGAGTGGGTAATGCCTTCGATGGCATCGGACTGGCCGTGGGTGAAGTCGTAGGACGGATAGATGTGCCACTTGTCGCCGGTCTGATGGTGGGTGGCGTGGCGGATCCGGTAAAGGATCGGGTCGCGCAGGTTGATATTGGGCGAGGCCATGTCAATTTTGGCGCGCAGCACCTTGCCGCCTTCGGCGAATTCGCCCTGGCGCATGCGCTCCAGCAGGTCGAGGTTTTCGTCAACGCCGCGCTCGCGGTACGGGCTCGGCGTGCCAGGCTCCGTAAGCGTCCCGCGGTACTCGCGAATGTCGTCCGGCGAGAGGTCATCGACGTAGGCCTTGCCTTCGCGCACCAGGTGCTGCGCCCAGGCGTAAAGCTGGTCGAAGTAGTCCGAGGCAAAGCGCACCGGGCCTGCCCACTCGAATCCCAGCCAGTTGACGTCCGCCTTGATCGCATCGATGTAAACCTGCTCTTCCTTGGCCGGGTTGGTGTCGTCAAAGCGCATGTGGCACTGCCCGCCGGTCTCCTCGGCGAGGCCGAAGTTCAGGCAGATCGACTTGGCGTGACCAATATGCAAAAAGCCGTTCGGCTCCGGGGGGAAGCGCGTCACGATGCTTTCGACCTGGCCGCCCGCAATCTCTTCGCGTACCTGATTGCGGATAAAGTTGGGCGCTTTAGGGGTCTCGGTGGTCATGGTGGCGTTGAAAACCTCATAGTCGATGGCGTGCCGGCCTTCGCGGTACCGGGCAAAACCCGTATTATAACGTGACGCCGCTGCCGAGGGCCAAGGCAAATGCCCTGCCGGGCAGGGCGAACGCCCTTATTGAACAGGAATTTATCCATGATCGTACTACAGACCAATCGCGGTGATATCACCGTCAAGCTGAATCACGACAAGGCCCCCAAGACCGCGGCCAACTTCGAGCGCTACGTGCGCGACGGCTTTTACGACGGCACGCTGTTTCACCGGGTCATCGACGGCTTCATGGTCCAGGGCGGCGGCTTTGATCAGGACTTCAACCAGAAGCCCACCCGCGCGCCCATCAACAACGAAGCCGACAACGGGCTGAAGAACGTCAAGGGGGCGCTGGCCATGGCGCGTACCCAGGACCCGCACTCGGCTACCGCGCAGTTTTTCATTAACGTCGGCGACAACGACTTTCTCAACCATACCGGCAAGAATCTCCAGGGCTGGGGCTACGCCGTGTTTGCCGAGGTGGTGGACGGCATGGACGTGGTCAACGACATCAAGGGTGTCGCCACAACCCGCCGGGGCATGCACGCCGACGTGCCCGCCGATGACGTGATCATCGAGCGCGCCTATGTAAAGGACGCGGCCAAGGACGCCGACTGATACGGAGCTTCCATGCGCACGCTACTGGTCGCCGACCTGCACTTGAGCGAGCACACCCCGGCCATGACCCGGGGATTTATCCGCTACCTGAAAACCACCGCGCCCGGCGCCCGGGCCCTTTATATCCTCGGCGATCTGTTCGACGCCTGGCTTGGGGATGACCTGCTCGACCAGCCCCACCCGATGGCCGAAACGGCCTGGCGAGTGATCGACGCGCTGCGCCACCTGGCCGACAGCGGCACCGCGGTGTACTTCACCCACGGCAACCGCGACTTTTTGATCGGCGAGCGTTTCGCCGGCGCCTGCCGGGCGACGCTGCTGCCCGACGTGCAGGAAGTCGAGCTGCACGGCATGGCCGCGGTGCTGCTGCACGGCGATAGCCTGTGCACCCGGGATAGCGCCTACATGGCGTTTCGTCAGCAGTCCCGGGACCCTCAATGGCAGGCGCAGATGCTGGCCATGCCCATCGCCGAGCGCGCGGCGCTGGCGCGGCAGCTGCGCGAGACCTCCGGCGAAGCCAACGCCGCCAAGGCGGAGGACATCATGGACGTCACGCCGTCCGAAGTCGTCGAGCTGATGGACGCCTACGGCGTGGCCACCATGATTCACGGCCACACCCACCGCCCCGACGTTCATGACGTCACCGTGGCAGGCGCGCCCGCCAGGCGCTACGTGCTCGGCGACTGGAGCGACGAGTACGGCTGGGACATCGTGGTTGACGAAGGCGACACGCCCTCCCCTCGGCTGCGCCGGTTTTCGCTGGACGCTCCGCCCGACGCCGATTGAGCTTTTAGCAGATTGAGCCTTTAGCAGACATCAAAACGCCGGCTTGAAAGCCGGCGTTTTTTTACGCGCGTTCTCTACTGCTTACGTTGCCAGGCCCCCAGGGGCTTGGCTCAGAGGTCCGACTCGATCGAGCCTTCCTCGCGCAGATAGTCGACCAGCCCCTGAACCGCCGCCTGGGAGCGCATCTGCTCGGCCATCCGGGAGACAAAGGCTTCCACCTCGTCATTGGGCTCACCTTCGGCGACGCGCTCAAGGGCAATGACCGCCACGCCGTCGGGCGTGATGACATGCCCGTAGGTGGTCTGCCCGCCGTCGGGCTTGGGCAGGCGGAAAGCGGCGCCGACGATATCGCCGGGGACAGAAGTCTCGGCCTGGCGGGAAACGTCGTTGGCCTGCTGCCAGCGAAGATCGACGTCTTTGTCCGCTTTGAGACGCTCAATCAGCGTCTCTGCCCGACCGGCCAGCGCTTCTTCCTGCTGCTGCGCCGTGACCCGCTGCTCAACCTCGTCGCGCACGTCGGCAAGCGGTAGCGTAGTGGCGTCGCGATGTTCGGTCACGCGCAGCACCAGGCGCCGGTCTTCATCCAGCTCGATCACATCGCTATTATAGCCGTCTTCCAGCACGTCTTCGGCAAACGCCTTGTCCATGACGCCGGGTTCGGACAGCACGCCGTCGCCGCCTTCCCGGGAGACCCAGCCGCTGTGCTGCACGGTGAGGCCGATGTCGTCGGCCACGCCCTGCAGATCGTCGGCGGCAAAGCTTTCGTCGATCAGCTGCTGGGCGCGGTCGTTAAACTCGCCCTCTACCTGGCGAGCCGCGAGCATCTGGCGCAGCTTGTCGCGCTGCTCGTCAAACGGCGGCCGGTCAATATCGGTCACCTTGATGATGTGCAGGGCATTGTCCATGACCACCGGCTCGGAGACGTCGTTTTCCTCGAGCGAGAACGCCGCTTCGTCAAAGGCGTCGCCGAAAAAGCCGCGGCTGATCTCGCCCAGGTCGCCGCCGTTTTCGGCGCTGGCGGTATCGTCCGAGTAGCGCGCGGCGGTATCGGCAAAGCTTTCCCCGGCTTCAAGATCAGCGCGCGCCTCGTCGGCAATGGCCTTGGCGTCTTCGCGGCTGCGCTCGTCGCCAAAGCCGACCATGATGTGGGAAATGCGCCGATCGGCCTCGTCGTTTTGCTCGCGCCACACCTGGCGCAGCTTCTCTTCGCTGACCTCGGCGGTATCGGCCATGGTCTGGCGATCGAGCACGACGTAGTTGAGCTTGACCTGTTCCGGCCGGCGGAAAAGCTCGGTGTGGGAATCGTAGTAGGCCTGGAGGGCCTCTTCGTCGGGGCTTACCTCGACGTCTACGCTGTCCGGCGTCAGCAGGGCGTAGCGAAAGCTGCGCGACTGGCGCTGCAGACCGGCCAAGCGTTCGCGCTCCGCGTCAAGGGTAAAGTCGCTGAGGGCAAGCCCCTGCTGCAGCTGGCGGCGCATGATATCGGCGCGCAGCTCGTTACGAAACGCCAGCGGCGTATAGCCGGCGCTGGACAGACGATTGCGGAACAGCTCGGATGAGAAGTTGCCTTCCTGGTCCTCGAACTCGTCCAGGTTGACGATGAGCTGATCCAGCTGGTCGTCGGAGACCCGGAACCCGCCGTCTTCGGCATACTGGGTCAGCAGTTTTTGCGTGATCAGCTGGTCGAGCATGTCCCGGCGCAGCGCCTTTTCCTGCTCGGGGGGTACCTGCCCCGAACGCATGGTGCGCTGCACTTCCAGCTCGACCTGCTGGCGGGTAATGGTCTCGCCATTGACCTTGGCCGTCTGTTCGGGGTCCTTGCCGAAGACGCTGAACAGCGACTCCACGCCAAACAGCGCCATGGCAGCGACCATGACGCCGATGATGATTTTCGCGGCCCAGCTTTTGGCCCCGTCTCGAATACTTTGCAGCATGCTTGCCTCAGATAAACACGACCCGTTCCGCGTTTTTTCCCGCGTTAAAAAATGACATGGGCGCACCGCTGTGGCGATGCGCCCATGTCACCATGTCTTGAGAGCGTTGTTGACAGCGCCACCGTTATCCGCGCCGCTCAAGTCTCGCCACAGCGCCCGACATCGTTAGTTGACGGCATCCTTGAGCGCCTTGCCGGCCTTGAAACTGGGCACCTTGGCAGCGCTGATTTCGATCGGCTGGCCGGTTTGCGGGTTGCGGCCGGTACGCGCGGCACGCTCTTTGATCGTAAAGGTACCAAAGCCTACCAGTGACACGCTCTCGCCTTGCTTGAGGCTATCGGTGACGGATTCCACCATGGCATCCAGCGCGCGGGTCGCCGCTGCCTTGGGTATATCGGCAGAGGCCGCAATGGCTTCAATCAGCTCGGACTTGTTCACTCTTCACCCCTTGACTGGTTCAAAAAATGGCTCTGAAAGGCACGGTTAGCGGTTGGCTTGACGATCAAAGCGTAGCTGCAATTTATAGCAACGCGGCGAAATGACTGTCAAGCGACCGTGCCGCAAAATGCCCGCCATACAAGGCTTTGGGCGCTACTCGGTTATCGAAAAGCCGCCACCTGGGCGGCCCCTCGATGCGTATTAATGGGTGTTGACCAGCGCTTCGTCTGCCGCCGCCTTGCTTCCCTGATCGGCCACCACACGGCTATCCTCGCCGCTTTCGCTCAAGGCAACCTCGAGCACGTCGTCGATCCAGCGCAGCGGGCGGATATCCAGCGCGTCCTTGATATTATCCGGCACTTCCTTGAGGTCCCGACGGTTTTCCTCGGGGATCAGGACGGTCTTTATACCACCGCGCCGGGCCGCCAGCAATTTCTCCTTGAGCCCGCCGATGGGCAGCACTTCGCCGCGCAGGTTGACTTCGCCGGTCATCGCCACTGCCGAGCGCACCGGGCGCTTACTGTAAGCCGACACCATGGCCGTGACCATGGCGACCCCCGCGCTGGGTCCGTCCTTGGGCGTGGCGCCTTCGGGCACGTGGATATGCAGATCTTCCTTTTCGAAGCGCTCGGCGTCGATACCATACGCCTCTGCGCGGGCGCGCACCACCGTATGAGCGGCACTGACGGATTCTTTCATCACGTCGCCAAGCGAGCCGGTCTTGTTGACCCGCCCCTTGCCCGGCGTGACCACCGACTCAATATTCAAAAGCTCGCCGCCTACGGACGTCCAGGCAAGCCCGGTCACCCGGCCGACCTGATCGTTCTGATCGGCCAGGCCGTAGCTGTAACGGCGCACGCCGGCGTAGCCCTCGATGTCCCGGGCGGCCAGCACGCTGTCCGTTTCGCCGTCTTTTTTCGCCTCGCCCTTGCGCTCCTGCTCGACCTGCTCGCGCAGCACCTTGCGCGCCACCTTGGCGATCTGGCGCTCGAGCTCGCGCACGCCGGCTTCGCGGGTGTAGTAGCGGATCAGCTCCAACAGCGCCTCGTCGTCCAGGTCGAACTCGCCTTTTTTCAGGCCGTTGGCCTTGATCTGCTTGGGCAGCAGGTAGCGTTTGGCAATAGCCAGCTTTTCGTCTTCGGTGTAGCCCGGCAGCCGGATGATTTCCATCCGGTCGAGCAGCGGCTCGGGAATGTTCATCGAGTTGGCGGTGCAGATGAACAGCGTTTCCGACAGGTCGTAATCCAGCTCCAGATAGTGGTCGCTGAAGCTGTTGTTCTGCTCCGGGTCCAACACTTCCAGCAGCGCCGACGACGGGTCGCCGCGATGGTCCATGCCCAGCTTGTCGACCTCATCGAGCAGGAACAGCGGGTTTTTCACCCCCGCCCGAGTCATCCGCTGAATCATCTTGCCGGGGAGCGATCCGATATAGGTGCGCCGGTGTCCGCGAATTTCGGACTCGTCGCGCACCCCGCCCAGCGCCAGACGCACGTACTTACGGTTGGTGGCTCGGGCGACGGACTGCCCGAGCGAGGTCTTGCCCACCCCGGGCGGGCCGACCAGGCAGAGCACCGGCCCCTTCATCTTGCGCACGCGCTTCTGGACCGCCAGATACTCGAGGATACGCGACTTGACTTCGTCCAGGCCGTAGTGGTCTTCGTCGAGCACCTGCTGGGCCTTGACCAGGTCGTGCTTGATCCGGGTGCGCTTCTTCCACGGCACGGCGACCAGCCAGTCGAGATACGAGCGTACCACCGTGGCTTCGGCGGAGTTGGCCGACATCATCTTGAGCTTGTTGAGCTCCTGGGTGGCCTTCTCGGCGGCCTCTTTGGGCATGCCGGCAGACTCGATGGCCTGTTCGTACTTTTCGACCTCGTTGGGCACGTCATCCAGCTCGCCCATTTCTTTCTGGATGGCCTTCATCTGCTCATTCAGATAGTACTCGCGCTGGGTCTTTTCCATCTGCTCCTTGACCCGGGAGCGGATGCGCTTTTCTACCTGCAGAAGGTCGATTTCCGACTCGATCAGCGCCATCAGATGCTCGATGCGATCGCGAACGCGATCCATCTCCAGCAGCTCCTGCTTGTCACCGATCTTGAGCGACAGGTGCGCGCAGATGGTGTCCACCAGGCGGCTGGGATCTTCAATATCCGAAAGCGAATTGAGTACCTCGTTGGGCACTTTCTTGGACAGCTTGACGTACTGCTCGAACTGGTTGAGCAGGACGCGCACCAGGGATTCGCGCTCGCGATCGGTCAGCGGCTCGCTGTCCCGGGGCGTAATATACGCCTGGGTATAGCCTTCTCCGTGCTCTTCGATGCCGTCGACATCGGCGCGAAACCCGCCCTCAATGAGCACCTTGACCGTGCCGTCAGGCAGCTTGAGCAGCTGCATGATGTCGGCCACCGTGCCCATGGCATAGAGGTCGTCGTTGTCGGGTTCGTCCTGGGACGCCTCGCGCTGGGCCACAAGCAGCACGCGCTTGTCGGCCTCCATGGCCGCTTCGAGGGCCTGAATGGATTTTTCGCGTCCGACAAACAGCGGAAGAACCATCTGCGGGTAGACGACTACGTCCCGCAGCGGCAACAAGGGAAAACACTGTGACTTTTCGGCGTTCTGCTGCATCGCAGACGTTCCTCAACAAATCGGGTGAGCTCCCGGACGGGCAAGGGCGCCCGGGAAAAACTGAAGCGAATACCGGATACAGGCACGCCTCAACCGGCAACGCCGGCCGGGCAAGCGCCGCCGGCCAAACAAAAGGGGCCGCCAAGGCGACCCCTTCAACTGGCGCAAGCGGTATCAGCCAGGCCGGCACATGAGCGGCTTCAGCCGTCGGTGCCGTCGCTGCGTGCCTGCTCCTGTTGCGCATAGATCAACAGCGGCTCGCTTTCCTTGGCAATCACCGACGCGTCGATGACGACTTTGCTGACCCCTTCCAGCGAGGGAATCTCGTACATGGTATCCAGCAGCACCGACTCCAGGATGGAGCGCAGCCCGCGAGCCCCGGTCTTGCGCGACATGGCGTTGGCGGCCACGGCGCGCAGCGCGTCCTCGCGGAACTCAAGCGTGACGTCTTCCATTTCGAACAGCTTGACGTACTGCTTGATCAGCGAGTTCTTGGGCTCGGTCAAAATCTGGATCAGCGCGTCTTCGGTCAGCTCGGTCAGCGTGGCGATGACCGGCAGGCGGCCAACGAACTCGGGGATCAGGCCAAACTTGACCAGATCGTCGGGTTCCACGTCGGCCAGGATCTCGCCAACGCCGCGCTCGGTGTCCTTGCTCTTGACGCTGGCATTGAAACCGATGCCGGCCTTGTCGGAGCGGTCGCTGATGACCTTGTCCAGACCGGCAAAGGCGCCGCCCACAATAAACAGCATGTTGGCCGTATTGACCTGCACAAACTCCTGCTGCGGGTGCTTGCGACCGCCCTGGGGCGGTATCGAGGCCGTGGTGCCCTCGATCAGCTTGAGCAGCGCCTGCTGCACCCCTTCACCGGAGACGTCCCGGGTAATGGAGGGGTTATCGGACTTGCGGGAAATCTTGTCGATTTCGTCGATATAGACAATGCCGCGCTCTGCTTTTTCGACGTCGTAGTCGCACTTCTGCAGCAGCTTCTGGATGATGTTCTCGACGTCCTCGCCCACGTAGCCGGCTTCCGTCAGCGTGGTGGCATCGGCGATGGTAAAGGGTACGTTCAACAGCCGCGCCATGGTCTCGGCGAGCAGGGTCTTGCCGCTGCCCGTCGGGCCAATCAGCAGGATGTTGGACTTGCCGAGCTCGACATCATCCTCCGCTACGCCGGATTTCAGCCGCTTGTAGTGGTTATACACCGCGACTGACAGCACCATTTTGGCGCGATCCTGCCCGATGACGTAGTCATCCAGGGTGTAGCGGATCTCGCGAGGAGTTGGCAGACGCTCATCATCGCTCTCGGCATCGGCTTCGAGAACTTCCTCGCGAATGATGTCGTTACATAGATCGACACACTCATCGCAGATATACACGGACGGACCGGCAATCAGCTTGCGTACTTCGTTCTGGTTCTTGCCACAAAACGAGCAGTACAGCAGCTTGCCTTCTTCGTCCTTGCCTTTGCCGTCGGCCATTGGCGTACCTCTTTCGCTGCGGCGGCAACTGCCGCCGGAAAAGCTCGTTGGAAAAGCGGGCCCATCACGCTATCAGGATGTCGGCCGCTTATCCAGCACTGCGTCGATCAGGCCGTATTCGGTGGCCTGTTCGGCGTTCATGAAGTTGTCGCGGTCGGTATCGCGCGCCACCGTATCGATATCCTGGCCGGTATGGTGGGCCAGGATCTGATTGAGGCGGTCACGGATGCCGAGAATCTCGCGGGTGTGGATTTCGATATCCGACGCCTGACCCTGATAGCCGCCCAGCGGCTGGTGGATCATCATCCTTGAATTGGGCAGGCAGAAGCGCTTGTCCGCCGCGCCGCCGGCCAGCAGCAGCGCGCCCATGCTCGCCGCCTGGCCAATGCATACCGTGGAGACATCGGGCTTGATGAACTGCATGGTATCGTAAATCGCCATGCCGGCCGTTACCGAGCCCCCCGGCGAGTTGATGTAGAGATGCACGTCCTTGTCGGGGTTCTCCGACTCAAGGAACAGAAGCTGAGCAACGATCAGGTTGGCCGTGTAGTCTTCTACCGGGCCCACCAGGAAAATCACGCGCTCTTTGAGCAGGCGCGAATAGATATCGTAGGATCTTTCCCCTTTGGCGCTTTGCTCAACCACCATGGGCACTAAACCGCCGGCGTTTTGAATATCCAACTCACTCATTCGGGTGATTCCTTGCGTCCGGTCAGGGAAAGGCGCGCCGTTGGCACAGCGCGCCGCGTAGGGTCAGCGGGCGTCAGGCCTCCGCTTGTTCTTCGGCGCCTTCTTCCCCGCCCTGCTGCTGGGCCGCGGCAAGGGCCTGCTGGTAGCTCATCTCGACATCGCTCACCTGAGCCTGATCCATCAGCTGGGCCACGGCCTTGTCTTCGAGGATGGCGGACTTCACCTGGGTCTTCAGCTGGTCGTTACCCATGTAGTAGTCAACGACCTCCTGGGGGTCCTGGTACTGGCCGGCAAGCTCTTCGACCTTGGCCTTGATTTCGTCGTCGCTGGCGTCAAGCTCGCTCTGCTTGATGACCTCGGCCAGCAGCAGGCCGGTCTGAACCCGGCCCTTGGCCTGCTCTTCAAACAGCTCGTTGGGCAGCTGGCTGACGTCAAAGTCTTCGCCCAGGCCAAACTGCTGCGCGGCCTGGCGCTTCATGCCGTCGGTCTCCTGCTGCACCAGCGCGCCCGGTACCGGAATATCGTTGGCCGCCTTGAGCGCGTCGAGCACCTGCTGCTTGACGCGGTTGTCCACCGCCTGCTCGGCCTCGCGGGTCATGTTCTTCTTCACTTCCGCACGGAATTCGGTGGCGTCTCCGCCTTCCACGCCGAAGCGCTCGATGAACGCGGCGTCAACCTCGGGCAGCACCTGCGCCTTGACCTCGTGAACCTTGACCTTGAAGGAGGCTTCCTTGCCGGCCAGATGTTCTGCCTGGTAGTCCTCGGGGAAGGTAACGCTGATGGTCGTTTCGTCGCCGGGCTTGGCACCTTCCAGCTGCTCTTCAAAGCCGGGAATAAAGCTGTTGGAGCCCAGCACCAGCTCGTGGCCTTCGGCGCTACCGCCCTCGAAGGGCTCGTCGTCGATGAAGCCCTGGAAATCGATCTTGGCCTGGTCGCCTTCGGCGGCGGCGCGCTCGACGTTTTCCCAGTCGGCGTTCTGCTTGCGCAGGGTTTCGATCATTTCCTCGACGTCGGCATCGGTAACCTCGACGACCGGGCGCTCAACGGCGGTGCCCTCAATAGAGGCCAGCTCTACCTTGGGGTACACCTCCATGGTAGCAACAAACTCCAGATCCTTGCCGGCTTCGTTGACGGTGGCGTCAATGGAGGGATAGCCCGCCGGGTTCAGCGCCTCATCGGTAATCGCGCGAACGTAGCGCTCGCGCATGACTTCACCGACAATCTCGTCGCGCACGCTCTGACCATAGCGCTGCTCGACAACGGACATCGGCACCCGTCCCTGGCGGAAGCCATTCAGGCGCACGTTCTTCGCGGTGTCTTTCAAGCGAGCGCTGACGGCCTCGTCGATTTCGGCGGCCGGTACCTGGATGGTAAGGCGGCGTTCAATCGGGGTGGTCGTCTCGACGGAAACTTGCATGAAATGTCCTCTAGCGGCTGGGCGATATGGTGTTGGCGAAAAAGATCAAGGGATCGATTTTAAGAATCCTTGAGCACGCTGGCAAGCGCCATGCGCGTAATGATGGGGGCCCTTGCGTGGATTACAACCCTGCCGGCGCGGTGAGGGGCGTTTTTCGGCATCGCAAGGCGAAGCGGGCGTACCCGCAAGCCTGAAAGGCGCTCAGCGGCGCCACAGCGTAACGGCATAAAGCAGTAGCCCAAGCGTGGCCCCGTGGGAGAGCCCTACGGCCATCAATCCTTGAGCAGTGCCCACCGCCGCGTACCAGCCCAGGGCCAGCACAACGCCCAGGGCCAGCAGCCCGGCCAGGCGCGCAAAAAGCCCCGGCAGACGCTGCCTGCCGGCCTGATCCAGCCAGCGCCACTGTACCGCCGTCACCACCAGGATGGCGACTGCCCCCCCCAGCATGAGCACCAGGCGGGTGTCATGGCCGCCGGCAACGTAGCGCGGCAGCGTCGCCAGCATGATCGCGCAAAGCCCCGCGCCCAGACTGATCCGCTCGGGAGATGTTGGCTGTGCGTTCATTCAGGCGACCTTGAGCTGCTGCTCTTCGATCCACTCTTCCACCCAGGGAACCGCAGCATCGTCGGCCATGAAGGTCTCCATGGCGTCAACTTCCAGACGCTCGCCCAGCCGCGTAGCGCCCAGGTCTTCGAGCAGCGCATTAAGCGTACGCCCGGCGCCGCAGAAGCTCTCCCCGTAGGAGCTATCGCCCAGGGCGATAAGGCCGTAGCGAAGCCCGCCAAGGAAGGGGCTTTGCTCCTGCAGCGCGCGCGCAAAGGGCATAAAGTTGCCGGGAAAGTCGCCGCTGCCGGTGGTGGAAACGCAAAACAGCACCAGCGTTGTGTCCTGCGCGGTCAGCATGTCCGGCGTTGCCTGCTCGGTAATCTCGACGCTGTAACCGGCCTCTTCAAACAGCGGCATGACCTGCTCGGCCACGTCCAGCGCGCCGCCGTACATGGTGCCGACCAGTATTTTGAGCTGCGACATGTAACGTTTCTCTCCTTTTCATGGCATGACTGCCGAAGTTGCTGCGGCAAAAGTCGACAAATACCCGATGAATTTGCTCAAATATTAGCACGTTGATATTTGTTGGCACACGCCGCGAAGGCGCGCACACAAACCTAGCCGAGGACCCCATGTCACCCACCCTGCAACAGACATTCGAAGCCTGGATCACGCCGCTGATGATTGGCGGGCTCATTATCTTCATGTGCTTTATCATCTGGGATCTAGCCAAGAAGTCCAATGCCGGGCGCTTCGGCACCATCATGCTGTTTATCATACTGGGAGCGGGCATGTTCGGCTACGTGCTCAAGGTGGTGATCACCTGGATCCTTGAAGGTGGCCTGGGCTGACCGCATCGACGTAGCGCGCAAATCCGGCATTTTTTCACGCCGACCTGTTGGCGGCGGAAGCACTTTCCTTTATCGTCCCTCTAGCTCAGGAATAAGAAAAACCACTTTAATTCCTGTAAAGAATATAAATAGAGATGAATTGCTGGAGTACTCATGCTACGAACCTTTAGCCTGCTTCCCCTGCTGACCTCCACCGCCCTGGCGCTGGCCGGTACTGCTCACGCGGATGATGACGTGCTGAAGGTCGGCATGTCGGGCAGCTACTTCCCCTTCACGTTTGTCGAAAAAGACACGCTGCAGGGCTTTGAAGTCGATGTCATGCGCGCTGCTGCCCAACAAATGGATACCGACGTTGAGTTCGTCACCGCCAGCTTTTCGGGGCTGTTCGGCATGCTCGAGTCGGGGCGCGTGGATACCATTGCCAACCAGATCACCATCACCGATGAACGCCAGCAGAAATATCTGTTTTCCGAGCCCTACGTGTATGACGGCGCCCAGGTGGTAGTAAAGCGCGGCAACAAGGAGATCAAGGGCGTCGAGGATCTGGCCGGCAAAACTGTGGCCGTCAACCTTGGCTCCAACTATGAACAGCTGCTGCGCGAGCTGCCCTACGCCGACGACATCGAGATTCGCACCTACGAAAGCAACATCGAGCAGGATACGGCGCTGGGCCGCGTGGATGCCTTTGTCATGGACCGGATCAGCGCAAGCCAGGTCATCCAGGAAAAGCCGCTCCCCCTGGCGCTAGCCGGCAAGCCGTTTTCCAAACTGCGTAATGCCCTGCCCTTCCGCGACACGCCGGCCGGCCGCACGCTGCGCGATCGGGTCGACAGCGCTCTGGAAAAACTTCGCAAGTCCGGCAGGCTCGGCGAAATATCCAAGCGCTGGTTCGGCAATGATATTACTCGCCCCTGAGGGAACGTTGATTTTTCATGAACCTGCTTGACGTTCCCTACATGCTCGAGCTGGTGCCGATCCTGCTGCGCTACCTGCCCCTGACGCTGGGCATGGCCGCCGCGGGAATGGTGCTGGCGCTGTCGCTAGCCGCCGGACTGGCCGTCATTCGCGTGTTGCGCCTGCCGGTGCTTAACATGGCGACGCTGCTGTTCATCTCGTTTTTTCGTGGCACACCGCTGCTGGTCCAGCTTTTCCTGTTCTACTACGGCCTGCCCCAGATCATGTCGGTGCTGACCACCATTAACGGCATAACGGCTACCATCATGGGGCTGACGCTGCATTTTTCTGCCTATATGGCAGAGTCGATTCGCGCCGCCATTGTCGGGGTGGATCGCAGCCAGACCGAGGCGGCGCTGTCCATCGGCATGACCCAGGGCCAGCTGATGAGGCGCATCGTACTACCCCAGGCCACGCGTATTGCGGTACCCACGCTGATGAACTACTTCATCGACATGATCAAGGCCACCTCGCTGGCTTTCACACTGGGCGTGACGGAGCTGATGGGGGCAACGCAAAAGGAAGCAGCGGGCAGTTTTCTATATTTCGAAGCCTTTATTGTGGCGGCGGTGATCTACTGGGCCATTGTCGAACTGCTGGCCTGGTGTCAGCGGCGGCTGGAATATCGACTCAACAAGGCATATCGCCGATGATTCGGATAACCAACCTCGTCAAGCGCTTTGACGGCACCGCGGTCCTCGACGGCATCGACATGGATATTGCCCGGGGCGAGATTATCGTGGTGATCGGCCCTTCGGGCACCGGAAAGTCGACGCTGCTGCGCTGTTTGAATTTTCTCGAACGCCCCGACGCCGGGCACCTTGTACTGAATGATCTCGACATGGACGTGGCGACGGCCAGCGCGCGCTCGATACTTGCGGTCAGGCGACGCACGGCCTTTGTCTTTCAGAACTATGCGCTGTTTGCCAACAAGACAGCGCTGGAAAATATCGCCGAAGGTCTGCTCGTGGTCCATCGCTGGCCCAGACACAAAGCCCATGCCCGAGCGCGTGACATTCTCGAGCGTATCGGGCTGGCCGACAAGGGTGACGCCTATCCGGCCTCCCTGTCCGGCGGGCAGCAGCAGCGCGTCGGCATCGGGCGAGCCATGGCCGCGCGGGCCGAGGTCATTCTCTTTGATGAGCCCACCTCTTCGCTGGACCCCGAGTGGGTGGAAGAAGTCCTGGAACTGATGAAGCAGCTGGCCGCCGAGCGGCAGACCATGCTGGTGGTCACCCACGAGATGAACTTTGCGCGCGACGTGGCCGACCGGGTCATCTTCATGGAAGGCGGACGCATTGTTGAGCAGGGCCCGCCATCGCAGCTGTTCAGCGCGCCGCAGGATCCGCGCACCCGCGCTTTTTTACGCAAGATGCTTGCCGGTCAGCCCGCGGAAACCCTGCCGGACACTCCGACGGCAACGCTCTCCGATTTATAGCCGCAGCGGGCCGGGGAGACCATGACATCAGGCGTCCTGGTCAGAATCCTTTTTCGCCGTGAGCTCCTCGACCTGCTGCTTGAGCTTCTGCCCGGGACGAAAGGTCACCACCCGGCGGGCCGAAATCGGGATCTCTTCGCCGGTCTTGGGGTTGCGCCCCGGCCTTTCACGCTTGTCGCGGAGCTCGAAGTTACCGAACCCGGACAGCTTGACCTGCTCGTTTTCCCGCAGACAGCTGCGGATTTCCTCGAAAAAGGTTTCTACCACCGCTTTGGCTTCGCGCTTCGACAGCGCAAGCTCGGTGTGCAGATGCTCAGCAAGCGCTGCTTTGGTTAATGCACCCATATGGCCTCTCCTCCCGCCGGCGCCACCTTGCATGATGGCGCCGGCTTTCGGCGGCAGACTCAATTATCCGCGCAGCCCGGCATTAAACTCGCGCTTTACCTGCTCGACGATTGAATCCACCAACTGATTGATTTCATCGTCATTTAGCGTGCGCGATGGATGCTGCCAGGTCAAGCCCAGGGCCACACTCTTGCAGCCGTCGGCCACGCCCTCTCCGGCATAGACATCAAACAGGCGCGTTTCGCTCAGGTACTCTCCGGCGTGGGCACTGGCCACATCCAGCAGCGCCTGCACGGGCACGGAGTCGGCGACGCTGAAGGCCAGGTCGCGGCGCACTTCGGGGTAGCGCGACAGCGGCTCGAACCCGGGCACCCGGCCTTGGCTCAGGGCGTCGAGGCTGACCTCAAACCCGACCGCATCGACCTTGAGCCCTACCCGGCGGCGGACCTCGGGGTGCAGCGTTCCCAGCCAGCCGACGGCCTCTCCCCGGTAGAGAATGCGCGCGCGCTGCCCCGGATGCAGCGCCGGATGATCGCCTGGCTCCATACGCCAGTCCGTGGGGCAGCTGCCCAGGGCAAACAGGCTTTCCAGATCGCCCTTCACGTCGTAAAAATCCAGCGGCTCGGCGCTCTCGCTCCAGCTTTCGGGGTAACGCGACCCGCAGGCCAGCGCGCCGAGCATCGGCGTCTGGCGCAGGTTGTCGAGGTGGCCGTTGAAAACAAGGCCGGTCTCAAATAGCCGCACGCGCGGCTGCTGGCGCTTGAGGTTGTAGTCCATGGCCCGAACCAGTCCGGGAAGCAGACTTGCCCGCATCACGGAGAGATCGCTGGAAATCGGGTTGGCCAGCGCCGGCGCCACGGCTTGCGGCAGCAGGGCTTCCTGAAGCTCGGGGGCCACAAAGCTGTAGGTAATCGCCTCCTGGTAACCCCGGGCTACCATTTGCCGGCGCAGCTGTGCCTGGCTGACGCCGGCCTCGTTATCCGGGCGCAGCGCCAGGCGCGCCGCCGGCCGACGGACCGGGAAGTTATTGTACCCGTGGATGCGCGCCACTTCCTCGATCAGGTCTTCCTCGATCGCCGCATCAAAACGCCAGCTGGGCGCGGTCACGTCCCAGCCGTCGGCCGTTGCCGCCACGTCAAAGCCCAGCCGAGCCAGGATGTCTTCCACGTCCCCGGCGTCAAGCGCCTTGCCCAGCACTTTTTCCAGCCGCCGAGCGCGCAGGCTGATTTGCCGGGTATCGGGGCAGTGCGTTTCGCTTGTCACTTCGGTCAGCGGGCCGGCCTCGCCGCCGCAGATCTCCAACAGCAGCGCGGAAGCCCGCTCGATGGCCACCGCGGTCAGCCGGGGGTCCACACCGCGCTCAAAGCGGTGCGAAGCATCGGTGTGCAGCCCGTAAGAGCGCGCCTGGCCGGCAACGGCCAGCGGCGTGAAAAAGGCCGACTCAAGAAAAATGGTGCGAGTGGCCGGGCTGACGCCGGAATCCTCTCCGCCCATAACTCCGGCGATCGCCAGCGGCTTCTGGTGGTCGGCAATCAGCAGCGTTTCCGGGCGCAGCGAGATCTCCTGGCCGTCGAGCAGCGTCAGGCGCTCGCCGTCCCGGGCCTTGCGTACAACGATACCGCCGTCAAGGTTATCGCGATCGAAAGCGTGCAGCGGCTGGCCAAGCTCGAGCATGACGTAGTTGGTCACATCCACCACCGGATCAATGGCGCGAAGGCCGCTGCGGCGCAGGCGTTCGGTCATCCATAGCGGGGTCTCGGCGCCCACGTCTACGCCCCGGATGATCCGCCCCACATAGCGGGGGCACAGCGCCTCCGCCTCGACGTCAATCGGCAGCGCCGTATCGTGGCCGGCCGGCACCGGCGTCATGTCAGGCGGTGTGACAACCAGGCGATTCAGCGCGCCGACTTCCCGGGCCAGCCCTTTCAGGCTCAGGCAATCGCCGCGGTTGGGCGTCAGGTCGACTTCGATGGCGTTATCATCGAGAGCCATATAGCGGCGGAAGTCTTCGCCCACCGGCGCCGCCGCCGGCAGCACCAGAATGCCCGGCGAGGCTTCTTCTTCAAGTCCCAGCTCGGACGCGGAGCAGATCATGCCGCGGGATTCCACGCCGCGCAGCTTCGCCTTTTTGATCTTGAAGTCTCCGGGCAGCACTCCGCCCACCCGAGCAAAAGCCACTTTCTGCCCGGCTTCGACGTTGGCCGCGCCGCACACCACCTGCACCGGCTCCGCCGAGCCGTCGTTGACGGTGCAGAGGCTCAGCTTGTCGGCATCGGGGTGCGGCTCCCGAGTCAGCACTTCGGCCACGACAACGCCGGTAAACGCCTTGGCTACTGGCTCAATGGCATCGATTTCCAGACCTGCCATGGTGACCTGATCGGCCATGGCCTGGGTATCCAGCTGCGGAGATACCCACTCACGCAGCCACTGTTCAGAAAACTTCATGTTCTATCCCGTATTCAGCGCAAGGCTCAGGCAAACTGCTGCAAAAAGCGCAGGTCGTTATCGAAAAACAGGCGCAGATCGTTCACGCCGTAGCGCAGCATCGCCAAACGCTCGGCGCCCATGCCGAAGGCAAAGCCGCTGAAGCGCTCGGCATCGATAGCCGAGTGGCGAAACACTTCGGGGTGCACCATGCCGCAGCCCATGACTTCAAGCCAGCCGCTGTGGGAGCACACGCGACAGCCTTCGCCGCTGCACATCACGCATTGAATATCCACTTCCGCCGAGGGTTCGGTAAACGGAAAGTACGAGGGCCGAAAACGAACGGATAAATCCTCGCGCTCGAAAAAGCCGTGGAGGAAATCCTCGATGGTTCCCTTCAGGTCGGCAAAACTGATGCCTTCATCGACCAGCAGCCCCTCTATCTGATGGAACATCGGCGTATGGGTCAAATCCGAGTCGCTGCGATACACTCGCCCCGGGCAAACAATGCGGATGGGCGGCGCCTTGGCTTCCATGGTGCGCACCTGCACCGGCGAGGTGTGGGTGCGCAAAAGCCTTGTGGCATCAAAGTAGAACGTATCGGCCATGCCCCTCGCCGGATGGTGCGCAGGAATGTTCAGCGCCTCGAAGTTGTGATAGTCATCTTCGATTTCCGGACCCACGGCCACGTCAAAGCCGATCCGGGTAAAAAGCCCCTCGATGCGCTCGAGCGTGCGCGTCACCGGATGCAGACCGCCAGGCGACTGGCCGCGGCCGGGCAGCGTGACGTCCAGCGTTTCGGCAGCCAGCCGGGCGTCGAGCGCGGCCTTTTCCAGTTCCCGGCGCTTTTGTTCGATATCGCCTGCAAGCGCCTGCTTGGCCTGGTTGATACGCTCACCGGCGGCGGGACGCTCTTCCGCCGACAGCTTGCCCAGCCCCTTGAGCAAGGCCGTAACCTCGCCTTTTTTCCCCAAATAGCGGACACGCAGTTCTTCGAGCGCCGCGACGCTTTGTGAAGCCTGTATGGCGGCACGCGCGTCAGCGACCAGGCTAGGAAGATGATCCATCCGATTGACTCCGAGTTAGGCGTTTGCCTTTGCAGCAAAAAGTATCAAAAAATGGCGCGCTGGCAGTGACAAAAAAACAGGGGAAGAGCGGCTGCTCTTCCCCTGTATGGGTCACGTGATGAGACCTATGGCATTGCGTACACGCCGGTACGCAGTGCGTTATTGGGCAGCCTTGGCTTTTTCCACGATGGCCGCAAAGGCCGCTTTCTCGTGAACAGCCAGGTCAGCCAGCACCTTGCGGTCGATTTCGATGCCGGCTTTCTTCAGGCCGCCAACGAAACGGCTGTACGACAAGCCGTGCTGACGGGCGCCGGCGTTGATCCGCTGGATCCACAGGGCACGGAACTGACGCTTGCGGTTGCGGCGGTCACGGTAGGCATACTGGCCTGCCTTGATGACGGCCTGTTTGGCCACGCGGAAAACGCGCGACCGGGCACCGTAGTAGCCCTTGGCCTGCTTCAATACTTTTTTATGACGACGACGGGCGACAACGCCACGCTTGACACGAGTCATAACACACTCCTGACTTGGATAGGCTGGATGAGCGCAGCGATGCGCTCCCAGAAAATTCGACCTTTACAGATTCGGCAGCATACGCTGGATCAACGGCTTGTCGGCTTCGTGGATCTGCTTCATACCACGCAGCTGACGCTTACGCTTGGTCGACTTCTTGGTCAGGATGTGGCTACGAAAGGACTGCTTGTGCTTGAAACCGTTAGCGGTTTTCTTGAAGCGCTTGGCAGCACCGCTGTTACTCTTGATTTTCGGCATGAGGATATACTCCGCTCGATATTCTTTAGAAAACCCAAGGCCTGCCAGCGTCACCGCTGGCCCGTTTAACCGGCCGCTGGATCACTTCTTCTTGGGGGCAAGAATCATGATCATCTGGCGCCCTTCCATCTTGGGGAAAGACTCCACTGACCCTAAGCCCTCGAGGTCTTCGGCGATCCGTTCCATCAGCTTGCGGCCGATATCCTGGTGCGCCATTTCACGACCCCGGAAGCGCAATGTGACCTTACCCTTGTCACCACTTTCCAGAAAGCGCGTCAGGTTTTTCAGCTTCACCTGGTAATCGCCTTCATCAGTGCCAGGCCGGAACTTGACTTCCTTGACCTGGATGTGCTTCTGCTTTTTCTTTTGAGCCGCTTTTTGCTTTTTCTGCTCAAAAACGAATTTGCCGTAGTCCATGATCTTGCAGACGATGGGGTCGGCATTCGAAATTTGCACGAGATCCATACCCGCTTCCCCGGCACGCTCAATGGCGTCGCGCGTGGGCACAATGCCCAGCTGCTCGCCGTTGCTATCAATGAGGCGTACCTGGTCATCGGTAATTCGCTCGTTCATTGGTGGGCGTTTGTCTTGTGGACGCCCGCGCTGGTTGCTTCGCTTGATTGCTCCGTCTCCTTAGGCAATTGACGATGTCGTCAGAACCGCTCTCTCAGTGTCAAGACGCTGAATAAGCGCATCAACGGTCATGGTACCAAGATTTTCGCCGCCGCGCGTACGTACGGCGACCGAGTCAGTTTCAACTTCCTTATCTCCTACCACCAGGAGATAGGGAACTTTTTGCAGCGTGTGCTCACGGATTTTAAAGCCGATTTTCTCATTCCTCAAGTCGGCGTTGATCCGCAGCCCGGTTTGCGCCAGTCGCTGCTCCACGGCCAGGGCATAATCCCGCTGGGCATCGGTAATGGTCATGACCACGGCCTGCTGAGGGGCGAGCCACAGCGGCATGGCCCCGGCGTAGTGCTCAATCAGGATGCCCAGAAAGCGCTCGAAGGAGCCCAGAATGGCGCGGTGAAGCATAACCGGCACCTGGCGGCTGCCGTCTTCATCCACGTACTGGGCACTCAGCCGGCCGGGCAGATTGAAGTCGAGCTGTAGCGTACCACATTGCCACACGCGATTGAGACAGTCACGCAGAGAAAACTCGATTTTGGGGCCGTAAAACGCGCCTTCACCCGGCTGCAGCTCCCATTCGAGCCCGGTCGCGTCGAGCGCCGACTCCAGCCCTTTTTCTGCCTGGCTCCACAGCTCCGGCTCGCCCAGAAAATCATCCGGCCTCGTGGACAGCTTCAGCTCGACGTCTTCAAAGCCAAGCGTCTTGTAGACTTCCAGCGTTTGCGCAATAAACGCCTCGGCCTCGGACTGGATTTGCCCCTCGGTACAGAAGATATGCGCATCGTCCTGGGTAAAGCCGCGCACGCGCATCAGGCCGTGCAGCGAGCCCGAAGGCTCGTTGCGGTGGCAGCTGCCGAACTCTGCCAGGCGCAGCGGCAGATCGCGATAGCTTTTCAGCCCCTGGTTGAACACCTGGACGTGACACGGGCAGTTCATCGGCTTGACCGCGTATTCGCGCTTTTCCGACTCCGTGGTGAACATCAGCTCGCTGTAGTGCCCCCAGTGGCCGGACTTTTGCCACAGGGAAAGATCAACGACCTGAGGCGTCTTGATCTCCTGGTAGCCGTGCCGCAGCTGGACGTCGCGCATATAGTCCTCAAGCGCCCGATACATGCTCCAGCCGTTGGGATGCCAGAACACCATGCCCGGCGCTTCTTCCTGGAGGTGAAACAGGTCCATCTTGCGCGCAAGCTTACGATGGTCGCGCTTCTCGGCTTCTTCGAGACGCTTGAGGTAGGCCTTGAGCTGCTTCTTGTCTCCCCAGGCGGTGCCGTAGATGCGCGTCAGCATGGGGTTTTCCGCATCCCCGCGCCAATAGGCACCGGCCAGCTTGGTCAGTTTGAACGCCTTCAGGTGGCGCGTGTTGGGCACGTGGGGCCCGCGGCACATGTCAATATATTCTTCGTGATGATAAAGCCTGATGGTGGCGCCTTCGGGAATATCCCGCACAACTTCCTGCTTATAAGGCTCGTCACGGTGCAAAAACGTCAGCATCGCCTGGTCGCGATCGACGTACTCGCGAACTACGTCGTATTCCCGCTTGATCAGGGATTCCATGCGCGCTTCGATGGTTTCCAGGTCTTCCGGCGTTACCGATTGCCCGAAGTCGACGTCATAGTAGAAGCCGTCGTCAATGACCGGCCCGATTGCCATCTTCGCATCCGGATAGAGCTGCTTGACCGCATGCCCGACCAGATGGGCGCAGGAGTGGCGAATGATGTCCAGCCCTTCGGTATCGCGCGACGTAATGATGGCAACCTCAGCATCGTGCTCGATGACATCGGCGGCATCCACGAGTACGCCGTCAATTTTTCCGGCAATGCAGGCTTTGGCCAAACCTGGGCCGATGGACTCAGCCAGCTGCATAATGGAGCGGGGTTCATCAAGCGTGCGCTGGCTACCGTCAGGCAGGGTAACAATGGGCATTCAATTTTCCTTGAGCGCAGTGGTGATCCATACCAAGGATCACATGTCGCTATCAATGGGCTTTATCAGCGATATAGCAACAGCAAAAGCTGCAGCGGACAAAAGACTAACAAAAATAGCGGGCGGCTTAAATAAAAGACGGGAGGCATCAATGCCTCCCGTCCATTAGGTGACGCGGCTATGCCGCTATCAGCTTTCAACTGAGTGAGTTAGTTCCACTCATCGAGCTCTACACGGCGGTTTTCAGCGCGGCCGGCGTCGGTATCGTTGGACGCTACCGGACGCTCTTCACCGTAACCGGTGGAGTTCATGCGATTTTTCTGAATGCCGTGGCTCTGCAGGTAGCTGGCAACGGACTCAGCGCGACGCTGGGACAGTTCCTTGTTGTACTGCGCGCTGCCTACGGAGTCGGTGTGACCGTCAATGCGCACGCGTACGTCGGTGTTGTGCTCAAGCTTCTCGGCCACTTCGCTCAGCTCCTGCTCGGCCTGGCGAGTCAGCTTCGCCGAGTCAAACTCGAAGTTGACGCCTTCCAGCACCAGGCTTTCCTGGCAGCCAAGCGCGTTGACTTCTACACCGGCCGGCGTGTTCGGGCACTGGTCACGGAAGTCCGGAACGCCGTCGTTATCGGAGTCAAGCGGGCAGCCCTTGGCATCGACTTCAACGCCTGCCGGTGTGCCGGGGCACTCGTCGCGGTAGTCCGGAACGCCGTCGTTGTCGGAGTCGAGCGGGCAACCTTCGGCATCAACGGCGACGCCTGCCGGCACCTCACCGTAGCTCGGGCACTGCGGCTTGACTTCTTCGCTCTTGTCGGCACACAGGTAGGCTGCCAGGGCCGCACCAGTCGTTGCGCCAATGGCCGCACCGCTTTCCTCGTCAGAGTCACCGCTGGTGGCATAGCCCAGGCCGCCACCGATCAAACTGCCAGCGAGGCCACATACCGCAGGATGCTGGTACCAGCTGTTATCGGCATCGCTGCCCGACGTCTGACCGCCGGTTTGTGACGCTGAGTTAGCACAGCCGGAAAGCCCCAAAGCCAGAGCGGAACCGAGCAGCAAGCCAGTCGTTGATTTCTTCATGTATGACTCCTTTTTGATCCAATGCGTGAGGCCATATGATGCCAGCCTCGTTGTTCGTGCTTCTTCTGTTCAAACGGCTTTTTACTCAAGCACCCTCATCATTACCCTTTCATCCGGCAAAAGGCGACGTCTTTTTGACCCACGCAGTGATGGTTCGCGTCACCGCACACTCATGAGAAGGCACAGGTAGCCTAGCATAAAGCCCACAGATGTATTTTCAATGGTATATCGCTTAATGCAGCGTTTTTCCACCCTTCGAGCGCCAGAGCATCACGGCTTTTGCCGCGTCAATGACTGGCTGGTGCATTTCCTCTTCCACCTGCAGTCGTTCTTTATCTTCCCCCATACGCTCACGAGGGGAAAGACCCCTTCTCGCCGAATGGGTCTTCAAATGACGCGTTCTGCTATAAACATCGGAGAAAGCGCGAAATTCTTCGCGCTCGACCAGAGTAGGCTCTATTATTTCGAGCAGCACCTTGCAACGCCAGGCACCCTCGGTGATATTTACCTGTTCCTGCACTAGAGCAGCCGACACGTAATCCAGGTTTTCCAGGCTGTTGGTAATGGCCCGCGAATCTTCTTCCTTGCGAAACGCATCGCGCCGCCTTACTTCCCGGCGCAGCCGTGCGGCGTAGGCGGCTAATAGCAGAATGATGATAACGCCAGCGGCCAAAAGTATCATCGCTGTGCCTGAGCTCATAAGATCACCATCCCGACGGGTTGAAATTTCTACATCAATTGTACACAACGCTACTGCCCGAGAACACCTGGCCACGCTATTTTATGCCAGCCCCCATCGGCAACCTCAGCGGTCGGGCCTGTGTTTACTCCTTGCCTGTGTTAACTTTTCATAACCGCTGCCCGCAGCACAACGCGATAGAAGGAACTAACCGTGCGCCAACTCTACCTGACTTTTTTATGTGGCTTTTTAATAGTCGGCGCGGCCGGCTGTACTACCTATACCTGGCCTGACGGCTCAAAGGAAACCGTGCTCGGCGTGCCGGCAGAAAAAGAAAATGCGCGCTACGAGGATGACCGTAATGAGGCTATACGCTATCGCCTTCCCGGGGAAACTGACGATGAGGAAAAAGGCACTAGCCGCCCGATCCCTTGATTACTCGCCATGCCACAGCCACGCACACAAAAAACCCGGCGCGGGGCCGGGTTCTTTGCGTATAGATGCCTGACGATGTCCTACTCTCGCATGGGGAGGCCCCACACTACCATCGGCGCTGAGCGGTTTCACTGCTGAGTTCGGCAAGGGATCAGGTGGTTCCCGCTCGCTATGGCCGTCAGGCGTAAC
>NZ_JASSZF010000001.1:0-200377 GCF_031935715.1 Halomonas garicola | reverse complement strand
AGCAAGACGAGCTGGTTGATAGGCCGGGTGTGGAAGCGCTGCAAGGCGTTGAGCTAACCGGTACTAATGTGCCCGTGAGGCTTGACCCTATAACACCCAAGGGGTCGGGTCGCAGGACAACGATGAAGATGTCAAACAAGACAGGACGGATACGCGAGACGATCACGAACAGCATGATATATCACCGGTTACGCCTGACGGCCATAGCGAGCGGGAACCACCTGATCCCTTGCCGAACTCAGCAGTGAAACCGCTCAGCGCCGATGGTAGTGTGGGGCCTCCCCATGCGAGAGTAGGACATCGTCAGGCACCAATACGCAAAGAACCCGGCCAAGCGCCGGGTTTTTTGTGTGCGCGGAAGAAAAGCGGCAAGGGCACCGCCTCCCCGGTCATCGCGGCTCCTGGGTCATGGCGAGCGAAGCGTGGCCATCTCGGGTTTCGCCGATAGTGCCACCGCCCGTACGAGATCGCCACGTCGCTATGCGACTCGCGATGACAGTAGAGGGAAAGTGCCAGCGCAAGTATGAGATCGCCACGTCGTTTACCCCCGTTTTCTGGTTGCTTGCGCTCCTCGCGACGACCGTAGCGGGCTGTGAGCACCGCACCCGCCACGTCATAGCGACCCCTGGGTCATCGCGATGACCGTAGCGGGGAAAGGCGCACGCGCCCACCGCGGCATGGCGAGACGATCTCCTGCGGGCGCGGTGTGGGGCTGTTCAAATACAGAGCACTTCCAGGGTTTCGATCAGGGTGTCCATCTCGTCATCGGTGCCGATGGAGATACGCAGGAAGTTGCTGAGTCCGGCCTTGTCGAAGTGCCTTACCAGGATGCCGCGTTTGCGCAGGCCGGCAAATAGCTGGCCGCCATCGAGGGTTGCGTGTTTGGCAAAGAGAAAGTTGGCCTCGGAGGGAAGAACGTTAAAGCCCAGCGTTTCCAGCCTCATGCGGGTGCGCTCACGAGTGGCGATAACGCTGTCGCGGCAGGCGTGGAAGTGTTCGGTGTCTTCCAGCGCGGCAATGCCGGCGCGTTCGGCCAGGCGATCCACCGGGTAAGAGTTGAAGGAGTCCTTGATACGTTTCAACCCTTCTATCAGCTCCGGCGAGCCGATGGCATAGCCAAGGCGAATCCCGGCGAGGCTGCGGGACTTGGAGAAGGTGCCGGTCACCAGCAGGTTAGGGTAGCGCTCCGTCAGCGGGGCGGCACTTTCCGCGCCAAAATCAACGTAGGCCTCATCCACCAGTACGACGCGGTCAGTCACGCGCCTGAGGAGCGTTTCCAGTGCGGCGAGCGTGTGTGCATGGCCAGTGGGGGCGTTGGGGTTGGCAAAGATGATGCCGCTTCTGTCGTCAGCGCTTGCCAGCGCTTCCAGGTCGACCTCCCATTTTTCGTTAAGCGGATGCTGACGCAGCTCGACGTCATAAAGCCGGGCGTAGACCGGGTAGAAGCTATAGGTGATGTCGGGAACGTCCAACGGCGCGCCGTGACGGAAAAACGCCTGAAAAGCAAAGGCAAGGATCTCATCCGAACCGTTGCCCGCAAAAACGCTGTCGTCAGTTACTTCGTACGTTCTGGCCAGTGCCTGACACAGCGCGGTGGAGGCGGGATCGGGGTAGAGGCGCAGATGGCTGGTGGCATAGTCGCGGAGCACTTCGCCAACGCCCGGCGCAGGGGCGTAGGGGTTTTCGTTGGTATTCAGCTTGATGACCTGATCGGCGGGCTGCTCGCCAGGAACGTAAGGGGTTAGCTCACGTACGCCGGGACTCCAGAATTGGCTCATGGCAATGACCTGAATCGGTGGGCACAGTGACGATCATGGTCGCTTGGGCGGAAAAAAAGCGCAAGTAACCCGCAGGAAGGGGGGTGTGCGTGGTAGTGTGGAGCGGTTATGCTGTTGCCACTTTACTTGACTGTTTAACGCGATGAGGAGATCAACGATGCAACTAAGAAGTGTGCTGATCGGCTCGGCCATGCTGTCGCTGCTGGCAGGCTGTGCCGGCGGCCCGACAGAAACGGCCAGCAAGGAGTCCGTGGAGCCTGCTGCCGTCAGCTATCAGGGAACGCTGCCCTGCCGTAACTGTGACGGTATCGGTCTCGACGTGGAAATGACCGGTGAAGAAGCTGATGCCATGCAGGAGCGTACCTTTGCACTCACCGCCTCCTACATGAACCATCCGCAAACGCCGCCGGACGAAGACTACGCCGGTAACTGGGAAGTCCTGACCGGAACGCCCTCCGATCCGGATGCCAAGGTATATGAGCTGACGCCGGACGGTGAAGGCCAGACGTACTACTTCCTGCGCCTGGACGAGCGCACGCTTGAGCTGATTGATCCCGAGCGTCGCCGCTTTGAAAACGGTGAGATGCTGCGCCTCAAGCGTCAGTAATCGTTGCGGGTAGCATCAAGGCAAGAAGCAAAGGCGGCCATGAGCCGCCTTTGCTGTTTTACGGCAGGTAAGATGGCCCGCTAATCCTTCATGCTCATTGTCGTAGGAGCACGTTTGTGGCCAAAGCCAAAAGCGCTTTTGTGTGCACCGAATGCGGTGCCGAATATCCTAAGTGGCAGGGGCAGTGCTCCAGCTGCAAGGAATGGAACACGCTGAGCGAAGTGCGCCTGGCGGCGCCGCGTCCGGGCGCAGCGCCGAGCGTCTCAACCGGGCGTAGCGGCTATAGCGGCACGCTGACGCGGAAAGTGGTGGACCTGGGCCAGGTGGACCTCAGCGAAGTGCCGCGTATGAGCTCCACCTTCGGTGAGTTTGACCGCGTGCTGGGCGGCGGCCTGGTGCCGGGCTCAGCGGTTCTCCTGGGCGGCCACCCCGGCGCGGGCAAGTCGACGCTTCTGCTGCAAACCGCCTGCAAACTGGCCCAGAGCCAGGCGGTTATCTACGTCACCGGGGAAGAGTCGCTGTCCCAGGTGGCCATGCGCGCCCACCGGCTGCAGCTCCCTACCCAGGGGCTCAAGATGCTCGCCGAAACCAGCATCGAGACCGTTCTGGCGGTAGCCGAGCGCGAAAAGCCCGACGTGTTGGTGATCGACTCCATCCAGACCATGCACCTGGAAGACATTGCCTCGGCTCCCGGCGGCGTCGCCCAGGTGCGCGAGTCCGCCGCTGCGCTTACCCGCTTTGCCAAGCAGAGCAATACCGTGCTGCTGTTGGTGGGGCACGTGACCAAGGACGGCAGCCTTGCCGGCCCCAAGGTGCTCGAGCACATGATCGACGCCTCGCTTTTGCTGGAAGGCGGCTCGGACTCGCGCTTTCGCACCCTGCGCGGGCAGAAAAACCGCTTTGGCGCGGTCAACGAGCTGGGCGTTTTTGCCATGCTCGAGCAGGGGCTGAAAGAGGTGAAAAATCCCAGCGCGATTTTCCTATCGCGCAACGAAGAGCAGGCCCCCGGCAGCCTGGTCATGGTGGTGTGGGAAGGCACCCGCCCGATCCTGGTGGAAGTGCAGGCGCTGGTGGACGAGTCCGCGCTGGGCAATCCGCGCCGGGTGGCGGTGGGGCTGGATCACAACCGCCTGGCCATGCTGCTTGCTGTGCTCAACCGCCATGGCGGGCTTTTTACCGGCGATCAGGACGTGTTCTTGAACGTGGTGGGCGGCGTCAAGGTGCTCGAAACCAGCGCCGATCTGGCGGTGCTCCTGGCGGTGGTGTCGAGCCTGCAAAACCGCGCTTTGCCTCGGGAGCTGGTGGTATTTGGCGAGGTGGGGCTGTCCGGCGAAATTCGCCCGGTGCCCAGCGGCCAGGAGCGCATTGCCGAGGCCGCCAAGCACGGCTTTACCCGGGCCATTGTGCCCCGGGCCAACGCGCCCAAAAAGTCGCCGAAGGGCATGACGGTTACCCCGGTGGACAAGCTTAGCGACGCGCTGGATGCCCTCTAGCGGTCAGGTGCATCTGGTGCCAGTGCCGTAAGGTGGCATAGGTGGTGAGCGCCCGGCTGCGTTAGAATGGCCGCCCATCGTTTTGGCCAAGGAGACACCTCAATGAGCGCCATTCGCCTGACCCAGTACAGCCACGGCGCCGGATGCGGCTGTAAAATTGCTCCCGACGTGCTCGACGGCATCCTCGCCAAGGCCGGCCCGCCGGCCAGCAGCGAGCGCCTGGTGGTGGGTAACCAGGGTCGCGAAGACGCCTGCGTCTACGACCTGGGCGACGGTCGCGGGATGATCGCCACCACCGACTTTTTCATGCCCATTGTCGACGACCCGTACGATTTCGGGCGTATCGCAGCGACCAACGCCATCAGCGACGTCTACGCCATGGGCGGCGATCCGGTCATGGCGCTGGGGATTCTCGGCTGGCCGCTGGACAAGCTCAGCGTCGATATCGCCGGCGATGTCATGGCCGGTGCCCAGGCCGTTTGCCGCGACCACGGCGTGGCCCTTGCCGGCGGGCACTCCATTGACGCCCCGGAGCCGATTTTCGGCCTGGCGGTGAACGGCCTCATCGAGCTTGAGCGCTTGAAGCTCAACAGCGCGGCCAAGCCCGGGGATTTGCTGTTTTTGACCAAGCCGCTGGGCGTGGGGATGCTTACCACGGCAGAAAAGCGCGGCCTGCTGGCCGCCGAGCACCGGGGGCTTGCCCGGGAAACCATGCTGGTCTCCAACCGCATCGGCGTCGAGCTTGCCGAGGTGGCCGGTGTACACGCCATGACCGATGTCACCGGCTTTGGCCTGGCCGGGCACTTGAGCGAAGTCTGCGCTGCGAGCGGCGTGGCCGCGGTGCTCGATTTCAGTCGCCTGCCGCGCCTGGAAGCTGCGGAAGGCTACCGCCAGCGCGGAGCAGTGCCCGGCGGCACGGTGCGCAACCGCGAAGCGTTGGGGGCGGCGCTTCCGGCGATGAGCGATGTTCACTGGCAGTGGCTGTGCGACCCGCAAACTTCCGGCGGGTTGCTGCTGGCCGTAGACCCGGACAGCGCTGATGCGGTCCAGTGCATCGGCCGCGAGCACGATATCGAGCTTGCCGCGTTCGGCACGCTCAAGGAAGTCGACGGTGAGGCGCTTATCGAGGTGGCCGGGTGATTGGTGCGAGCGCACCGGCCGGTACCGACCTGATTTGCCAGGCGTACCCGCTGATCGACGTGCGTGCCCCGGTGGAGTTTGCCCAGGGGGCGCTGCCGGGCGCGGTCAATCTGCCGCTGCTGGACGACGACGAGCGCCATCAGGTGGGCCTGGCCTATAAAAAGCGCGGGCAGGCGGCCGCCGTTACGCTGGGCGAAAAGCTGGTCAGCGGCGAGACCAAGGCCGGGCGGCTGGCAGCCTGGCGCGCCTACCTGAGCGAGTATCCCGACGCGCTGATCTACTGTTTTCGTGGCGGGCTGCGCTCGCAGATCGTGCAGCAGTGGTTAGCGGAGGCCGGCCGCGCGCCGCCGCGGATTGAAGGCGGCTGGAAAGCCATGCGGCAGCGGCTCTGTACGCGTATTGATGACGCTGCAAGCCAGCCCATGCTGGTCATCAGCGGGCTTACCGGCTGTGCCAAGACGGCGCTGATCAACCGGCTGGAAAGCGGGGTGGATCTGGAAGGCTTCGCCAACCACAAGGGCTCGGCGTTCGGCCGGATGCCCGAACCGCCGCCAACCCAGATTGACTTTGAACACGCCCTGGCCAAACGGCTGATGGCGCTTTCCGGTCCGCTGACGCTGGAAGACGAGTCGCGCCAGGTCGGCAGCGTCAACGTTCCGCTGACGTTCTGGCAGGGGATGGCACAGGCGCCGCGCATCCGCGTGGAAATGCCCCTGGACTGGCGGCTGGAGCAGCTGCAAAAGGACTACATCATTGATCTTGAGCGCGCCCACTGCGCCCGCTTTGGCGAAGAAGAGGGCTGGCAGCGCATGCGCCAGCAGCTGGGTAACGCCCTGCTGCGGCTGAAAAAGCGCTTGGGCAGCGCCCGCCTCGCCCGGCTGCAGCGGCTACAGGCGCTGGCGTTTGCCGCCCACGAAAGCGGCGATCGCCAGGCCCACGAAGCCTGGCTGGCCCCGCTGTTGACCGAATACTACGACCCCATGTACCGCTACCACCTCAAGCGCCACCAGCAGACCGGACTGCGCGAGCTGCACGTGGGCGACTGGGGCAGCTGTTTGAGCGCCGCCCGGGAGTGGCAGGCAGTGCAGGCGCCTGCCAGCGGCTAAGACGCTGGCGCTGTGCTCAGCCATTCGCAGAGTACCCGGTCGAGCAGCGGCGCGAGCCGATCGAAAGGCTCGGCGTCGGCGAGGATGTCCGTCGGTGGCTGAACAAAGTCGTCGCGGCCGGCGGGTGGCGCCTGGCTGTCCAGCAGAGTCGAAACGCTTTCCCGGGTCGCGTGCAGCTGGCACAGCAGGCCGATGACGCGCTTGTCGTCCCAGGCAAAGCCCTGCAGCGGGGCAGCCGCGCTTGCGCCCAGCGGCGTTGCGTTATCCGGCAGGCTGAAGACGGCGCGGTGCCACAGAAAGGCGTGAAACTGCCCGGGCAGATCAAACGGCGAGCGCTCATCCACAGTCACTGCGTGAAAGCCGGCCTCGGGGAAGGTACCCGGAGCGACCGTTGCCCCCAGCGCATCAGCAATCAGGTGCGCGCCAAGGCCGAAGCCCAGCAGCGGCTTGTGGCCGTCCAGGTAGCGCTCGATCAGCTTTTGTTCTCCCCGCTGCCACGCCGGCGGGTGATCGAGCTGAGCTTCGTCGCCGTCGAGGACGATCAGCGCATCGCTGTCGCCCGGGGGCGGGGCCAGCTCGCCTTCGTCAAGATGAAACACGGTGTAGCTGTGCCCCATGCTCAAAAACCAGTCGGCGAGGCGCGCGGGGCCGTGGCGGGGGCTGTGCTGTAGCAGATGGACGTGCATGGTATTCTCCTCGACCGATAGCGGCTTTTTGGGCCAGCGCTTAGTGACACAAATCTTGTTCCATTTTTTGAACAAGCACCTTACCGGCAAGCGTGATCCTGACTCCCCGGTGGGAAGCACGCACAGGAATACTAACATGGCGTCACAAAATCTGGGCTTTTTCCAGCGACTTCAGCAGCTTGGCCTTCCCGAACAGCAGGCCTTCATGGCCGCTCTGGCCGAGCGCCAGCTGCCCAACTATGCGCTTTACGCGCAAACCACCGGCCACGGCGATACGCATACGCTGCGCGCCGTGCTGGATCTGGTGTGGGAAAAGCTCGCCGTGCGCAGCGCAAGTATCGACTTCGACCGCCAGGCAGAAAAGCTGGCCGAATGCGAGCCCCCGGCCGAGGACGACAGCTTCGGCGCCCGGCGGGCGCTGGACGCCGTGATGTCGGTGTCGGCGCTGCTGGATACCCTGCGCGGCGAAGCCCCCGAGGCGGTGCTCGACGTCAGCCGCACCTCGCGTGCCGGCGTGCGCGCCTTTATCGAGCTCACCGAAGGCGAAGACGACGCCGAGAAGCTGGCGCTGCTGATTCGTGACCACCCGCTTACCGACGACGAAAACGGCTTTCAGGACGCCGTGCTTGAGGCCGTCTCGCCGCCGCTTTCCAAAGACCGGCTGAAAGAGGTCCGCCGGCTGGGTAAAAACGAGGGCGTTAGCAATCTGGGGCTTTCGCTGGACTCGGAATAGGCGAGCAGAGGCCGCCGGATGCCGCCGGCGGCTTTGGGGGGTTAAATACGGATGCCGGCGTTGAACATGACGCCGGCGGTGCCGAATAGCAGTATATCGGTTTCAACCTTGCCCCAGCGGACGCCGACGGCCGGCAGAATGGCCGGGGCAACGCCGTAGTGGTTGAACGGAATCTTGTGCTTTTTGCTGTCCTTGTAGCCGCGCAGCGCGCCGGCGGTGAGCTTGGCACGAAACTCCAGATTCGGCGCCGGCTGCCAGAAGGGAAATTCGCGGCCGGCGTAGAAATACCAGATGGGCTGGTCGAAGGAGTTTTTCAGCCAGGCCGTGCCTGCAAGCCAGCGGTCGGGGTTGTGCAGCTCGATGCCGATCAGGTTCTGATCTTCGTTGTAGCCCGCGCTGCCGGAGAAGTGCTGCGTTACCAGGCTCGTTTGCACAAAGGTGTGGTCGTATTGCCAGAAGTCGCTGCCCGATGCGCTCAAGGGGAGGGCGACGCCCGCTAGCAGAGCGATAAGCCAGCGGCGCGCCCTGGGGGTGTACGCCGCCACCATGTCGGAAACAAAGTGCATGTCGGAAACAAAGGGCATGCCGGAAATAAACGCCGTCATCTTATAGCCGCATCTTGATGCCGCGCTCTGTCATGTAGCGCTTGGCCTCGGGAATGGTGTATTCGCCGAAGTGGAAGATGCTGGCAGCGAGCACCGCGTCGGCGCCGCCCTTGAGCACGCCGTCCACCAGGTGATCGAGGTTGCCCACCCCGCCCGAGGCGATCACCGGCACGCCCACCGCCTCGGCAATGGCGTGAGTCAGGTCCAGATCAAAACCGGCCTTGGTGCCGTCCCGGTCCATGCTGGTCAGCAGCAGCTCGCCGGCGCCGTAGTCGACCATTTTCTTCGCCCACTCCACCGCATCGAGGCCGGTTGCCTTGCGCCCGCCGTGGGTGAAGATTTCCCAGCGGGGCGCCTCGCCTTCCCGGGATACCTGCTTGGCGTCAAGAGCCACGACGATACACTGGCTGCCAAAGCGCTCGGCGGCTTCGCGGACGAACTCCGGGTGGGTAATCGCCGCGGTGTTGATCGCCACTTTATCCGCCCCGGCGTTGAGCATGGTGCGGATATCTTCGCAGCGGCGGATGCCGCCGCCCACGGTCAGCGGAATGAATACCTCGCCGGCAATGCGCTCGACCATGTCCACGGTGGTGTCGCGGCCGTCGCTGCTGGCGGTGATGTCGAGGAAGGTGATCTCGTCGGCGCCCTGCTGGTTATAGCGCTGGGCGATTTCCACCGGGTCGCCGGCGTCGCGGATGCCGATAAAGTTGACGCCCTTGACCACGCGGCCGGCGTCGACGTCAAGGCAAGGGATAATGCGTTTGGCAAGGCTCATGATTTTCCTCCGCTCAGACGATCGCTCAGCCGCTGGGCCTCGGCGACGTCCAGACTGCCCTCGTAAATCGCGCGGCCGGTGATCGCGCCCAGAATACCGCTGTCAGCCACTTCGCACAGCGCTTCGATGTCGTCCAGATTGGTCACCCCGCCCGAGGCAATCACCGGCAGGCCGCCGTCCCGGGCAAGCGCGGCGGTGGCCTCGACGTTGACGCCCTGCATCATGCCGTCCCGGGCGATGTCGGTATAGACGATGGACGACACGCCGTCGTCGGCAAAGCGCTTGGCAAGCTCGGTGGCTTTCATCGTAGAGACCTCGGCCCAGCCGTCGGTAGCGACAAAGCCGTTTCGGGCGTCGAGCCCGACGATCACGCGGCCGGGAAAGGCGCGGCACATGTCGCCGACAAACGCCGGCTGCTTCACCGCCTGGGTGCCGATGATGACGTAGGACACCCCGGCGTTTACATAGTGCTCGATGGTCTCGGCGTTGCGGATGCCGCCGCCGATCTGGATGGGCAGGTCCGGGTAGGCCCGGGCAATGGCGGTGACCGCCTCGCCGTTGACCGGCCGGCCGGCAAAGGCGCCGTTTAGATCGACCAGGTGCAGGCGGCGGGCGCCGGCCTCGACCCAGCGCGCGGCCATGGCCACGGGGTCGTCGCCGTAGGACGTGGCCTCGTCCATGCGGCCCTGCTTGAGGCGCACGCACTGGCCGTCTTTCAGATCGATGGCGGGGATGACTAGCATGATGTTCTACCTTACCTGAGGCGCGGTGTTCAGGGTGACGAGCTCATGGAGGCCGGCTTATGGAGACCGGCTTATGGAGACCAGGTAACAAAGTTTTCCAGCAGCCGCAGCCCGGCGCGGGAGCTTTTTTCCGGATGAAACTGTACGGCAAAGGTGGACTGGTGACCAATGGCCACGTGGGCGCTGACGTGGCCGTACTGGATAGTCCCGAACACGTCGGCGCCCTCAGCGGCCGCCACGTAATAGCTGTGCACGAAGTAGAAGTGCTCGTGGCTGTCGATGCCTTCCCAGAGCGGATGCTCGCGGCGCTGGTCGACCAGGTTCCAGCCCATGTGCGGCACCTTCATGCGCGCATTGTTGTGGTCGCGCATGGCTTCCGGAAAGCGCTTCACCTCGCCCTTGAATGCGCCCAGGCAGCTAACGCCGCCGCTTTCCTCGCTGTGTTCCAGCAGCATTTGCTGGCCCACGCAGATGCCCAGCAGCGGCTTTGCCTGGCGCTGGATCACGTCTTCGACCAGGCCCCGGAGCTCAGTACGCTCAAGCTCGCCCATGCAGTCGCGGATCGCCCCCTGGCCGGGGAGAACCAGCCGGGTCGCACCAAGAATGCAGCGCGAATCCCGGGTAATGATGACGTTTTCATGGGTAACGTGCTCAAGCGCCTTGGCCACGGAGTGCAGGTTGCCCATTCCATAGTCGATCACGGCAATGGTCATGGAGTGCTCCTTATAAGGTGCCTTTGGTCGACGGCATCTGTCCGGCCATGCGCGGGTCTTCGGCCATGGCCATGCGCAGCGCCCGGCCAAACGCCTTGAAGATCGTTTCGGCCTGGTGGTGGACGTTGAACCCCTTGAGGTTGTCGATGTGCAGCGTCACCGCGGCGTGGTTGACGAACCCCTGGAAAAACTCCTGGAACAGCTGGGTATCCAGCGCGCCAACGGTATCCCGGGTGAATGCAACGTCCATGAATAGCCCCGCGCGCCCGGAAAAATCGATCACCACCCGGGAAAGCGACTCGTCAAGCGGCACATAGGCGTGACCGTAGCGGTAAATGCCGCGCTTGTCGCCAATGGCCCTGGCAAACGCCTGGCCCAGGGTAATGCCCACGTCTTCCACCGTGTGGTGATCATCGATATGCGTATCCCCGGTGGCGTTGATGTCCAGGTCGATCAGGCCGTGCCGGGCAATCTGGTCGAGCATGTGGTCCAGAAACGGCACGCCGGTTTCGCCGTCGAGCCGGCCGCTACCGTCGAGGTTGACGCTGACCTTGACCTGGGTTTCCTGAGTGTCACGGCTGACCGTGGCAATACGCGCTGACATCTTGTTTCTCCTGCGCCAAGGCGCACTTGAGGGGAGCGCCGGTGGCGACGCACACTGTTTATGAGGCGCCCCGCGAAGGCGCAGGCCACCGGATGAGCAGGGCAAGCCTGCGGCAAAACCGTCATTATAGTGAATCGGCCCGGCAATCGGCTACAATGCGCGCACAAGGTATGCCCGCCCGCCGGGCCAAGAGGATCCCTGAACCATGCCGGTGACACTGCAGCACGTAGACCAGACCCGCTGGGCCCAAGATTCCCAGGCTCGCCAGGACCTGATACGCATTTACCAGGACGCCGATCCAGCGTATCTGGCGCCGGATGCGGCCAAGGCCTTCGTCGCTGACCACCTGCGCGCCGGCAACGGCTTTGCCTGTGCGCTGTTCAACGCCCGGCTGCTCGGCGCCGTGGCGGTTACGCCAAACGCTGACGGCGCGTGGCAGCTAAGCCACCTCTGCGTGCGCGCGGAAACCCGCGGGCGCGGGGTGGCCACCCGGCTGCTGGCGCTGGTGGCCGCCGAGGCCAAAACCCGCGCGCCGACGGGAACGCCGGAGGAGGCGCCATGAAACAGCTGTTGCGCATCCTGCTTGCCGCCGTTGGCATTCTCGGCGTGCTCGCCGTGGCCGCCGTGGTCTATGTTACCACCTTCATGGACCCCGAGGACTTCAAGCCGCGCCTGACCGCGGTGGTGGAGGAACATACCGGCCTGGATGTCGAGCTCGACGGCGCGCTTTCGTGGTCCTTTTATCCGCGCATCGGCGTCAGCGTAGAGAAAGCCCGAGCCTGGCTTGCCGAGCAGGACGAAGAGGCGCCGCCGTTTGCCGCCGTGGAGCGGGCCGAGGTCAGCGTGGCTCTGGCCCCTCTGCTGCGCGGGGAAATCGCCGTGGACGGCCTGACCCTTGACGGCATGAACCTGAACCTGCGGCGCAACGAACAGGGGGAAGGCAACTGGGAGGCGCTGCTTGAGCGCATGGCCGAGCGCGGCGAAAAAGCCGAAACCGTGTTGGCCCCGGCGAGCGCCGGCCCCAACGCCGATGCCGGTAACCTCGACGTGGCGCTGAGCATTGCCAGCGTCAAGGTCCAGAACGCCGAGCTGCGCTTCCGCGATGCCCAGAGCAATACCTTATGGCACGCCGAAAAGCTCAACGTGACCGGTAGCAATGTCAACTCGCGGCGTTTCTTCCCGCTCAAGGCCATGCTGACGCTCAGCCGCTACGATAGCCTGGATGCCCAGGCGCTGACGGAGCCGCCGGCGGTGAGCAGCGAAATCAACCTGGACACGCGGCTCAAGCTGGCGCTGGCCGAGCACGGCTTCGTGCTGGAAAACCCCGATCTGGAAACGCGCACCCGGCTGGCGGCCGACGTCGAGCCCCAGGCGCTGCGCCTGGGGGCATCCCGCATCGAGGCGGGGCTGGACGAGCGGCAGCTGGCCGTGACCGACGGCGTGCTGGAAACCACCCTGCACCATCCCGACACCTGGGAGGGCGGCCTGGCGCTGGCGCTCAAGTTTGCCCTGGAAGGTGACTGGGGCGAGCAGGTCGCCACCGTTAACGACATGCAGCTCGAAGGCCCCGACGGCCTGCGCGCCCGGGGCCGGCTGACGCTGGAAAACTGGATGAGTGACCTTCGCTTTGCCGGGCAGATGACGCTGGCGCCGCTGTCGCTTCGCCCCTGGCTCGAGCGGCTGGGCGTGAGCCTCGATACGCGCAACCCGGGCGCGCTTTCCGACGTGGCGCTGACCAGCCAGATAAAAGGCGACGCCGAGCGTATCCGCTTTGCCCCGCTGTCGCTGGTGCTCGACGACACCACCCTGACCGGCGAGCTTGCCGCCGGGCTTGATGGCACCGCGCTGGACTTCGACCTGGAAGGCGACACCCTGAACGTCGATCGCTACCTGCCCGCTCCTGCCGCTGCCGCGAGCAAGCAGGCCGGTATCGGGCTTTTGCGCCGGGCCGTGGCAGAAGAAGACGCGCCGGCGCTGGTATCCCAACCGCTTCTGGCCAAGCTTGATCTCGACGGCGCGCTGGCGCTGGGCTCGCTGACCCTTGGCGGGCTCAAGTTCGACTCCCCCGAGCTTGCGCTCAAGAGCCGCGAGGGTAATCAGCGGCTCGAGGCCTTCGAGGCCGGCTTTTACGGCGGCAAGCTCAGCGCTACCGGCAGCCTCAATGCCGGGCAAACGCCGCTGGAGTGGGCGCTGGCGCCCCGAGTCAGCGGGGTGAAAATGGCGCCGCTGCTGGAAGCGCTTGGCGAGCGCGACGCCTCGCTTAGCGGCCGGCTTGACGCCAGCGGCGAGTTCATCACCCAAGGCAACACCCGCGAAGACCTGGTGCGCCGGCTAAACGGCAGCGCCAAGGCGGAGCTGAACGACGGTGCCATCGCCGACGTTAATATATCCCGGCAGATGTGCGAAGCCGTTGCTGCGCTCGAAGGCCGCGATACCACCCGCGAGTGGCGCGACGACACCCGCTTTGAGCACGTGGATGCCACCTTCACCGTGCGCGACGGCGTCGTTGAGAGCGACGACCTGCGGGTGACGCTTCCCGGCATCAGCGTCCAGGGGGAAGGCGAGTACGACCTGGGCCACCGCCAGTTTGATGCGCTGGCCAGCGTTCGGCTGGACAACACCGCCGACGCCGCCTGCCGGGTTAATCCCAGGCTTGCCAAGCTGGCGCTGCCGGTGCGCTGCGAAGGCAGCATCAGCGCTGAGCCAGGTAAATGGTGCCGCGTTGACCGCGACGCGCTGAAAGATAACGTGTCGCGGCTGGCCGGCGACGAAGTCGGCAGCCGCATTGAGGAAAAGCTCGACGACAAGCTCGGTGAAGGGGCCGCCCGTGAGCTGCGCGACGGCCTGAAACGCCTGTTCGACTGAGGTTGCATGTCATTGTCCAAGCATCATCAGAGTCAGCCCGCCATGCCCGAGCCGGTGCTTGAACCGGCGCGCTTTCAGCGGCGCCTGCTCGACTGGTTCGACCGCCACGGGCGTCACGACCTGCCCTGGCAGGCGCCGCGCACGCCGTACCGGGTGTGGGTGTCGGAAATCATGCTGCAGCAAACCCAGGTAACCACCGTCATCGGCTATTTCGAGCGCTTTATGCAGCGCTTTCCCACCCTTGGCGATCTGGCCGCCGCCAAGCAGGACGAAGTGCTGCACCTATGGACGGGGCTTGGCTACTACGCCCGGGCGCGCAACCTGCACAAGGCAGCGCAAGTGGTAGTGGACGAGCACGGCGGCGAGCTGCCGACCGCAAGCGTGGATGAGCTCACTGCGCTTCCGGGCATCGGCCGCTCCACCGCCGGAGCGATCATCGCCCAGAGCACCGGCGAGCGCGCGGTAATGCTCGACGGCAACGTCAAGCGCACGCTTACCCGCCTGCACGCGGTAGAAGGCTGGCCCGGCAGGCCCCAGGTGGAGCGCGGCCTCTGGGCGCTGGCGGACCATTACACCCCTGAATCGCGACTTGCCGACTACACCCAGGCGATGATGGATCTGGGCGCGACGCTGTGTAAGCGCGGCACCCCGGACTGCGCGATCTGTCCGTTTGCTGATGTTTGCGTGGCCCACGCCCGGAGCGAGGAGCGCCGCTACCCCGAGTCCAAGCCCAAAAAGGCCGTGCCCACCCGGCAAACGCTGATGCTGATGCTTCATGACGGCCAGGGGCGCGTGTGGCTCGAGCAGCGCCCGCCCGCAGGGCTCTGGGGCGGGCTCTGGTGCCTGCCGCAGTTCGATACCCACGACCAGCTGCACGACTGGCTGGCGACCCACGCCAAAGCCCCCGAGCGCGAGCCGGCGCGGCCGACGTTTACCCACGCGTTCAGCCACTTTCGCCTGGAGATCACCCCCCAGCCGGTGCACTGCGATGAGCTTTATGCCGTGCGCGAAGGCGGGCAGTGGTACGACGTCAATAATCCGCCGGCGCTGGGGCTTGCCGCGCCGGTCAAACGCCTGCTCAGCGAGTTTGCCGTGGAGCTGGCGCCGTTTTGCCTGGATAATGCGCCGGGCCATGCGTAGCCTGTTAAGCCAATCACCCCGCGTTGCTGTAAGGAGTCATTCATGAGTCAGACAGTATTTTGCCGCAAGTATCAAAAGGACATGGAGGCGCTGCCGTTTCCGCCGCTGCCGGGCCAGAAGGGCCAGGAGATTCAGGCCAACGTGTCCAAGCAGGCATGGGAAGAGTGGCAGGCGCTGCAGACCCGCCTGATCAACGAAAAGCATCTCAATATGCTTGACCCCGAGTCCCGGGCCTATCTGATGGAGCAGATGGAGCGCTTTCTGGATAACCGCGAAACCGACCAGGCCGAAGGCTACGTTCCGCCCGAGGCGTAAGTGCCCGTGAATAGGCCGCACGGCGCATAGAACATAAGCCGCGGAAAGGAAAGGTAGAAACGAAAGAAAGTTTTACAAAGCGGTTGACGGAAGGCGCCGCTTTTAGTTTAATACGCACCGTTGGCGGCGGCCGGATAGCTCAGTTGGTAGAGCAGTGGATTGAAAATCCTCGTGTCGGCGGTTCGATTCCGTCTCCGGCCACCAACGTTGGGGTATCGCCAAGTGGTAAGGCACCGGTTTTTGGTATCGGCATGCGCAGGTTCGAATCCTGCTACCCCAGCCATTCGCCAACACGATTTCTTGTTGGATGTGCCCAAGGCATTGCGCCCCGGCACATTCGTTTCTCAAGAAACGCCATGCCGACATAGCTCAGTTGGTAGAGCAACTGACTTGTAATCAGTAGGTCCCGGGTTCGACTCCTGGTGTCGGCACCACTGCAAAGCCTTTGCAGTCAAAGCGTTAGAGAACACAAAAAAGCCGCCTTTCAGGGCGGCTTTTTTGTGTGTGTCAACAAAATGTCTACAGCGTAGACGCGGAGTCGCCGCATGAACCTGCCTTTTGCGCTACCGGGCGCGATGCCGGAGTATCTGAATCATCCGCTGGCATGGGGCCTTGGCGGGGTGCTGGCCCTGATGCTGCTGATCGCGCTGATCAAGCGGCTTATTCCTAAGCGGCGGGCCCGCTACCGGGCGCACGAGTTCCTGTTCACCCAGGCCGAGTGGCGCTTTGCCGGGGCGCTGCAAGAGGCCATCGGCAGCGATTGGCTGCTGATGGGCAAGGTCCGGATAGCGGATTTGCTCGCCGTGGAGCGCGATCCAAGACTCCCCCGGGGGGAGTGGCTGCGGGCGTTTTCGCGCATCAGCCAAAAGCACATCGACTATGTGCTGGTCGACCCGCAAAGCGGGCGGGTGATGTGCTGTATCGAGCTGGACGACGCTTCCCACGAGCGCCAGGACCGGCTCAAGCGGGACCGTTTCGTCAACGCGGCCTTTGCCCAGGCCGGGGTTCCGCTGCTGCGCATACCCACGGCCCGGCGCTACGAGGCGCAGGCGCTGCGCGAGCATATCCAGGCGGCGATTCGCGAGCGCCCGGCAAAGCCCGGGAAGCGCGGCCGCAAGAAGGCGGCCAAGAGGCGCTCGGCGTAGCGGCCGGCGGCGCCTCTACGCCTATAGTGCTAGGCGGCAGCGCTTTTACGTGCACAGTATTTCCTCTACTTTGAGGTTTGAGGACATACAAAATGATGCCAGACGCCGCGTTAGCGGTGAATATTGCTGCGGCTTCTGTCCCCCGGTATGTCGCCGGCACCGCGCCGGGAGATCCCCCGTCGAACAAGGAGAATGGCATGGCAGAGCCAACCACGTCGTCCGGGCAGCATCCGCCGCCCGTCGCTTCCCTGTCGTTTCGCTTTGGCGCGCTCGGCGCCGCCGTGCCGCTGGCGTTTTTCGTCATCTGGGCGATTACCATCAGCGTGCTCGGACTATCGTCGGAAATCGCCCTGGTCATGGGCGCGCTGTTCGGCATTGTGCTGGGGCTTTTCTGCTGCGCCAGCCGCTGGTCCGACTACGCCAACGGCCTGTTTGAAGGCATGACTCAGCCGGTGGGCGTGGTCGCCATCGTTGCCTGGTTCTTTGCCGGCATGTTTGCCCAGGTGCTGCAGGTGGGCGGCCTGGTCGAGGGCCTGGTGTGGCTCGGCGGCGTGTCCAACGTCACCGGCGGGCTCTTTGTGGCCATGACCTTTGTGCTCGCGGGGATCTTTTCCACCGCCGTGGGCACCGGCTACGGCACTACGGTTGCCTTTTGCACCCTGATGTATCCGGCCGGCGTGGCCGTGGGCAGTGACCCCACCATGCTGTTCGCCGCTATCCTCTCCGGAGCGATCTTCGGCGACAACCTCGCCCCGGTCTCGGACACCACCATCGTTTCGGCCACCACCCAGGGAGCCGACGTGCCAGGCGTCGTGCGCAGCCGCTTCAAGTATTCCATCGCCGCGGCGATCCCCACCGCCGTTCTGTTTGCCGTATTCGGCGGCGGGGGCGACGCAAGCTTTGCCGACCCGGCGGCTCTTGAGGAAATGATGGCCTCCACCGAGCCCATGGGGCTTTTGATGCTGGCGCCGTTTGCGCTGGTGCTGGTGCTGGCGCTGTCCGGCCAGCACCTGCTGACCTCACTCACCTGGGGCATTATTGCCTCGATACCGGTGATTCTGGTGGCCGGCACCGGCGCGCTTGGCGACATCGTTAGCTTTGACGCCGAGGCCGACACCGTGATGACCGGCGCGCTGGTGCAGGGCGTGAAAGGCTACGTCAATATGGCGATCCTGATTTTGCTGATCGTCGCCTCGGCCTACCTGCTCAAGCTGGGCGGCACCATGGAAGCGATCACCGGCAAGCTGGTGACCTGGATCAAGGACTCCGTGCGCAAGGCAGAGCTTGCCATCTGGGGGATCGTGGCGCTTTTGAACACCGCCATTACCATCAACACCGCCGCGGAAATCGCCGCCGCGCCCTTTGTGCGCGAGCTGGGCGAGCGCTACCGGCTCCACCGCTACCGCCGAGCCAACATGCTCGACGCCATGACTTCGGCGCTGGGCTATATTTTCCCCTGGGGCGCGCCGGTGCTGCTCGGCTGGTCGACCATCAGGCTGATGCAGGAAACCTACGAATGGCTGCCGAGCGTTGCACCCACCCAGGTATTTCCGTTCGTCTTCCAGGGCTGGCTGCTGGTTGCGATCATGCTGGTCGCGGCGCTCACCGGCTGGGGCCGGCGCTATGAAGGCCCCGGCGGCCAGGAGCTGAAAGAGCCGCCGGAAAACCCGACACACACCTAAGCCAACGGAGAAACAACCCCATGACCCAGGCGTTTCAGCGAGAGCTCAAGAGCCGGCTCGACGAGCTTCACGAAGAAGGCCTCTACAAGCACGAGCGCGAGCTGATGTCGCCCCAGCGGGCGCGGATCAGCGTAGCCCAGGGCGAGGTGATCAACTTCTGCGCCAACAACTACCTGGGGCTGGCCGACGACCCGGCGCTGATCAAGGCCGCCGAGCGCGGCCTGCACGAGCTGGGCCTGGGCATGGCCTCGGTGCGCTTTATCTGCGGCACCCACGCCGAGCACCGCCGGCTGGAGCATCGCCTGGCAGATTTTCTGGGCATGGACGACGCCATCCTCTATGCCTCCTGCTTTGACGCCAACGGTGGGCTGTTCGAGACGCTTTTGGGGCCCGAAGACGCGGTGATTTCCGACGCCCTCAACCACGCCTCGATCATCGATGGCATCCGCCTGTGCAAGGCCGGCCGCTACCGCTACGCCAACAACGACATGGCTGAGCTTGAGGCCCGACTGCAGGAGGCCGACGCCGCGGGCGCGCGCTTCAAGCTCATCGCCACCGACGGCGTGTTCTCCATGGACGGCGTGGTCGCCAACCTCACCGCCATCTGCGATCTCGCAGAAAGGTACGACGCCATGGTGATGATCGACGACTGCCACGCCACCGGCTTTCTCGGCGAGGGCGGCCGCGGCACCCACGAATACCACGGCGTCATGGGCCGGGTGGACATCATCACCACCACGCTTGGCAAGGCGCTGGGCGGCGCCTCGGGCGGGGTCACCGCCGCCCGCGGAGCGATTGCCGAATGGCTGCGCCAGCGCTCCCGGCCGTATCTGTTCTCCAACGCCCTGGCGCCGCCGATCGTCGCGGCAAGCCTTGAGGTGCTGGATAGGGTCGAGCAGGGCGGCGAGCTTCGCCGACGGCTGTGGGACAACGTCGCGCGCTTCCGCGAAGGTCTTGAGAAGGCGGGCTTCACCCTGACCGGCGCGGACCATCCGATCATCCCGGTAATGCTGGGCGACGCCCGGCTGGCCTCCACCTTCGCCGAGCGCCTGCTCGCCGAGGGCATCTACGTCATCGGCTTTTCCTACCCGGTAGTGCCCCGAGGGCAGGCGCGCATTCGCACCCAGATGTCGGCGGCGCACACGCCCGAGCAGATCGACGCGGCCTTGGAGGCCTTTACCCGTATCGGCCGCGAGCTGGAGGTCATCTCATGAAAGCCCTTGCCAAGAGCCGCGCCGAGCCCGGCATCTGGATGGTTGACGCACCCGTGCCCGTGCCCGGCCACAACGACGTGCTGATTAAAATCCGCCGCACCTCGATCTGCGGCACCGACCTGCACATCTACCACTGGGACGAGTGGGCGCAGAAAACCGTGCCGGTGCCGATGATCACCGGCCACGAATACAGCGGCGAGATCGTTGCTCTGGGCGAGGGCGTGGACGGCTTTGCCGTGGGCGACCGCGTTTCCGGCGAAGGCCACGTGACCTGCGGCTACTGCCGCAACTGCCGGGCCGGGCTGCGCCACCTGTGCCGCAACAGCATCGGCGTGGGCGTCAACCGCCAGGGCGCCTTTGCCGAGTACATGACGCTGCCCGCCTACAACCTGTTCAAGCTGCCCGACGACGTCTCCTTTGATCTGGCGGCGATTTTCGATCCCTTCGGCAACGCCGTGCACACCGCGCTGGCGTTTGACCTGGTGGGCGAGGACGTGCTGATCACCGGCGCTGGGCCCATCGGCATCATGGCCGCCGCCGTGGCCCGCCACGTAGGCGCGCGCCACGTGGTGATCACCGACGTCAACGACGAGCGCCTGGCCCTTGCCCGGCGCATGGGCGTGACCCGGGGCGTCAACGTCGCCCGGGAGTCTCTGGAAGACGTCATGGCCGAGCTTTCCATGAGCGAAGGCTTCGACGTGGCGCTGGAAATGTCCGGCGTGGCCTCGGCCATCGACCAGCTGCTCGACGCCATCAACCACGGCGGCAAGGTCGCCATGCTGGGGATCCCCCCGGGCGAGATGCCCATCGACTGGAGCCGGGTCATCTTCAAGGGGCTGACCATTCGCGGCATCTACGGCCGGGAAATGTTCGAGACCTGGTACAAGATGGCAAGCCTCATCCAGTCGGGGCTGGATCTCGAGCCGATCATCACCCACCGCCTGGCCATCGACGACTTCGAGCAGGCTTTTGCCGTGGTGGAAGAGGGCAGCTCGGGCAAGGTGGTGATGAGCTGGGACTAGGCGCGCACGTTCAAGCGCAGGAGTGAGCGAGGCCCGCGGCGACTTTTGCGCCGGGGCCGTTTATTGGGCATGCTGAACGTTCGTTATCACGCCGTTATTCACCCAGCCGGATGCCGCCCATGCTCACCCTTGTTCTCACCGCTGCCACCGCCATCCTGCTGGCCGCTACCACCCTGGGGCGCATTCCCGTTCACCAGTGGTGGGCGCGCGCCTGCGAGTTTCCCCGGCTGCAGATCGCAAGCCTTGCCGCGCTGTGCCTGGTGCTCTCGGCCTTTGCCGAGGCCGACGCGCGCCTGTGGCTGATGCTTGCCAACGCCCTGGTGGTGGCCGTGCAGCTGCACCGCATCCTGCCCTATACTCGGCTTGCCTCGATTACCGTGCAGCCCACCGACCCGGACGGCGACGAGGCGCGCTGCGTAACGCTGCTGGTAGCCAACGTGCTCACCCCCAACCGCCAGGCGCACCGGCTCACCGAGCAGATCAAGGCGCTCAAGCCCGACGTAGTGCTGACGCTTGAAAGCGACGACTGGTGGCAGGAGCAGCTGGACCCGGCGCTGGACGAAGGCTGGCCGCACAGCGTAAAAATTCCGCTGGACAACCTCTACGGCATGCACCTGTATTCCCGCCTGCCGCTGGAAGAGGCCGAGGTCAAGTGGCTGATCCAGGACGACATTCCATCCATACATACCTGGCTTGTGCTGCCCAACGGCGAGCGCGTCCGCTTTTATGCCCTGCACCCGCGCCCGCCGGCCCCCAGCGAAAGCGAAACCTCGCTGTGGCGCGACGGCGAGCTTTTGCTGGTGGGGCAGATGATTCATCGCGACCCGAAGCCCACGCTTGCCGCCGGCGATCTTAACGACGTGGCCTGGTCGCGCTCCACGCGGATGTTCTGCCGGGTGAGCCACATGCTGGACCCGCGCCGGGGGCGGGGCATGTTCAGCACCTTTCACGCCAAGTATCCGCTGTTGCGCTGGCCGCTGGATCATATCTTCGTCAGCGAGCACTTTACCCTGACCGCGATGCGCCGCCTCAAGTCCATCGGCTCGGACCATTTTCCCATCATGGCCACGCTCTGCCTGCAGCCCTCGCGCACCGATGAGAACGACGCCCCCGAGGCCGACGGCGACGACCGCGAAGAGGCCGCGGACACCGTTGGCGAGGCTCAGCGGCAAAGTCAGGATTAGCGCGCGGCATGCCGGGCTAGCCCGCTGCGGTGGCCGGGGCCTCGGGCAGCGGCAGGGTGCCGTGCATCTGGCGCGCTTTGAAAATGGTGCGAAACTGCGTGGGGTCGTGGGGCGTGAGGTCGTGCGCCGGCGGATTGACGTACACCACCAGCAGCCGCGAGAGCCAGTAGCGCAGCGCGGTCATGCTCAGCATGGTCGGCCACAGCGCGCGCTCGTCGGCGGTGAGCGCCCGGCGCGCCTGATAGGCGTTGATGATGACGTCGTGGCGCGCCTGATCCAGGCGGCCGTCTTCATCGGTGGCCCAGTCGTTGATCACGATGGCAAGATCAAACAGCAGGTCGCCGGTGCAGCCGTTGTAAAAATCGATGATGCCGCCGAGCCGATCGCCCTCGAACAGAGTGTTGTCGCGGAACAGGTCGCCGTGCAGCGCGCCCTGGGGCAGCTCACCCCGGGAGGCGAACTCGCCTTCGAAGTCGTCCACGGCGTTTTTCATCAGCGTCTGGTCTTCCTGGCGCAAAAAACCCAGCACCTTGTGGTGCATGGCCTGCAGCCAGCTCAAATCTCGTGGGTTGGGGCGGAGCCCGGAAAAATGCCGGGAGGTTTGATGCATCCGGCCAAGGGTATCGCCTATTACCCGGCACTGCTCCAGGTTGGGGTTTTCCGGGTGGCGGCCGGGCAGGCGCGGGAACAGCAGCGCCGGCTTGTCGGCCAGGCGCTTGAGCGCCACGCCGTCGCGGTCGTGAACCGGGCCGGGAATCGGCAGGCGATACGCGTCGAGGTAGTCGAGCAGGTCGACAAAAAACGGAAGCTCCTCCTGCTCGCCCTGTTCAAACAGCGTGAGCACCAGCTCGCAGCGGTCGGTGGTAACAAAAAACGTCGAATTTTCCGTGCCGCCGGCAACGCCCTGTAGCGACACGAAGCGGCCCACGTCAAAAGATTCCAGAAACGTAGCGACCTGCGCGTCGCCAAGCGGAGTGAATACAGCCATGAGAATCTCGCTCAGGTTGCCAAGCCTCGTATTGTAGCGGCTTGAACTCTGACTTGGCAGCGCTGCGGCGGTAGACCGCCGTCATGCCTTAGCCCCATACCCGGTGGAAAAGACGTCGGTGCTCGCCGGAGCGGCGGCACTGGGCGTATTATGGCCGGCAAGATTTTATCGCCCTTGTTTTCTGACCTCTCTCTTCGGCAACGGATACTGGCTATGGCTCGCGCACCGATCGTTTTAGTTGACGGCTCCTCCTACCTCTACCGGGCGTTTCACGCGCTGCCGGCGCTGACCACCTCCGCAGGTCAGCCAACCGGCGCGGTCAAGGGCGTGCTCAATATGCTCAAGCGCCTGATCAAGGACTATCCCGAAAGCCCCATGGCGGTGGTGTTTGACGCCCCGGGCAAAACCTTTCGCGACGCGCTTTATGAGGAGTACAAGGCGAACCGCCCGCCGATGCCCGACGACCTCAGAAGCCAGATTGAGCCGCTGCACCAGTGCGTCAGGGCGCTGGGGCTGCCGCTTTTGTGCATTGAGGGAGTCGAGGCCGACGACGTTATCGGCACGCTTGCCCGCCACGCCACCGATGCCGGTCGCGACGCGGTGATTTCCACCGGCGACAAGGACATGGCCCAGCTGGTCAACGACCATATTACGCTGGTCAACACCATGAAAAATGAAACCCTGGACGTCGCCGGCGTCGAGGACAAGTTCGGCCTGCCGCCGGAGCGGATCATCGACTTTCTCGCGCTCATGGGCGACAAGGTCGACAACATTCCCGGCGTACCCGGCGTCGGGGAGAAAACCGCGCTGGGGCTGCTGCAGGGCATGAACGGCGGGCTGGAGACCGTCTACGGCGATCTGGAGCGCGTCACCACGCTTGGCTTTCGCGGCGCCAAGACGCTGCCCAAAAAGCTCGAAGCGCACCGCGATCAGGCGTTCCTCTCCTTTGACCTTGCCACCATCAAGACCGACTGCGAGCTGCCCGCCGGCCTCGACGACCTGGAGATCGCCCACCCGGACCGCGACGCCCTGGTCGGGCTTTACCGCGAGCTTGAGTTCAAGCGCGAGCTTAACGAGCTGCTGGAAGGCCGGGACGAAGGCGTGGACGACGTTGTCGGCGGCACCCCCGCGCCCAGCGCCGCCGACGGCAGCGACAGCGGCGAAAGCGAGGGCCAGCCGACGGCCCAAAGCCAGCGGCAGGACGTGGTGATCACCACGCAACAGGAGCTTGACGCCTGGCTCGAACGGCTGAGCCGGGCCGAGCGCTTCTGCTTTGACCTGGAAACCACCAGCCTCAACTACATGGAGGCGGAAATCGTCGGCGTAGGCATCGCCCTTGAAGCCGGCGAGGCGGCGTATATTCCGCTGGCCCACGACTACCTCGACGCTCCGGACCAGCTCGATCGCCGCGCCGTGCTCGAAGCGCTGACGCCGATCTGGCAAAGCGCTGCCAAGACCAAAATCGGCCAGAACCTCAAGTACGATATTTCCGTGTTGGCAAGCTACGGCATCGAAGTGGCACCGCCGCTGGCCGACATCATGCTTGCGTCCTACGTGCTCAACTCCACCGCCACCCGCCACGACATGGACTCGCTGGCGCTGAAGTACCTGGGCGAGACCACCACGTCGTTCCAGGAGGTCGCGGGCAAGGGCGCCAAGCAGCTCACCTTCAACCAGGTAGCGCTGGAGCAGGCTGTGCCCTACGCCTGCGAGGACGTGGATATCACCCTGCGCCTGCTGGATACCCTAACGCCTCAGGTGGAAAAAGAAGGCCGGCTGGCGGAGGTGCTGGAGACCCTTGAGCTGCCGCTGATTCCGGTGCTCTCGCGCATGGAGCGCGCCGGTGTAGCGCTGGACGTGGAGCGCCTGCACGCCCAGAGCAAGGCGCTTGAGACGCGCATTCACGAGTTGGAGCAAAAGGCCTTTGAGCTTGCCGGGCGTGAGTTCAACTTAAGCTCGCCCAAGCAGCTGGGCGAGATCCTGTTTGACGAGCAGAAAATCCCCGTGCTCAAGAAAACCCCCAAGGGCGCACCGTCCACGGCGGAAGCCGTGCTCGAAGAGCTGGCGCTGGACTATCCGCTGCCCAAGGTCATCATCGAGCACCGGGGGTTTTCCAAGCTCAAGTCCACCTACACCGACAAGCTGCCCCGGCTGGTCAACCCCGCCACCGGGCGGGTGCACACCAGCTACCATCAGGCAGTGACCGCCACCGGGCGGCTGTCGTCGTCGGATCCCAACCTGCAGAACATCCCCATCCGCACCGAAGAAGGGCGCAAGATCCGCCAGGCGTTTACCGCACGTCCCGGCTATCGCGTGGTCGCCGCCGACTACTCCCAGATCGAGCTGCGCATCATGGCGCATCTGTCTGAAGACAAAGGCCTGCTCAAGGCCTTCGCCGAAGGCAAGGACATCCACGCCGCGACCGCCGCCGAGGTGTTCGGCCCGCCCCTGGACAAGGTCACCAGCGATCAGCGGCGCAGCGCCAAGGCCATCAACTTCGGGCTGATCTACGGCATGAGCGCCTGGGGGCTTTCCCGCCAGCTGCACATCGAGCGCAACCAGGCGCAGACCTACATCGACCGCTACTTTGACCGCTACCCAGGCGTGGGCCGCTACATGGAGCGCATCCGCGCCCAGGCCGCCGAGGACGGCTTCGTCGAAACCGTCGCCGGCCGGAGGCTCTACCTGCCCGAGATCAACGCCCAGAACCGCAACCGCCGCCAGGCCGCCGAGCGCACCGCGATCAACGCGCCCATGCAGGGCACCGCCGCGGACATCATCAAGCGCGCCATGATCGACGTCGACGCCTGGCTGCAGGAGGGCAAATTTGACGCGCTGATGGTGATGCAGGTCCACGACGAGCTCGTCTTCGAAGTCGCCGAAGACCGCATCGACGCCTTCAAGCAGGAAGTCGCCAAACGCATGGAAAACGCCGCCAGCCTAAGCGTCGCGCTCACCGTCGAAGCCGAAAGCGGCACCCACTGGGACGAAGCGCACTGATAGGGCAATAGAGCACCGGAAAATGGCGAATGGCAGCGCTGTGTTTTTGTAGGAGGCCGGCTGTGCCGGGCGAAGGCGCCGGAAGGCGCCTATGGCGTGTTATCCCAACACCTGCGGATTCAGCTGCCACACCGAATAGTTGAGCGCAGCGGCGAAGCTAATCCACAGCAGATAAGGCAAGAGAAGGGCACCGGCAAGCCGCTGCGCCCGCCAAAAAGCAACGATCGTCGCCGCGACCAGCACAATCAGCAGCAGGATATTGAAAACCCCAAGCGCGCCCTGGTGCCAGACGAAGAACACCCAGCTCCACAGCGCGTTTACCGCAAGCTGCACGAGAAACAGCGTCAGCGCCCACCGCTGGCGCTGAAATCCGCCCAGCCGCCAGACCAGCCAGGCGGCAATGCCCATCAGCGCGTAAAGCGTCGTCCACACCGGCCCAAAGATTGAGGCGGGCGGCGCCCAGTCAGGCTGCACAAGCTGACCGTAGAAGGCGCTGGCCTGTATCGAGGCAACAGCTCCTACGGCAGACGCCGCAAAGCTCACCGTCAGCCAGCCGAGTAGGCCAAGTGCTTGCTTCTTTTTCGAGAGTGGTGGCATAGGGAACTCCGGTTGTTCGTTAAATCCAAGGTTAAAGATTCTTTCACAGGGGGCGGTTGCCGATAAAACTTTGCTGACGCTAACCTCCCCCATCTACCCCGGCGGCTTCAGGCCGGCATCGCTTGCCTTTTCGCTCATCCACTGGAGGGGAATATCGGCCAGCGGGTCGTCGCCGTAGCCGCCGCCGACGTTGGCGTGGGCGCCGATGAACCAGCGCTGTTCGACCTCTCGGTTTCCCGGCTTTTTCCGCCCGTCCCGGCTGACCCACAGGGGCACTTCGTAGGCGGCGCGGTGTTCGTCAAGCGCTACCGCGTGGTAGGCGTAATCCACGATGCTGGAAAGTTCGGTATCGTGCCACGAATACTTGCGCTGCTCGGTAAACCGCGTCCCCGGCACGCCCAGCGCGCCGACGGTATCCCATACGCCGATGAAGTGAATCCGCGGCGTGCGGCCGTAGTGGCGTTTGAATATGTCGCACGGCTCGTCGTCGGGTTTTAGCTTTTTATCCCGGTAGATTTCCTCGGCCCTGTCCAGCAGGCCGGGCGTAACAATGCGCAACAGCCCGCACTTGCGGATCAGCCCGGCCAGGCTTCTGGCCGTATAGGCTCCGCGGCTGAAGCCGAATATCCAGATGTCGTCGCCTTCGGCATAGCGCCTGGCAAGCCAGTCGTAGCCTTGCCGTAAATTCTTGCTCAGACCATAGCCAAACGCCCCGCCGGCAAGGCGCACGAACTTTCCATTGCCTACGCCCGGGTCGTAGAAAAACCGCTGCCGGATATCGCCGTCGTACTCATGGATATGCTGGGCCAGGCGAAAGACGTTGGTGCGGTCTTGGGGGTCGTTCCAGGTGCCGTCGAAAAAGAGGATCAGCCTTTGTTTTGTCATGGTGGCTCCTGCTTTGAAAGATACGGCGTCATCGCTTGGCCGCTTTTGTGCGGGCGATGTACCGGTTACCTTCAGCGTAGGCAGGGCGGGGCGTTTAGTCAGTGAGGGCAAGCAAGGGTTTGGTGAAGATTCGAGCGGGGCTTGAGCACCGCTGAGTTGGCGCACAATGGCGACAAGCGCCGCTGTCCTCTACCATCAACAGCTCATTCAATATAATAAGGATAGGCTTGTGGATCGATATCATTCTACGGCCCGCGCCGTGGCGCCGGGCCGCGCGTTTCCGCTCAAGGGACTGGCCGCCGGCGTGCTGGCGGGTACGCTGCTGCTGTCGCCGTTTGCCATGGCCCAGGAGGCCATTCTCGAAGGCGAGCGCTTTCATCCCCAGGAGAGCTCTCAGGGCATGGTGGCCACCAGCCATACGCTGGCGTCCGAAGTGTCGCGCGACGTGCTGGCGAACGGCGGTAATGCCGTTGACGCCGCCGTGACCGCGGGCTTCGCGCTGGCCGTGACCCAGCCGCGCTCGGGTAACATCGGCGGCGGCGGCTTCATGCTGATTTCCGACGAGGACAGCGGCGAGGTTATCGCCATCGACTATCGCGAGACCGCACCCAGCGGCGCTACCGAGACCATGTTCCAGGACGAGGAGGGCGACGCCGTCACCGACCGCTCGCGCTACACCCACCTGGCCTCCGGCGTGCCGGGCACCGTTGCCGGTCTGGCGCTGGCGCTGGAAGAGTACGGCACCCTGAGCCTTGCCGAAGCGCTGGCGCCGGCCATTCGCCTGGCCGAGGACGGCTTTGCCGTGCCGCCGCGCTTCGTCAAGGGCCTGGAAGACACCCGTGAGCGCTTTGAGCCTTGGGACTCCAGCATGGCGAAATTCTTCAAGGAGGACGGCTCTTCCTACCAGGCCGGCGAGATATTTCGCCAGCCGGAGCTCGCCGCCACGCTCAAGCGCATCGCCGAGGAGGGCGCCAGCGAGTTCTACGAAGGGGAAACGGCCCGCCTGCTGGTCGACGAAATGGACAAGCACGGCGGCCTGATGACCATGGACGACCTGGCCGGCTACGAGCCGGTGATTCGCGAGCCCAGCCACGGCACCTACCGCGAGCACGACATCTACGCCATGAGCCCGCCCTCGTCCGGCGGTGCCCATATCGTGCAGATGCTCAACGTGCTGGAGGACTTCCCCATCGGTGAGATGGGCTTTGGCGCCGCCGACACCATGCACGTCATGGCCGAGGCGATGAAGCGCGCCTACGCCGACCGCGCCGAGTACCTGGGCGATACCGATTTCGTCGATGTGCCGCTCGGCGGCATCACCTCCACCGACTATGCCGACGAGCTGCGCGAGCAGATCGACATGGACCGGGCCACGCCCAGCGACGAGATTAGCGCAGGCGAGCCCACCGCCTACGAGTCCAGCGAAACCACGCACTTTTCGGTGGTCGACGACAGCGGCCTGGCGGTCTCCAACACCTACACCATCAACTTCAGCTACGGCTCGGGCATCGTGGTGGATGGCGCGGGCTTTCTGCTCAACAACGAGATGGACGACTTCTCGGCCAAGCCCGGCGTGCCCAACGCTTACGGGCTGATCGGCGGCGAGGCCAACAAGGTCGAGCCCGGCAAGCGCATGCTGTCGTCGATGACCCCGACCATCGTCAAGAAGGACGGCAAGAACTTCCTGATCACCGGCAGCCCCGGCGGCTCGCGCATCATCACCACCACGCTGCAGGTGCTGATGAACGTCATCGACCACGACATGAACGTTCAGTCGGCGGTCAGCGCGCCGCGCATGCACCACCAGTGGCTGCCCGATGAAATCCGTGTGGAAGCCGGCTTCAGCCCGGATACCCTGGAGCTGCTGGAGCAGCGCGGCCACACCATCAGCCATCAATCCGCCATGGGCGCCGCCCAGTCCATCGTCATTGAGGACGGTGTCTTCTACGGCGGCGCCGATCCGCGGCGCTCTACGTCCTCGGCGATCGGCCTCTAAAGCAGCCGTTACGCCATAGTCGACCAGCCGGTCGCGCCTGGTTCCTGATTCCCGGTGGGTTATCTTCCCGGGCCAGAGCCGGGCGCGGCCGGTTTTTGTGCGCGACCGAACACACAACAGTCGGGAACGATTCACATTCATCTTGACTAGAAACAGGATGCACTTGAGAATGAGTCGCTTTCATAAGCCATCCCCCTGACTTATTTTACAAAAAGCACTCATAAGGATCTGACAAGTGAATTCTGGTATTACCGCGACCCGCCGTTCGCCCTACCGCGCCTTTGCCACCGCCGCGAGCTTCGCTGTGGCCTCCACCAGCCTGCCGGCCATGGCGCAGTCTACCGAAACCACCGAGCTTGATGCCGTCACCGTGGTCGGCGAGAAGAATACCGGCAACAAGGTTGAATATTCCGCCTCGGACAAGTTCGTCAAGCCGCTGCTGGATACCCCGCAAACCGTGACCGCGGTGCCGGAAAAGGTCATCGAGGAGCAGCAGGCGCTGAGCCTGCGCCGGGTGCTGTCCAACGTCTCGGGCATTACCTTTGACGCCGGCGAGGGCGGCGGCGGCTCCGGCGACAAAATCAACATCCGCGGCTTCAGCGCCAACGCCAACATGAAGGTGGACGGCCTGCGCGACAGCAGCCAGAACAACCGCACCGACATGTTCAACGTCGAGCGGGTCGAAGTGATCAAGGGCCCAAGCTCGGTCTTCGGCGGCGCGGGAACCAGCGGCGGAGTGGTCAACATGATCAGCAAGACCCCGCAGCAGCGCGACTTCGTCGACGCAAGCGTGGGGATCGGCACCGACAGCTATCACCGCACCACGCTCGACGCCAACCAGACCCTTGAAGGGCTGGGCACCGACAGCGCCTTCCGCCTGAACCTGATGGCTCACGAAAACGACAAGCCGGGACGCGACGACATCGAGGAGGAGCGCTTCGGCATCGCACCGTCGCTGACCGTGGGGCTGAACGACACCACCCGCGCGACGTTTTCCTACGTCCACCAGGAAGACGACAACCTGCTGGACTATGGGCTGCCCGCCAAAGACGGTGAGGTGCTGCCGGGGATCGACCACGAGGCCTACTACGGCTGGCGCAACCTCGACGGCGAAGACATCACAAGCGACAGCGCTACCCTTCAGGTCGAGCACGATTTCACCGCCGCAACCCGGCTGGAAAACAAGACCCGCTATACGCACCTCGACCGCGATACCACCATCTCCGCGCCGCATACGGACATGGAAGGGCTTGCGCCCGGGCGCTACAAGCCCGCCGGCCCCCAGGCCTACCGCCGCGACGTGACCACCGAGATGTGGATCAACCAGACCCAGCTGAGCACGAGCTTCGACACCGGCTCGCTCAAGCACGAGCTGCTGGTGGGCGCCGAATTCTCCCGGGAAACCTACGACCGCACCGCTTCCAACCTGGGGTTGGGGTCGGACGCCCACCCGTACCCTGACGGCGGCTACGACATCGGCAACCCGCCCGGGCGCTGGGACGGCGGCACCACCTACACGCCCCGCGGCGCTAACGAAGCGACGCTGAACAACCAGGCGATCTACGCCTTCGACACCGTGAGCTTCAACCCCCAGTGGGACCTGACCCTGGGCCTGCGCCACGACTGGATCGACGGCGAAGCCGTGGACAAGGACGACAACCAGCGCACCCGCACCAGCGACAAGGAGCTGAGCGGCCGCGCCGGCGTGGTCTACAAGCCGGCCGATAACGGCCGGGTGTACCTGGCCTACGGCACCTCGTTCAGCCCCTCGGCGGAAAACCTCGCCACCTCCGGCGGCCTGCCCCGGGGCGACGGCGGGGAAAGCCTCTCCCCGGAGAAGAGCAAGACCTGGGAGCTGGGCGCCAAGTGGGAGCTGATGAACGGCCGGCTGGGGCTAACCGGCGCGCTGTTCCGTGTGGACAAGGACGACGTGCGCGAGCGCGACGCCAACGGCGACCTTTATCTGGCCGGCGAGCAGCGCGTGCAGGGCGTGGAGCTGGGCATGACCGGCGAGCTGACCGATGCCTGGGACGTTTACGCCAACTACACCTACCTGGACAGCGAAACCCGCGAGTCCATCGCCGGCGCCCAGACCAACGGCCGCGACCCCGAAGGGCACTCCCTGGGCAACACCCCGGAGCACAGCCTGAGCCTGTGGTCGACCTACGACATCACTAACGCCGTGCAGGTAGGCTACGGCGCCCAGTACGTGGACGAGCGCCACGTGGCCTCGGACGTGGCCGCCAAGGTGGACGACTACTGGCTGCACAACGCCATGGTGGCCTACCGCTTCAACGACCAGCTGAGCGCTCAGCTCAACGTCAACAACCTCTTTGACGAGGAATACGTTGACGGCGTGCGCGGCCGTCCGGGTACCGATTCCCGGGGCTCCGCGGTGGAGATCGGCGACGGCCGTTCGGGGGTGCTGACGCTGGACTATCGTTTTTAAAAATCGGTTTGAAAGGCCGCTGTTAAGGGCGATTGCCAGACGCCGACATTCGATTGATGCCAACCAACCCCGGCCCGGCGGCCTTTCAAGGCGCCGGGTCGGGGCTTATCCGCTTATCAAGGAGATACCGCCATGATGCTTCACGTCCCCGAGGTGTTCGACAAGGCCCAGGTGGCCGAATGCCGCGAGCTGTTGCTCCAGGCGCAGTGGCAGGACGGCAAGGCCACCGCCGGCTTTCAGTCGGCCATGGCCAAGGACAACCTGCAGCTGCCCGAAGACTCCGACGTGGCCCGCCACCTGAGCCAGGTCGTCAGCCAGGCGGTGCAGCGCCACCCGCTGTTTATCGCCGGGGCCTTGCCCGAGCGAATTTTTCCGCCGCTGTTCAACTGCTACCAGGGCGGGCAGTCCTTTGGCCTGCACGTGGACAACGCCATGCGCCTGGACCAGAGCCGGGGCGAGTACCTGCGCACGGACCTTTCGGCGACGCTGTTTTTCAGCGAGCCGGATACCTACGAAGGCGGCGAGCTGATCGTCGAGGACACCTACGGCGCCCACAGCGTCAAGCTGCCAGCGGGGGATCTGATCCTCTACCCGGCCTCGAGCCTTCACCGGGTCACGCCGGTGACCCAGGGCGCGCGCCTCGGGGCGTTTTTCTGGATCCAGAGCATGGTGCGCGACGAAGGCCAGCGCAGCCTGCTGTTCGACCTGGACACCTCCATCCAGCAGGTCCATCAGGAACTGGGTGCCGACAGCGCGGCAAGCGTCCAGCTCACCGGCGTCTACCATAACCTGCTGCGCCGCTGGGGGATGTGAGGCGCGACGCATTGATCAGTCGGCGCGGTCGAGCCCCATCTGCCAAAAGTCGATTTCCAGCCGCGTGGCGTCGCGGAAGGTCGTGGTCAGCTGGGCGAAACGCTCGGGCGTCACGTCGGCCAGGCGGGTATCGAGCCAGGCGATTTCGTCGCGCATTGCCCCCTGGAAGGCGTCGCTTTCGTACATCTGCAGCCACTTTTCATAGGGGTTGGCGTCGCCGCGTACGGTGAAGGGCTGCCGGGCCTGCCACTGGGAAATCTCGCCGTAGCCCACCAGGCAAGGAGCGAGGGCCACGTGCATGTCGAGCAGGTCGCCGCGGTTGCCGGTGTCCAGCACGTAGCGGGTGTAGGCCATGGTGGCGCGAGCTTCGGGCAGTGTGGCCAGGTCAGATTCCGGGATACCCCATTCGCGGCAATAGTCGATATGCAGCGCAAGCTCGACGTCGATGATGGTTTTGAGGCCTTCCAGGCTGTGGCGCAGCTCGGCCATGTCGCGGCTCTTGTAGACGGCCAGCGCATAGGCGCGCCCGAAGTGCATCAGAAACAGATAGTCCTGCTTGAGGTAGTGGCGAAACGCCTCGTCTTCCAGGGTGCCGGCGGCCAGCTGGCGCACGAAGTCGTGCTCGATATAGGCGCGCCACTCGTCAGCGCAGGCTGCGGTTAGATCGGTAAAGCGATAGCTCATGATATCTCCGGTCGTTGGGCAAGCTAGCCGCTTCAGCCGCCCTTGGGCGGCCGTTTCATGACGGATTTTTGCTTGCGGTACTCGCCGTGCCTCAGGCGTCGGGGAGGTCGAGTTTATCCTTGACTACGGGCCAGGCGGGTTCGCCGCTGCGGGTGGAGACGCCGTCGAGAAACTCTTTCACCTTGGCCGGGTGGTCTTTCAGCCAGCTCATGGCGACGTCGTCAACGGGGCGGTCTTCAAAGCTCAGCCCGCTGATCATTTCACTCTGCTCGTCGGCGGTGAAGACGATTTGTTCCAGCAGCCGCGTGGCGTTGGGGTTGCTGTCGGCGAATTGCTGGGTCGTCAGGGTGCGCACGTCGCTGCGGCCGCCGTCCGGGCCCCAGGCGTCTTCCGGGTCGTCGAGAAACTCAATGTCGTATTCGATGGTGGCCCAGTGCGGCGTCCAGGCGTAGAAGACGATCCACTCGTTGCGATCCATGGTCGACTTGGCCTGGCTGAACATGCCCGAGGCCGAGGTTTCCGAAAGCTCCCATTCGTCCAGGCAATAGGTGCCGTTTTCCTGCATGTCGGAGAGCAGGTCGCTGGTGCCGGAGCCGACTTCAATGGAATAGATCGTGCCGCCGGCCTTTTCCTGCAGCTCCTTGCTGCACAGATCTTCGCCCGAGGTATAGCCTTCTGCGTGGATGTAGTCGGGCACGACAAAGCCAAGCCGTGCGCCGTCCACGTTGGTGCCCAGGTCGACCAGCGCGTTCTTGCCGCTGGTGGCGGTGTCGTACATGCCCTGCTGGGCGGGCAGCCAGGAGGCCAGGTAGGCATCGAGCTCGTTTTCGCCCAGCGCCTGATAGGCGATGGTGGCGCCCAGCTCTTTTTGCCGTGGCTTATAGCCCAGGGCATCAAACAGCGTGGCGGCAAGTTCGGACTTGACGGTAACGCCGGGCCAGGGAGGTACGGCAAAACGCACGGCGGCGGGTTCTTCGGCGGCGTTGGCGACAAGCGGTGTGGCAAGCAGGGCGGTGCCGAGGGCGCCGGCGGCCAGGCTGGCGTGGAGGGTAAAGCGGCGAGACAAGCGTAAGCGCGATTTCATCCGGGCTCCTTATAGTTGCTGCGACAGGACCGACTCTAGTCCTGCCGGTTGGGAACTGCAACGTAAAGCGGCCCGCCGAGGCGGGCCGCTTCGGGGAGCGCGGCGCTTTTATGCCCTGTGCGGGCTAGCGCGCGGGCTTAGCGCCAGCCGACGCGGTCAAAGATGCGTACGGCTTCGGGGTTGTTTTCCCCCAGGACGCTGACGTTAACATCGTCTTTCTTGAAGTCGCCCCAGGATTCCAGCACCGGATCCTTGTGGATGCTGTCAACCACCGGGAACTCGTTGTTGCCGGAGGCGAAGATTTCCTGGGCGGTGTCGGAGGCGAGGAATTCGAGGAAGCGCACGGCGTTGTCGCGGTTCGGCGAGTTCTCGACGACGCCGGCGCCGCCGACGTTAACGTGGGTGCCGCGGCCGTCCTGGTTGGGGAAGATGATGCCAACCTTGCGCGCTGCTTTGCGCTCGGCGTCGTCGTCCGACTTGAGCAGGCGCACGTAGTAGTAGTGGTTGGCCACGGCCAGGTCGCATTCGCCGCTGGCGACGCCGAGGATCTGGTCGGTGTCACCGCCTTCCGGGTCGCGCGCCATGTTGTCGACGATGCCCTGGGCCCACTCTTCGGCTTCTTCTTCGCCGTGTTCGGCGATCATTGAGGCAAGCAGGGACTGGTTATAGATGTTATTCGACGAGCGGATGCAGATGTCGCCCTCGAAGCGGTCGTCGGCCAGGTCTTCGTAACTTGTGATGTCGCTTGGGTCGACGGCGTCGCGATTGTAGAGGATCGCCCGGGCGCGCTGGCTAAAGCCGAACCACAGGCCGTCCGGGTGGCTCATGGACTCCGGGACGCGCTCGTCGAGCACGTCGGATTCGACGCTCTGGAAGATGCCTTCGTCCTCGGCGCGCCACAGGCGGCCGGCGTCAACGGTGATCATGACGTCGGCGGGGCTTGCCACCCCTTCGCGCTGGATGCGCTCGATGAGCTGGTCGGAATCGCCTTCCAGCACGTTGACGTCAATGCCGGTTTCGTCGGTGAACGCTTCGTAGAGCGTGTCGTCGGAGTCGTAGTGGCGAGCCGAGTAGACGTTGATTTCGTCAGCCAGCGCCGAGGTCGCGAAGGCGCTGCCCGCGACAACGGCAGCCATGGAAGCGGCGAGGCGCGTTGGTTTCATCGTCGAACATCCTTTTAGGTTGAATGATAATAAATTGCATTATAGTTCGCGGCCATTTAACCGGTTTGAAAAGTTGACGTCAAGCGCCTGCGGCCCCGCGCCGTTACCGGTGCGGCAAATCGCATCACGCGCTCGGCCGCACAATGGATGCATTGCGCGGCAGGACAAAATAGAATGCGAATAGCTTTCAGTTATTTTAGCAGCGGTACTGGCACCCGCTGCTCCAACAACGGCGGGATACGATAATGGCAACCATGACGACGCCGACGGCACCCCGGCAAACCACAGAGACCGCCGCGCCGGTCGCGGCGCTTTCGCTCAGCGACGTGCACCACCGCTTTGACCGCCACCCGGTGGTCAAGGGCGTGGAGCTTACCGTGGAGCCCGGCGAGGTGGTTTGCCTGCTGGGGCCTTCGGGCTGCGGCAAGACCACGCTTTTGCGCATTGCCGCAGGCCTTGAGGTGCTGCAGGAAGGGCGCGTGGGCCTGGAAGGCGAGACCGTGGCGGCACCTGGCCGGCGCCACGTGCCGCCGGAAAAGCGCAGCGTCGGCCTGGCGTTTCAGGATTCGGCGCTGTTTCCGCACCTGTCGGTGCTGGAAAACGTCAAGTTCGGCCTCAAGTCGCTGCCTTCGGGCAAGCGCCGGGAGCGGGCCCTGGCGCGTCTGGAGCAGCTGGGCATGGCGGAGTACGCCGACACCTACCCGCACATGCTCTCAGGCGGCCAGCAGCAGCGCGTAGCGCTGGCCCGGGCGCTGGCGCCGGAGCCCCGGCTGATGCTGCTCGACGAGCCGTTTTCCAGCCTGGACGCGCGCCTTCGCGACCAGATCCGCGACGATACCCTGCACGTGCTGAAAAACGTCGGCGCGGCCACGCTGCTGGTCACCCACGACCCCGAAGAAGCCATGTTCATGGCCGACCGCATTGCGCTGATGCGCGACGGTACGATCGTCCAGACCGGCACCCCGCGCGAGCTTTACTGCGCGCCCTGCGATCCGTTCGTGGTGACGTTTTTCGGCGAGGTCAACGAGCTTTACGGCGTGGTGGAAAACGGCGAGGTAAGAACGCCGGTGGGCACCGTGGAAGCGGGCTGGCTGCCCGAAGGCAGCGACGCGATCGTGATGGTGCGCCCGGAGGCGCTGCGCGTAAGCGAAAGCGACGAGTGTGGTAAGGCCCACGCCCATAGCCACGTGGTCATGGCCAAGCTGCTGGGGCGCTCGAGTTTGCTCCACCTTTGCGCCCACGGCCCGGGCGATGAAGAAGCCCACCTCCACGCCCGGGTGCCCGGGGTGTTTCTGCCCGCGGAAGGCCAGCCGGTGGACATTCACCTGGACCTATCCCAGGTCTTCGTCTTTGCCGCTCCCGGGGCGTGAGCGGCGCATCGCCAGGCTCAGGAAAATCACCGGAATAATCCCCACCACGACAATCGCAAGCGAGGCCGTCGAGGCCTCGGCCAGGCGCTCGTCCGAGGCCAGGCTGTGGGCCCGCACGGCTAGGGTATCGAAGTTGAACGGGCGCAGGATGATGGTCGCGGGCAGCTCCTTCATGGCGTCGACGAACACTAGAATGCCCGCGGCCAGCAGGCTCGAGCGCATCATCGGCGTGTGAATGCGCCGCAGAGTGCCGCCGGCAGTTTGCCCCAGGGTGCGCGCGGCGGCGTCCATGCTCGGCGTGACCTTGCCCAGGCTTGCTTCGATGGCGTTGAACGACACGGCGAGAAAGCGCGCCACGTAGGCGTAGATGAGGATAAACGCCGAGCCGCTGAAGATCAGCCCGACGACCGTGCCGTACTGGTCGAGGGTCCAGACGTTGACGGCGTTATCCAGCCAGGCGAACGGAATCAGAATGCCCACCGCGACCACCGAGCCGGGAATCGCGTAGCCCATGGCCGCCACCCGGGAGCTGACCCGGGCAAAGGTCGTGTTGTGGATGCGCACCCCGTAGCTGAGCAGCAGCGCCATGCCCACGGCGAGAATGGCCGCGCCCACGGAAAGCCCCAGGCTGTTGGCGGCAAAGCCGATGAAGCGCGCACCGAACAGCGAATCCCCCTGTTCGATCGCCAGGTTGAGCAGAATGCCGCCGGGCAGCACAAAGCCCACCAGCACCGGCAGGAGGCAGGCCAGTAGGGCGGTGCCGGCGCGCCAGCCGCTCAGGCGGTATTCGGGCAGCTGCTGGTAGCGATTGGTGGTCTGAAAGTAGCGCCGCTTGCCCCGGGACCAGCGCTCAAGCAGCACCAGCATAATCACAAACGCCAGCAGGCAGGCCGCCAGCTGTGCTGCCGCCACCGGCTCGCCGAGGCCGAACCAGGTGCGGTAGATGCCGGTGGTGAAGGTATCCACGCCGAAAAACTGCACCGCGCCAAACTCGTTCAGCGTCTCCATCAGCACCAGCGACACGCCACCCACCAGCGCCGGGCGGGAAAGCGGCACGGCCACGCTCATGAACATGTGCCAGGGGCCGCGCCCCAGAGTGCGGCCGACGTCCAGCACGCACACCGACTGCTCAAGAAACGACGCCCGGGCGAGCAGATAAACGTAGGGGTAGAGCACCAGGGTGATCAGCGTGGCCGCGCCGCCCAGCGAGCGCACGTTGGGGAAATAGTAGTCGCCGTATTCCCAGCCGGTGAGCTCGCGCAGCAGGCTTTGCAGCGGCCCCGCCACCTGGAGAAAATCGGTATAGGCGTAGGCGATGACGTAGGTGGGCACCGCCAGCGGCAGCAGCAGCGCCCACTCGAAAATCCGCTTGCCGGGAAAGCGACACATCACCACCAGCCAGGCGGTGCCGGTGCCGATCACCAGGGTGCCCACGCCCACAAACAGCACCATCCAGAAGGTGTTGGTCAGGTAGCGCGGAAGCACCGTGGACGCCAGGTGCTGCCAGACGTCGCCGGAGGGGAAAAACACGTGGCTGAACACCACGATCACCGGCAGGGCCACCACCAGCGCAATGGCAAAGAGGATAGCTGCCCAGGGGCTGAACCGCGGTTTGACGCCGGCACGCAGCCGGTGAGCGAGGGCGGGCAGCCCGCGACTGGCGGAATGAGACAAGACAAACCCTCCTTTGCGCCTGAGTAAGAGCCGTTGGCAGGCGACAATGCGACAAAATCTCGGTGGCAAATAGTATCATTCGCAGGTAGCCGGCTGCAGCACTGTCAAACAAGACGCGGCGCAGAAGACGCCGCGATAGGAGACGTCATGAGTGATCCCAAGCCGTCGGCCGACGATCGTCGCGGGCTGGCGGCCGTACTGGCCCACGCCGTCCGGCTTAAGCGCCGCCGTGCCCGCCGGCTGGTGTGGCTCGGCGGCGATGCGGCGATCGGCCGCCGCCGGGCGCGTGCCGTTTGGCAGGCGCGCGACTGGCGCGCGCCGCTGTGGGTGGGCGAGCCGGCCTTGGATGACGCCAAGGCGCCCCCGGCGCTTCCGGCGAACAAGGCCCGCACCCGGCTGGGCCAGGAGCACGGGCTGATCGTGGTGGACACCGCCGCGGGCCTGGATCCGGACGCCCTGGGGGCGCTTGGCGGCACGCTCACCGCCGGCGGGCTTTTGCTGCTGATTACCCCGGAAGAGTGGGGCCAATGGCCCGACGCCGACTACCGCCGCATCGCCGACCACCCCCACGCCTGGCAGGCCCTGAGCGCGCACTATCTGGCAAGGCTTGCGCGCCTGTTGGCGCACGACGCCGGCGCGGTTTGCTGGCCGGCGGAGGCCCCCGCGGCCCGGCTGCCCCGGATTTCTGCCGCGGCGGAAACCGTCCCCGCGGCGGACGATTCGGCGTGCCGGACCGCCGACCAGGCCCGGGCGGTGGCCAAACTCACGCGGCTGAAGCGCCGCCGGCCGCTGGTGATCACCGCCGACCGCGGCCGGGGCAAGAGCGCCGCGCTGGGCATCGCCTGCGCCCGACTGCTGGCTCGGGGTGTCGCGCACATCGCCGTCACCGCCCCGCGCCCGGACGCCGCGGCGGCGCTCTTTGCCCACGCCGCCGTTGAGGCGGGCGTTCGCGGCGAGGCGTCCCGGCGGCTGGTCGTGGAAGGCGGCGGCGTGCTCGAATTCATTGCCCCGGACGCCCTGAGCGCGGCGGTGGAGGCGGGCACTCTGGGCGGCGACGGCAGCTACCTGATGGTGGACGAGGCCGCGGCGATTCCTCCGGCCCTGCTGGGCAAATGGCTGGCCGCCTTTCCGCGGCTGGCTTTTGCCACCACCGTGCACGGCTACGAAGGCTCCGGGCGCGGCTTCGCCCTGCGCTTTCGCGCCCGGCTGGATGAGCAAACGCCGGGCTGGCAGGGGCTAACGCTGGAGACCCCGGTGCGCTTTGCCGCCGATGACCCCCTGGAAGCGACCCTCAATCGCCTGCTGCTGTTGAAAGCCGCGCCGCCGGCACCGGAAGACCGCGACGGCGGCGCTGTACGCTGGCTTGAGCGCAGGGCGCTAGCCCGGGACGAGCCGGCGCTGGAGGCGCTTTTTGGCCTGCTAGTGCAGTCCCACTACCGCACCACGCCGGACGACGTGCGCCAGCTCCTCGACGGCCCGGCCACCCGCATCGGCGTGCTGGGCGCGGCGCGCGCCCCCGAGGGCGTGGCGGTGATGCGCGCCGAGGGCGGCTTTGAGACAGCGCTTGCCGAGCAGGTGGCCCGGGGCGAGCGCCGCCCCCAGGGGCATCTGCTCGCCCAGTCGCTCGCCGCTCACGGCGGCAGCCGGGAAGCGCTTACCGCGCGCTGGCAGCGGGTCACGCGCATAGCTGTGCACCCTGACCTCCGCCGCCGGGGCGCGGGGCGCCGGCTGCTGGCCGCGGCGGAGCAGGCGGCCCGGGAAGACGGGGCGGACCTGCTGGGCGCGACCTTTGGCGCCGAGGCCGGCCTGCTGGCGTTTTGGCTCGCCGCCGGGTTTGTCCCGGTGCGCGTGGGCATTTCCCGAGACACCGCCACCGGCGAGTATGCACTGATGATGGCACGCAAGCTGACCCCGCGCGGCGAGGCGGTGCAGGGCGCGCTTAGCCGGCGCTTTGCCCGGGAGCTGCCGGCGCTGCTGGCCTTCGAGCTCGACGGCTTTCCGCCTCAGGCGCTGGCGGCGCTGCTGGCTACGCTGCCGCCGTCGGCGCTGGATGACGAGCAGGAGCAGGCAATTGAAGACGTGGCCGACGCCCGCCGCGACCCGCGCCTGGCGCGCCCGGCGCTGCAGGCGCTGGCCCGGGCCGCTGCCCGCCGGCCGCTGGATGAGGCAGCTCAGGGCGCCTGCGCTGAGCTTGCCGGCTGGGCGTATCAGAACCGGCCCCTGGCCGGCAGCCGCCGGCAGCACACCGAGGCGCTGCGCCGCGCGGCGGCGGTGCTGTGGGAAGCGCTGAAGGCCGACCGGGCAGGATAAACCGGGCGGGCCAGAGCTATTGCAGTTGGCTACCTCCGAGGAGCCGGGGACAGGCCGAAGAGGGGGTATGCCATCTTTCGCCGGCTGGCCCAGGGGAGTAAGGTGTCAGCATCAACGACGAGACGAGCTCCCATGAACGAACATCTTGATGCGCTGGCCCCCACGGCGGTCTGGCGCCACTTTCGCACCCTGTGCAACACGCCCCGGCCCTCCGGCCACGAGGCGGCGCTGGTGGCCAAGCTGGAAGCCTGGGCCGACGATCTGGGCCTCGCCCACGACCGCGACGCCTTCGGCAACCTGCGGATTCAAAAGCCCGCCACTAAAGGGTGCGAAGACGCTCCGGGCGTGATTGTGCAGGGCCACCTGGACATGGTCGCCCAGGCCAACGCCGATCACCCCCACGACTTCACCCGGGACCCCATCAGCACCTACGCGAAAGACGGCTGGCTTCACGCTGACGGCACCACCCTGGGCGCGGACAACGGCCTGGGCGTGGCCGCGGCGCTGGCGCTGCTGGAAAGCGCTGACGTGGCCCACGGGCCGCTGGAGGCGCTGTTCACCCTGGAGGAAGAAACCTCCATGGGCGGGGCGCTCAACCTCGACGAGGGCTGGCTTGAGGGCAGCCTGCTGCTGAACCTGGACAGCGAAGCCCGGGGCGAGGCCTACATCGGCTGCGCCGGCGGCAGCGACGCGGTGGTCGATGCGCGGCTGCCGCAAACGGCGATCGAGCCCCACGAGCGCTGCCTGGATATCGCCCTGACCGGCCTGGCGGGCGGCCACTCGGGGATGGATATTCACCGGCCGCTGGGCAACGCCAACCGCCTGCTGGTGCGGGTGCTGCGCCTGCTGGAGTTTGCCGACGCGCGGCTGGTGAGCTATCAGGGCGGCACCCTGCGCAACGCCATCCCCCGGGAGGCGTTTGCGCGGGTGGCGCTGCCGGCAGACGAAATCGACGCGGTGACGGCCAAGGTGCAAACCCTCGAGGCGACGCTGCGCGGCGAGCTTGGCCGGGCAGACAGCAGCTTCGCCCTGGGCGTCAGGCCCACTGCCACCGCCGACGTGCCCGGCGAGGCGCTCAACCTGGACGCCAGCGCCATGCTGGTGGCGGCGCTCCATGCCGCGCCCTGCGGCGTGGAGCGCATGAGCGCTGAGGTGGAAGGCGTGGTGGAAACCTCCAATAACCTTGGCGTGGTGCAGCTGGAAGGCGGCCGCATTCACCTCTGCGCGCTGGTGCGTTCGCTCCACGACAGCGCCGTCACCGCGATGGTTGACCGCTTTCGCGCGCTGTTCGGGCTGATCGGCGCCCGGGTCAAGGCCGCGCACGGCTATCCGGGCTGGGTGCCCAACGCCAAAAGCCCGCTGCTGGCGACGTTCATCGACTGCCATCAGGAGAGCCTGGGCCGCGAGCCGGCGGTGAAGGTCATCCACGCCGGGCTCGAGTGCGGTATTCTGGGCAGCAAGTACCCGCACCTGGACATGATCTCCTTTGGCCCCACGATTCGCGGCGCCCACTCGCCCGACGAGCGGGTGGATATCGCCTCCGTCGAGGAGTTCTGGACGCTGCTCCAGGCGCTGGTTGAAGCGCTGGGGCAACAGCAGGGCGAGTGACCCCGGCAGGCAAAAAAACGGCACCCCGCGGGGTGCCGTTCGAGGTGCTTAGCGGCCCAGGTAGGCGTTGAGCATCCAGATGGTTTTTTCCTGCTCGCGGATGTACTGGCCGGCCTGGTCGGCGGTGCCTTCGTCGCCCGCGTCTTCGGTTAGCTTGAGCATTTCGCGCTGCAGCTCGATGAGGGTCTGAAAGCCCTGGACGATGCCTTTTACGCAGGCGGGGCCGTCGCTTACGTTCTTGTCTTCGCTGATGCGCGAGAGCTTGATGTAGTCGCTGTAGGCGTGCACCGGCGTGTAGCCAAGCGTCAGAATGCGCTCGGCCACTTCATCGACCTTGGTCAGCAGGTCGTCGTAGAACTCCTCAAACTTCTCGTGCAGCTGGAAGAAATCCTGGCCCTTCACGTTCCAGTGATAGCCGCGCACGTTCATGTAGAAGACCTGGTAGTTGGCGAGCAGCTGGTTGAGTTTTTCGGCCAGCTGTTCGGCGCTGCTCTGCTGCAGACCAATGCTGTTAACGGTACTCATATTGCCTCCTCAAATAATCTGTATGGCCGATAAGCTTTGTATGACATTTGTAAAATATGATGCCCGCCATGACAAGCTATGGCGGGCATCCATACAGACTATTGGTCGCGCAGACCGGTCACCAGGGACCCGCTACAAAGAACCTTCATAAGGGCCGGGCCTTACAGGCGACTGCCCCACAGGCGGGCAACGCTGTCGCAGCGGTCGGTCAGCAGCTCCGCGGTGCGGGCCATGGCGCCTTCCAGAGTGATGGGGCCGTCGGCCAGGGCAAAGGCGGCGGTAACGCCTTCGCTGTGGCAGGCCTGCCAGCCTTCGCCCAGCGCGCCGGCGAGCACGACGACCGGCTTGCCGGCGGCCTTGCCCGCCCGGGAGACGCCGATGGGCGTCTTGCCCGAGAGGCTTTGGCCGTCGAGCTTGCCTTCGCCGGTGATGACCAGGTCGGCCTTTGTAAGCCGCTCGGCCATGCCCGCCTGCTCCATGATCATGTCGATACCGGGCTTGAGCGTCGCGCCCATGAAGGCCCGGGCGGCAAAGCCCATGCCGCCGGCCGCGCCCGCGCCGGCCATGTCGCGGTCGTCCTGGCCAAGCGCTTCGGCGCTTATGTCGGCAAAGTGGCCAAGCGCGGCGTCGAGCGCCTTGACGTCCTCGGGGGAGGCGCCCTTCTGGGGGCCAAACACGGCGCTGGCGCCGTGGCTGCCGAGCAGCGGGTTATCCACGTCCACCGCGGCTTCTACTTGCAGCTGTTTCAGGCGCGGGTCGAGGCCGGAAATATCCAGGGTATCGAGCTTGGCAAGGGCTGCCCCGCCCGGGGCTAGCGCCTTGCCGTCGGCGTCGAGCAGGCGCGCGCCGAGGGCCGCCAGCATGCCGGCGCCGGCGTCGTTGGTGGCGCTGCCACCGAGCAGCAGCAGGGCTTTTTCCGCGCCGGCGTCCAGGGCGGCGCTAAACAGCTCGCCCACGCCGTAGGTGGTGGTGGTGCGGGCGTCGCGCTCGGCCGGGGTGAGCGCCTGCAGGCCGCTGGCCTCGGCAAGCTCAATAAAGGCCGTGCGCTCGTTGGCAAGCCAGCCCCAGGTCGCGGTAGCCGGGCGGCCCAGCGCGTCCTGCACGCTGGCTTCGCGGCGCTCGGCGCCGGTGGCCATGATCAGCGCTTCCAGGCTGCCTTCCCCGCCGTCGGCCAGGGGGCAGGTGTGCGTGTGCGCTTCGGGCAGCGCGCGCTGTATGCCGCGGGCCATGGCATCGGCGGCGTCCTGGGCGCTCAGGGCATCCTTGAAACTGTCGGGGCAGAGCAAAACGTGCATCGTGCCAACTCCTTAGGGGTCATCGGTGGTGGTTGTTATACGAAAGGCCAAGTCGAGTGACAGCGCCGCAGCATAGCAGGCAAGCGCGGCAAGAGAACCCTTTTGCGCCGGTGGCCGCGCCGTTAAAGAGGCAGCGCGGCCCTTTTGGCGCCTTGACGCCGATTATTTTGTCCATCGAGGCGGCAAACGCTGTTAGGCTGACTATACGCCAAGGCGTCTGCCTTGTGCGTTGACAGAATCGGTACCCGAAGTGCCATGAAAAGGCCCCGAACGGTTGAACAAGGAGATAACGATGAAAGCGATAACAACGCGTAACACCGTAATCAAGGCGCTTGCCGCAAGCTTTGCTGCGCTGCTGATGGCCGGCATGCTCAGCGGCTGCAACACCATGGCCGGCATGGGGCAGGACGTGGAAGAGGGCGGCGAAGCCGTGCAGGACGCCGCCCACAGCTAAGCGCGCCGGGCCTGCGGTGGCAGGGGGTCGGGCAGGTGCTAGGCAAAAACGACGGTTTTATTGTCGTGCACGATGACCCGGTCTTCCAGGTGCCAGCGCAGGCCTCTGGCCAGCACGTTCTTTTCCACGTCGCGGCCAAAGCGCACCAGATCCCTGGGCGTGTGGCAGTGGCTGACGCGGTGCACGCCCTGTTCGATGATCGGGCCGGCATCAAGGTCCTGGGTTACGTAGTGGCAGGTCGCGCCGATCAGCTTCACCCCGCGCTCGTAGGCCTGATGATACGGCTTGGCGCCGGCAAAGGACGGCAAAAAGCTGTGGTGGATGTTGATCACGCGTCCGGCATAGCGGGCGCACAGGTCCGGCGGCAGAATCTGCATGTAGCGGGCCAGTACGATGCAGTCGGCGCGCATGTCGTCGATCAGACGCTCGACCTCGGCGAAAGCCGGGGCCTTGTTGTGCGCCTCGACCGGGACGTGATGGAAGGGGATGCCGTGCCATTCGGCGAGCGGGCGCATGTTGGTGTGGTTGGACACCACGCCGACGATCTCGCAGTCCAGCTCGTCATTACTCCAGCGATGCAGCAGATCCGTGAGGCAGTGGTCCTCCTTGCTGACCAGAATCACGACGCGCGGTTTGTTTTGCGAGTCGGTCATGGCCCAGTCCATGTCAAAGGCGTCGGCGATGGGGGCAAAGGCCGCGCTGAACTCGCGATAGGGAACGCCGACGGTGTCGGCGCGCACCTCATAGCGCATGAAGAACTGGCCGGTTTCGAGGTCAGAGTGCTGGCTGGCTTCGGTGATGGAGCCGCCCTGGGCGGCAATAAAGCTGGAGACCCGGGAAACGATGCCGACCCGGTCGGGACAGGAGACGATCAAGCGATAAAAGTGGGACATGAAAGGCCGTTGTAGCGGAATAGCGAGTAAAAAGCGCCGGTCAAGGTCGCGTAACCCAAACCGGCATTGTAGCGAAACGCACCGCGTTGGGCACGGCCCGGATTATCGCAGCAGGATATGTCCGAGGTGCCGGGGACAGGTCGCAGAGGGGTTCTACGCCATGGATGGCGTAGGGTAGCGTCCAGGGACGGATTAATAGCGCCCCTCGCAGACCTGTTGCCGGCTCACCCCGAACGATGGAAGCTACTAACTGCAGTAGCTCTGTCAGCGCGGCAAGTTTGGTAGACGCAGCGGCCGAGCGCTATTGGTAACGGTCTTTCCATGCCTGGCGGCTGATCTGATCCTTGAGCATTTCCAGCGCGTCCACCAGCACCGCTTCGGTGACCTCGGCGCTGCCTTCGTCGACTTTCAGCCAGGCGTCAAAGCCGCTTTCGGCGGTGTCGCTGACCAGCGTGCGGAAGCGGGGGGTGTGAATGCCTCGGGCCAGCTCGTCCACCAGCCGGTGCGCCACGCCGGCAAGCGAGGCCTCAAGGCTCCCGGAGACCGCGCTGCCCATGGGCAGGCGTTCCAGCCGGCGGATTTCCGGGCTTTCCCGCAGGGTGTGGTTGACCATTTCGCTGATATAGCGCCTCACCTCTTCGCGGTTGCCGTCGTAGGCGCGGCCGGCGCTGGCTTCGATGCGCTGGGTGATCTCGCGGATGAGCTGCTCTTTGCGCGGGGCAACCACGCGGTTGATAAGCCCGTCGGCCAGGGTGCTGTCGGCCTTGACCTGCTCCTGGACGTTGCTCAGCAGGCGCACGGCAATGCGGTCGGAGAGCTCCTCGAGCAGGATGTCGTAATACTTGGCGACGAAGCGGTAGGCCTGCCAGCGTTCGATGTGAACCAGCCCCAGGCGGTTCAGGCGGTGTACCAGCGAGATGACGCGCAGCGCCCGCAGCAGGCGAAAGCCGCTGAGCGGAATGCAGCCGAGCACGTCGTACCAGCGCACAAAAGGATAAAAGAACCAGCGATGGTAGCGCCGCTCGGTAATGGCCACTGCCCAGCCGAGCAGCACGTCAACCACAAACAGCGTGACAAAGGCCAGGTCGATCTGGAAAAAGCGCTGGTGAATAACGCGATCATACCAGGCGTGGGCGCCGGGGGCGGCGGCTTCGAGCCCCTCGCTTAGCGGCTCGATCAGATAAAGCGAATCCACCAGCAGCAGCGTCAGGTTGGCGACCACGGCGATGATGATCAGCACGTCCCAGCCCAGGTGGGCAAGCTCAGCGGTGCGCGAGCGCGAATCGCTTCGGGAAAACGGCGGTGTAGCAAACATGGGGGCTCCTCCGGGTGGCATCAGCTGTCCGCCTGATGCTCCTGCTGGGCGCGTCGTTCGGCCTGCTCGGCTTCCTTGCGCAGCTTTTTACGCAGGGCGGCCTTCTCGAAGCGCAGGCGCTGCAGCGGCGTTTCCAGCTCAAGCGGCGGCACCCTGGCCGGTTTGCCGTCGTCGTCCACGGCCACCATGGAAAGATAGCAGCTGTTGGTGTGGCGGATGACCTGTTGGCGGATGTCCTCGGCGACCACCTTGATGCCCACCTCCATGGACGAGCGGCCAACGTGGTTGACGCAGGCCAGAAAGGTGACCAGTTCGCCGACGTGAATGGGCTGCTTGAACAGCACCTGGTCCACGGAGAGCGTGACCACGTAGTGCCCGGAATAGCGGCTGGCGCAGGCGTAGGCGACCTCGTCGAGACGCTTGAGAATGGCGCCGCCGTGGACCTTGCCGCTGAAGTTGGCCATGTCCGGCGTCATCAGCACGGTCATGGAAAGCTCGTGCTGGCCGCTCAGCATCGCTTGGTAGGAGTCCGCATTCTCGGTCATGGCGTGCCTTTATTGGAGGTTGGATAAGTCAAGTGGTTGTACCATAGGGTAATGCTGCCCCGGCGTATAGCGCCGCACCCTTAGCGACGCGTGCGCCAGCGGTTTTGCCGATAGCGCTGATAGTAGACGATCAGGGTGACCGAGCGCACCAGGGTAAATGCCATAAACGCAAGCCATAGCCCGTGGTTGCCCAGCGGCCGGGCCAGCCACCATACCGGCAGGTAGACCGCCAGGCCGATAAAGATGCTGTTGCGCATTTCCTTAACCGCGGTGGTGCCGATGAACACGCCGTCGAGCAGGTAGCTCCACACCGCGATCAGCGGCATGGCCACCATCCACGGCAGGTAGCCGGCGGCGGTAGAGCGCACTTCGGGCAGGCCGGTGAGCAGCGCGATCAGGGCGTTGCCACCCAGCGCAAAGCACAGCGCCGCGGCAAGGGCGGTATACAGCGAGAGGCGCGCGGTGGCGCCCACGGTGGCGGCGAACTCCGACCAGTCCCCGCGGCCGAAGGCGCGCCCGACCAGCGACTCCGCGGCGTGGGCGAAGCCGTCCAGGGCGTAGCTTGTCAGCATGATGAACTGCAGCAGCACGGCGTTGGCGGCGAGCACCGTGTCGCCCTGGCGAGCGCCCTGGGCGGTAAAGAACGCCATGGCGAACAGCAGCCCCAGGGTGCGCACAAAGAGATTGGCGTTGACGCTGAACAGCGCCCGGTAGGCGCCGAGGGCGAGCAGCCGCCGGCGCAAAAACTGCCCCGGCAGATGGCCCAGCTGGCGCAGCACCAGATAGCCGCCAAAGGCGAAGGCCGAGTAGTCGGCGAGCACGCTGGCCCAGGCCACGCCGTTGCTGCTCATGCCCAGCCCCACCACGAACCAGAGGTCGAAGACGATGTTGACCACGTTGGTCAACAGCAGAATCCACAGCGTCACCCGGGCGTTCTGCTGGCCCAGAAACCAGCCCAGAATGGCGTAGTTGGCGAGCACCGCCGGCGCCGACAGCAGGCGAATGTCGGCGTAGGCCTGCGCCAGCGGCGTGGCGCTGGGGCTAGCGTCCAGCAGCCAGAGGCCGAAGCTGACCAGCGGCGAGCCCAGCAGCACCAAAAGCCCGCCGATCGCCGCCGCCATGATCAGCGCCTGGCCCAGCAGGTTTTTGACCGTCTGGCCGTCGTCGCGGCCCACGGCCTGGGCGGTCAGCCCGGTGGTGCCCATGCGCAGAAAGCCAAAGCCCCAGTACAAAAAGCTGAACAGCGTCGCCCCCAAGGTGACCGCCGCCAGGTAGCGCGAGTCCGGCAGATGGCCGACCACGGCGGTATCCACCAGCCCCAGAAGCGGGACGGTGACGTTGGAGAGGATAATCGGCCACGCCAGCGCCCAGATGCGCCGGCGGGCGGGAGCGGAATGCGGGGCAGAGGTGGCAGTCACGATGGCTCCGTCCATGAACAGGGCCGGTAGCATGAGGACGGCCGCGGACAAATGCAACGGCCCCGCCAAAGCGGGGCCGGAACGGCGCGCGGTGCGGCCAGGCTGGCGCTTAGAAGCGGTAGCCGAGGCTTGCCGAGATCAGATCGGTCTCGAAGTCTTCGCCGCCCTCGCTGATGTCGTAGCGCTCGAATTCCGCGCGCATGATGATCCGGTCGACGACGTACTCAACGCCCGCGCCGTAGAAGGGATCATTGCCGTCTTCACTGCCGGATTCGCGTATAGCGTTACCGTAGATATTACCCTGTCCTTTTACGTCACCATCCCAGGCGATCATGCCCAGCTTGCCATAAACGCCAAAGCCGCCTTCGATGGGCAGCTTGCCCACCAGCGCGGCGGTAAAGCCGTCAATCTCCAGCGATGCGTCAGCAAAACCTACGCGGTTACTGGCGCTGGCGGTAAATTCGCCAAAATCCACGTAGCTAGCCTCGACGGCAAAGTAGGGGTTGAACTGGTAGCCGGCAAACAGCTTGTAGGCGGTGTCGCTATCGTCAGTGCTGGCGCCGAGGCGATCAAGGTCATTGAGGGTATCGTTGTCGACCTTGGCGTGGCCGATGCCGGCGCCCAGGTAGGGGCCTTCGTCGGCGCTGTAAACGTGGCTCTGGGCCATGGCGGTGGTGGCCATCAGGGCGGTAACGGCGGTAGCGAGCAGACGCTTCATGAAGGGGCTCCTTGGCACGGTGGAATATCTTCGGGTGTAGTGGGTATGACAGGCACGCACCGGTAGCGGCGCGGCAAGCGCTGCGGAGTATATATTGTATCTAAAAGAATGAAAACGTGAATAAAAGAAACTAAAGGTTACGCTATATTCGCAGGGCGGCAGGCTAAATCCTCGTGCCGGCCTTTCAGGCTGTGCGCAACTCGGTATCATTGTGCCGAGAATCACGACAGCCGGAGGGCAAGGGAGATGAAAACAAGCTATAGGCGTATTCTGCAGAGCCTGGGGCTCGCGCTGATCGTGGCGCTTGCCGCGGGCCAGCCCGCCGTGGCGTTCGACGAGCGCCAGCACGAGGCGCGTTCCAGCCCCAGCGGCGCGGCGATGACGCTTGACGCGCTGGTGGCGCGCCCGCTATTGGCCGTGGCGACGGTGGGCGGTACGGCGGTGTTTCTGGTGTCGCTGCCGTTTACTGCGCTCGGCGGCGGCGTGGACGAAGCCGCCGAGACGCTGGTCAAGACGCCCGCCGAGGCCACTTTCCGCCGCTGTCTGGGGTGCAAAACCAGCCGCCGGGCGAACGAGCGCTAGGGCGCCGTCAGCCGTGGTAGCGCTTTTTTAGCGCTTGGGTCACCCGGGGGTGGACCAGCGGCGAGACGTCGCCGCCGAGCCGGGCGATTTCGCGCACGATGGTCGAGGAAATGTAGGAGTTCTCCACCGCCGGGGTGAGAAACACGCTTTCGAGATCGGGGTTCTGGGCGCGATTCATGTTGGCCAGCTGAAGCTCGTACTCGAAGTCCGAGACGGCGCGCAGCCCGCGCAGGATCACCGTAGCGTTCTGTTCGCGCATCATCTGCGTGAGCAGGCCGGAAAAGCCGATCACCGAGACGTTGGCAAGCGACGCGCAGGCCTCCCGCACCAGGGCGATGCGGGCGTCGAGGCCGAACGCCGGGTCCTTGCCGGAGCTGGCGGCCACGGCGACCACGACGCGATCAAAAAGCCGCGCGCCGCGCTCGATGATGTCAAAGTGGCCGTGGGTGATCGGGTCGAACGTGCCGGGGTATACCGCGGTGGTCATCAGGACTCCTCGCTGTCTTCCTCGTCGAGCCGGCCGAAGGGGTTGTGAGCCTGCAGCGACACCGGCCGGGCGTAGCCCGGGATCTCGATGCGGTCGGCGTGGATGGCAAGCTCCGGGCCTTCGAGCACCGCCTCGCCAAACTGGTAGCGCGGCTGGTAATGGCCCAGGTCGGCCTGGCGCAGGTAGGCGCAAGAGGCTTCGCGCACACTTTCCCGGCGCGCTTTCCAGGCGCTGAGGGCGTCGGCGCCGTGGCGCTTTTCCAGCAGCTTTTCGGTCACCCGAGGGGAGAGCACCACGCCGGTGGCGTTGTTGCCGCCAAAGCCCTTGGCGTTGAGAAAGCTGGCGTCGGCGTCAAGCGCCAGGGGTTCCCGGGAGAAGCGCAGCCGCTCGGCGTAGACGTCGTCGGCTACGGCGTCCAGAGTGGGGATGCCGGGCATCATGCCGTAGGCAAAGCTGCCCAGCGCGCTTACCAGCTGGTCACCGGCGGCAGAGCCCTGGGAGTGGCCGACAAACGCCTTGATCGCGGTGACCGGCCAGTGGGTAATGCCGTGGGCCCGGGCGATTTCGTCGAACACGTGGGACTCGGTGGTGCGGTTTTTCGGCGTGCCGGTGCCGTGGGCGTGGATGAAGCTGCGCTCCCTGAGCGCCGTCTCGCCGAGCATGTCGCGCACCAGCGCGGCCGCCTTGCCCAGGGTGATGTAGTTGCCGATGCCCGGGGCGGAGATCGAGCGCTTGAACCCGTCGGCGTTGACGAACACCTCGGGCACCGAGCCGAGAATCTCGGCGCCTTCTTCCAGCGCCAGGGTGTCGTCCATGAGCATGACGAACTGGCTGGCCTCGGCCATGGTGAAGCCGCAGTTGCGGGCAAAGGGCCGGCAGGCGCGCTGGTAGTCGGCGTCGGTGAGCAGCTCGAGCGCGTCCAGCGCCTTGAGCCCGGCGTCGTCGGCAAGCGCCCCCATGGTGCGAAAGCCCTCGATGACCTCGGGCGTAATGGGGGCGTCGGCGGTGCCCACCATGACCACCCGCCGGCGGCCGGCGCGGATGTCGTCGATCCCCAGGCGCAGGTTGTACAAAAAGCTGGCGCAGGCGCCCAGCGCCGCGCCGGTGCCGCCGACGCTGCCGAGCACGTAGGCGTTGAGAAAGTCGGCGGGCATCTGGCCGTAGCCCAGCGGCATCTGCTTGGAGGTGGCGCGCTGGCCGGTGACCAGGCTTTTTAAAAGCCCGCCCCAGCCTTCGTCGTCCAGCTGGCCGATGGAGTTGCCGGCGTAGACGGCGACCTGGTCGGGGTCGAGCCGGTCGCGCAGGTGCTCCCACTCAAGGCCGCTTGCCTTCAGGCAGTCGCTGGCGCCAAAAATCGCCATGGACAGCCCGCGGGGGTGGTGTACGCTGCGGTAAAGCGCCGCCGGGTCAAAGCCCCTTGGCAGCTGGGCGGCGGCTTTTACCTTGGGCCTGTGGGCATCGGGCAGCAGGGCGTTGAAGTCGCCCTGGGGGACGCTCACCGACACCGTGCGCTGGTCCACTTCGCGCACTTCCCAGTGGGGCGGCAGGTGTTCGGGGAGCTGGCGGCGGCGCAGGGTGAACTCGAGCGGGGCATCAAGGGCCATGTTGGCCAGGCGGTTGGCCGGCAGGCCCGGGGCGCTGAAGGCCGGGTCTTCGTTGCGGCGCACCAGAGTGTGCTCAAGCACCGCCGCGCGCAGCGACTCGGCGTCGGCCGTGCTGCCGGGCTCGACAAGACGCATCAGGGCGGCCAGACCCTGAACGGTTTGGCGTTGCTGGTCGGCGGGCAGCGCATCAAGCACGGTACGGCGGAAGGCCTGATGGCCTGACGTCCTGCCGGCGGGGTTGATGCCGCCCATACCGACGATCACCGGTAAATGTGACAAGCCGGGTTCCTCGTGGTGCGGTAATGAAAAAACGGGTGGCGTGCCCCGCTGTGCGGGTGCCTGAATGATAACAACGTAAGTCTAATAACAACGTAAGTCTAATAACAACGTAAGTCTAAAAGGCTGCTGGGCGTGATCATAGCACCGGCCATGCAACGGCGTCATGCCGCAAGCGGCCAAGGCTGATAGAATCACGCTTTTGCGCCCGGAATACGCCATGCAGCCGCCGTCGTCACTGCCGCCTTTAACGCCGCACTCGTCCCGCCGGATGGTGGTATCCGGTCAGCCCGGCCCCCACCCTGATCTCGCACGCCGGGTGGCGCGGGCGCTGGCAAGCCCGCTGCAAAAGCCCGTGGCCGAGCACACTCGAGCCGCTTTTGCCCGGGCCGAGGCCTGGCGCGAAGCGCAGGGAAGGTCGCTGATCCTGGACGCCGGCTGCGGCGTGGGGCTTTCGACCCGGCGGCTGGCGGCGGCGTTTCCCGATCACGCGGTGATCGGCGTGGACCGCAGCGCCGACCGCCTGAGCCGGGATCACGGCCCGGTGCCGGCGAACGCGCTGCTGGTGCGGGCGGATCTGGTAGATTTCTGGCGGCTCGCCTGGCAGGCCGGCTGGGCCCCGGCGCGGCACTATCTGCTGTACCCCAATCCGTACCCCAAGGCCTCCCAGCTGAAAATGCGCTGGCACGGCCACCCGGTTCTGCCGTGGATCCTGGGGCTGGGCGGGCGTCTTGAGCTTCGCACCAACTGGCGCCTTTACGCCGAGGAGTTCGCCCTGGCGGTGGCGCAGGCCGCCGGTTGCGAGGCGGCGGTAGCGCGCTATGCGCCGGGCGGGGATTCGGGAGTTGCGTATCTGACGCCGTTTGAGGCCAAGTACGCCGAGGGCGGACAGCCCCTTTGGCAACTAACGATCGATCTGGAGCGACAATGGCATTTATTTACCTGATTCTGGCGATCGTGGCCGAAGTCGTCGCCACCAGCGCGCTTAAGTCTTCCGCCGGCTTTACCCGGCTGGGCCCCAGCGTCGTGGTCGTGTTCGGCTACGGGCTGGCGTTTTATCTGCTGAGCCTGGTGCTGCGGACGCTGCCGGTAGGGGTGGCCTACGCCATCTGGGCGGGGCTCGGGATTGTGCTGGTGACCCTGGTGGGCATGATCGCGTTCGGCGAACAGCCGGATGCGCCCGCGATCGCGGGGATTTCGCTGATTGTGGCCGGCGTAGTGGTGCTGCAGGTGTTTTCGACAATGAACGTGCATTAAGGACGAGGTCATGATCCATCGTAGATTGCCGCACGCCGCTTGGGGTCAGCGGCTGGTTATGTTCGCCGCGGCGGTGGCCCTGGCGCTTTACAGCGGCACGGCGGCCCGGGCGAACTTTTCCCGGCTGGGCAAGCTTGCCGACGACGGCTTTGCTATCAGCGCCGAGGCCCGGCTGCTGGACGGCTCCCGGGAAACCCTGGGCAGCCTTAGCCCCCGGCAGGCGCTGTCGCCGGCCTCGGTGACCAAGACCTATACGGCGGCGGCCACGCTTGAGCGCTTCGGCCCCCAGCACCGCTTTACCACGCGGCTGAAAAGCATCGCCGAGGCGGCCCCGGCCGACGGCGTGCTGAACGGCGACCTGTGGTTTGAAGGCGGCGGCGACCCCGGGCTCACCAGCGAGAACCTCTGGCGGCTGGTTCAGCGCCTGCACCAGGCCGGAGTGCGCCAGATCAACGGCGACGTGGTGGTCAGCCAGTGGCGCTTTGGCCCGGTCGAATGCGCAACCACCGACCGCTGCGAGGCGCGCACCCGGGTGGATAACGCCTACAGCGCGCCGCTGTCGTCCGCCGGGGTCAACTTCGGCAGCTGGTGCGTCAACGTGGCCCCGGGAATCGCCCCGGGCGAGCCGGCCCGGGTAACCCACTGCGACGGACCGTCTTCGCTGGTATCGGTGGATAACCAGGTGGTTACCCGGCCCGACGACAGCGGCACCCAGATCAGCGCCGAGCGCGTGACTACCGAGCACGGCGACGTGGTGCACGTCGACGGGCAGATTTCCACCAACGCCTGGCCCCGGGACGAGTACCGCGGCGCCAGCGACGGCGCCGAGCAAACGGCGGATACTCTGGCGGCGATGCTCGAGCGCTTCGGCATCGGCTTTTCCGGCGCGCCCCGGATAACCACGGCCAAACCGCCCGACGCCGCCCAGACCCTCGCCGCGGTGGAGGGCAAGCCGCTGCAGGAGCTGGTGCTGCGCACGCTGAACTATTCCAACAACTACATGGCCGACGTGCTGGCGCTGAACCTGGTTGAAACGCCCGGCGCCGAGCTTGCCGATGCCGGCCGGGCGCTGGAAAGCTACGTCGCGGGGCTTTCCGGCCACGGCGAGGTGACGCTGGAAAGCGGCAGCGGTCTGACCACCGACAACCGCACCACGGCCCACGGCGTCAACGTGATGCTCGAGTCGATGTATCACCAGAGCTCGCTGTTTCCGAGCTTTGTGGCGGCGCTGCAGTCGCCGGAGAACGGCGTGATGCGCTTTATCCGCCGGGGGCCGGAAAGCTTCCAGCACAACGTCATGCTCAAGACCGGTACGCTCAACGAGCCGTACGCGGTGCGCGCCATGGCGGGGTACTTCCGTACCGCCGGCGGGCGCTGGGGCGTGTTCAGCGTGCTGGTCAACGGCAATCGCTCCACGCCCTACCTGAACTGGACCAAGGTGCTGGAGCCTCTCTCGGCGGATCTGGCCGGCATGATCGATACTCACTAGGCGGGTCGTTAACCAATGCATAAGGAACCAGGGCATGAGGAACCAGGATGAAGCCTGAGCGTACGGGTCTCACCCATTTGCTGCATTCCACGCGCTACTCGTTCAACGGGCTGATCGCGGCGTTTCGTCACGAAACGGCGTTTCGCCAGGAAGTGGCCCTGAGCGTGGTGCTCGTGCCCCTGGCGGTGTGGCTGGGGCAGAGCGTGACCCAGGTGCTCCTGCTGATCGGCAGCTGCGTGCTGGTGATGATCGCCGAGCTTCTGAACAGCGCGGTGGAGAACGTAGTGGACCGCATCGGCACCGAGCATCACGAGCTTTCCGGCCGCGCCAAGGACATCGGCTCGGCGGCGGTGATGCTGGCGCTGGCCTACGCCGCGCTGACCTGGGGGCTTATGCTCTGGCTGCGCTTCTGGGGTTGATCAATCCCGCGACGGAGCCAGTACGAGACGGAGAGGGCGCGACATGGCGCTGGACAACGATTTTCTGCCGCTAAACGGCCTGCCGGCGGCGCTCCGAGAAACCGCAGAGCAGGCTCAGCTGCGCCTGGCCGAGGCGCTGGGGCCAGCCGGCCCCGACGATGAAACGGCGGCTGTCTGGCAGGCGCTGCCCGCGTCGCGGCGAGCGGCGCTTGTGCGCACGGTGGCGATCTCGAGCTTTGCCCTGGACGTGCTGGTGCGCACCCCGGCGCTGCTGGGCGAGCTTATTGACGCCGGCGAGCTGGACGCCGCGCCGGCCGGCGCCGTGCTTGAGCGCCGGCTGGGCGAAACGCTGGCCGCGGCCGAGGACGAGGCGGCGCTGTACCGGGCGGTGCGGCGCTTTCGTCAGGCGCGGATGCTGGGCATCATCTGGCGCGACCTGAACCGCCCCGACGGCTACGACGTTTGGGACACCACCGCGGCGGTGACGGCGCTGGCCGAGGTCACCCTTGAAGCTACCCTTGGCTGGCTGGAGGCGTTTTATGCGCCGCGCTGGGGGCGACCGGCGCCCTGCGAAGACGGCTCCGCCCAGCGGATGGTGGTGCTGGGCATGGGCAAGCTGGGCGCCGGCGAGCTCAACCTGTCGTCGGACATCGACCTGATTTTTGCCTACGCCGAAGACGGCGAGACCCGGGGCGGGCGCAAAACGCTTGCCCACCAGGAGTACTTCACCAAGCTGGGGCAAAAGCTGATCGCCGCGCTTGACCACGTCACCGCCGACGGCTTTGCTTTTCGCGTGGACATGCGCCTGCGCCCGCTGGGCGACGGCGGCCCGCTGGTGGGCAGCTTTGCCGCGCTTTTGGCCTACTACCAGGACCAGGGCCGGGAGTGGGAGCGCTACGCCATGCTCAAGGCGCGCCCGGTGGCCGGCGACGTTGCCGGCGGCGCTACGCTGCTGCGCGGACTGCGCCCCTTTGTCTACCGCAAGTATCTGGACTTTGGCGCCATCGAGTCCCTGCGCGGGCTGAAGACCATGATTCACCGCGAGGTCAAGCGGCGCAGCATGGAAAACAACGTCAAGCTCGGCCCCGGCGGCATCCGCGAGGTGGAGTTCGTGGTGCAGGCGTTTCAGCTGATCCGCGGCGGTCGCGACACCGAGCTACAGCAGACTTCCCTTCGCGCCGCGCTCTCTCGGCTGCCGGCGCTTGGCCTGCTGCCCCAGGAGGCGGTTGACGAGCTGCTGCCGGACTATGCCTTTCTGCGCGACCTGGAGCACGCGCTGCAGGCGCTGGACGACCGCCAGACCCAGCGGCTGCCCGACGACCCCGTGGCCCGGGAGCAGGTCGCGCTGGCGCTGGGGTTTGACGGCTGGGACGGCGTAATGACGCGGATGGGCGAAGGCCGCGAGCGCATCCAGCGCTATTTCGACGACGTCATCGCCGAGCCCGAAGAAGAAGTGGAAGACGACAGCGAAACCCCGGCGCTTGAGCAGTGGCGGCGGCTGTGGCGCGGCGAGCTGAGCGCCGAAGACGCCGAGCGGCGCCTCGACGAAGCCGGATTTGACGACCCCGCAGAGGCGCGCAAACGCCTTGAGCGGCTCTACCATTCCCGGGCGGTGCAGGGCATGCAGCGCATCGGCTTTGAGCGGCTCGACGCGCTGATGCCGCTTTTGCTCGACGCCCTGGCGCAAAACCCCACGCCGGACGCCGCGCTGCCCCGGGTGCAGCCGCTGATCGAGGCAGTGCTGCGGCGCACGGCCTATCTTGCCCTGCTGCGGGAAAACCCCCACGCGCTTGAGCACCTGATGCGCCTGTGCGCGGCAAGCCCCTGGATTGCCGACCAGCTGGCGCGCTACCCGATCCTGCTCGACGAACTTTTGACCCCGGAGTCGCTGTATACCCCGGCGAGCAAGGCGCGGCTCGCCGACGAGCTGCGCCAGACCCTGAACCGCCTGCCCGAAGACGACGAGGAAGCCCAGCTGGAGGCGCTGCGCGTGTTCAAGCACGCCCAGACGCTGCACGTGGCCGCCTCGGACATCGCCGGCACTCGCCATCTGATGAAGGTCAGCGACTACCTGACCTACATCGCCGAGGTGATTCTCGACGCGGTGCTTGTCATGGCGTGGAAGCACATGGTTCGCAAGCACGGCGTGCCGCCGGGCATCGGCCGCGACGCGCCGGACTTCCTCATCGTCGGCTACGGCAAGCTGGGCGGCATTGAGCTCGGCTACGGCTCGGACCTGGACCTGGTGTTTTTGCACCGCAGTACCCGGGGCGCCACCGACGGCCGCCGCCAGGTGGACGCGTCGGTGTTCTTCACCCGCCTGGGCCAGCGGATGATCCACCTGCTCACCGCGGTGACCCCGGCGGGCAGCCTTTACGAGGTGGACATGCGCCTGCGGCCGTCGGGCAACGCCGGGCTGCTGGTGACGTCGCTCGACGCCTTCGCCGACTATCAGCGGCAGAACGCCTGGACCTGGGAGCATCAGGCGCTGGTACGCGCCCGGGTGGTAGCCGGCGATGCCACCCTCGCCGACGGCTTCAACGCCGTGCGCAAGGAGGTGCTGGGCCGGCCCCGGGATCGCCAGGCGCTGAGCGACGAGGTGGTGCGCATGCGCCACCGAATGCGCGCCCACCTGGGCAGCCGCACCCGAGAGACGTTTGACGTCAAGCAGGACGCCGGCGGCATGGTGGATATCGAGTTTCTCTGCCAGTACGCGGTGCTGGCGCTGGGCGTCGAGGCGCCGGCGCTGCTGGCCTACAGCGACAGCGTGCGCATTCTCGATTCCCTGGCCGCGAGCGGCCACCTGCCCGACGACGAGGCCAGGGACCTGCGCGAGGCCTATCTGGCCTATCGCAGCACCACCCACCGCGCCGCGCTGACCGGCGAGCGGGCGCGCATGGACGCGGGGGCGTTCGATGGCCACCGCCGCGCTGTCCAGGCGCTGTGGGAGCGCTTTCTCGAGCCGCCGGACCAGGCCCCCGGGGAGGGGAAGGCCCCATGATCGGGCAGATATTTACCACTTTGGTGCCGGTATTTTTGATCGCCGGCGCCGGCGCCGGCACGGCATACGGCTACTTTCGCAAGCCGGATATTGGCAGCCTCAACGTTTTGAACATGGAGCTGTTCGTCCCGCTTCTGGTGTTTGCGGTACTCGCCGAGCGCAGCGCGCCCCTTGCCGACTATGTCTGGCTGGCGCTGGGGGTGGTCGCGGTAGTGCTGGGGTCGGGGCTATTGCTGTGGCCGGTGGCGCGCTGGCTGGGCATTGCGCCCAAGGTGTTTCTGCCTCCGATGATGTTTAATAACACCGGCAACATGGGCCTGCCGCTGATCGTGCTGGCGTTTGGCGAGCAGGCGCTGCCCGCGGCGGTGGTGGTGTTCATCGTCGAAATGGTGCTGCACTTCTCGGTGGGGCTTTATCTGGTCGACCCCGGTCGCTCGCCGTGGCGGATGCTGCGCCTGCCCATCGTGCTGGCAAGCCTTGCCGGGCTGGCGGTGAACCTGGCGGGCGTGGCGCTGCCCGAGTGGCTGACCTCGCCCATGCACACCCTCGGTGAGGTGAGCATACCGCTGATGCTGTTTGCGCTCGGCGTGCGGCTTTTGGACGTGGACTTCGGCGACTGGCGTACCGGCTTGGCCGGTGCGCTTTTGTGCCCGCTTTCCGGGCTGGTCATTGCGCTGCCGCTGGCCTGGCTGTTGCCGCTGGACATGCTGGCCACCGCGGTGCTGCTGGTATTCGCCGCGCTGCCGCCGGCGGTGCTCAACTATCTGATCGCCGAGCAGTACAGGCTTTCGCCGCACCGCGTCGCCTCCCTGGTGCTGATCGGCAACCTGGGTAGCCTGGTGGTCATGCCGCTGACCCTTGCCGTGGTCTTTGCCTGGGTGTATCCGCCGGCCTGAGCGGGCTAGCGCGAGGCCGGGTCCCGGTCGGTCTTTTCCTTTTCTTCCTTGACGTCAAAGCTGCCTTCCAGGGCGTCGTGGGGGCGCCGGGGCTCGCGGTAGGCACCGCCGCCGATGTCGGTAGCCTGCTCGGCGCGCATGGCGTCCATGCGCTTTTTCATCTTGTGGCGCATGAAGGGCATCATCGCCCAGCCGATCAGCAGCAGGAAAAAGCCCAGCACCAGCGCCACGATCATCATGGCGCCGAACAAAAGCCAGGTGAAAAACAGTCGGATGCTGCCGCCAAGGCCCACCGGGCGCGACTCGGCGGCTTTGGCGCGCCACTGCTGGGCGGCCTGCCAGGCGGCGTTGCGGGTATTACGCTGTGTCATGGAGCTCTCCTGAATACGTGGGCCTGAAGACGTTGGCCTGAAGACGCGGGGTGTAGCGCGTTCCTGTCTGCCCAGTAGAACACTGTACGGCGCTTGAGTTCACCCGGCGCGCCGTTTTGTGTGTCGCCTCTGCAAGACGCGACGGCCGTGTTGCATCAAGGCTGGCTTATGCACCATTCGTGCTGAGCTGATAGAGTCTGCACGGTGCCGACAAGGGGTCGGCAGCAAAGCTTTCGATAACGAACGACCGGCAAGAGCAAGGGGACGAGATGGCGGATCACGGCGGCAGGACAGTATTTATCGCCTCGACGATAATTATCCTGGGGCTGGTGCTGGTCGGGGCGGCGTTTCCCGAAGGCTTCGGCAACGCCGCCCAGGCAGCGCTGAATACCATTACCCGGCTGTTTGGCTGGTTTTACCTGTTTTCGATATTTGGGTTTGTGGTGTTCCTGCTGGGGCTAGCGTTCTCCAAGTACGGCAAGGTACGGCTGGGGCCCCAGGACAGCACGCCCAACTACAGCTTCTTTTCCTGGGTGAGCATGCTGCTCGCCGCGGGGTTCGGCGTGGGGCTGGTGTTTTACGGCATGGCCGAGCCCATGTCGCACTATATTGATCCGCCCTACGGCGACGAATCGCCGGAAAGCGTGGCCGCGGCGCGCTATGCCATTCAGTACACCTACTTCAACTGGGGGATTCACCAGTGGGCGGCGTTTTCCGTGGTGGGGCTGATCATCGCCTATTTCCAGTTCCGCAAGGGGCAGGCGGGGCTGGTGTCGTCGGTGCTCTCGTCGGTCACCGCGAAGTACCCGCGGGTGCGCCCCTACGCCTCCTGGCTCGACGTCTTTGCCGTGGTGGCAACGGTGATGGGCGTGGCCACATCGCTGGGGCTTGGCGTCTTGCAGATGAACGGCGGGCTCAACGCGGTGTTCGGCCTGCCGGAAAACGGCTGGTGGCAGTTCATTATTCTGCTGGTGATGTTCTGCGCCTATATGGCCTCGACCTGGTCCGGGCTGGATAAAGGCATCAAGCGCCTTTCCAACCTCAACATGGCGCTGTGCATCGGGCTGATGCTTTACGTGCTGATCACCGGGCCTACGGTTGCGATTCTCGAAACGATCACCCTGGGCATCGGCGATTACCTGCAGAACTTCATCGGCATGAGCCTGCGCATTGCGCCCTACGACGAGGCCAACTGGGGCAACGACTGGACGATTTTCTACTGGGCCTGGGTGATTGCCTGGTCGCCGTTTGTGGGAACCTTCGTGGCCCGGGTGTCGCGGGGGCGTACCATCAAGGAATACGTCTTTGGCGTGCTGCTGGTGCCGCCGCTGCTGGCCTGTACCTGGATCGGCGTATTCGGCGGCGCGGCGCTGCACATGGAGCTTGGCGGCAGCGATATCGGCCTTGCCCAGGCGACCCAGGACAATATCACCGTGGCGCTGTTTGCGATGTTTGACCTGATGCCGTTTTCCGGCGTGCTGTCGATCATGGCGATGATACTAATCTTTGTATTCCTGGTGACGTCGGCAGACTCGGCGTCCTATATCGTGGCCCAGATGACCGACAACGGCTCGATCAACCCGCCGCTTTACAAGCGCGTGCTGTGGGGGGTGCTGATCGCCGCTATCTGCCTGACGCTGATCGTGGCCGGCGGCCTCAGCGGGCTGCAGTCGGCCTCGGTGCTGTCGGCGCTGCCGTTTACGTTTATTCTCTACATGATGGTGGTGGTGCTGCTTCGCGAGCTGCGCGCCGACCGCAAGGCCATGCTGACCCAGCTGTATCGTCGCCACGGCGATACGCCGGTGGGGGCGGACGCCTTCGAGGCCGACCAGCTCGGCGAAGACGAGCGGCTGCGGCGAGCGCCGAACGTGGTCAACCGGCGCATCAACCGCTAAGCACAGAACTGATAAGTGTAGACGCGGCCGGGCGAGTAGGGGGCTCTGGGCCCAGGGAGGAAAGCGGCGTAATGGCAAAAGACTCGCGACCCGGCCCCGCTCGGCGCGGCGCTACCCGGCGCAAGGTCGAGCGCCCCGCGCCCGCCGTCCGCCGGCTCGACCGCTGGCTGAACGTGGCGGTGACGATTGCCGTCGTGACGGCGCTGATTGTGGGCACGGCGGCGGTGCTCGTGCACTGGCTGCTGTAGCCGGCGGCCCCGCCCTTCGCCTTCGTGACCATTGTTGACACCACCGGGAGCCGCCATGCCGTCTGCCTCTGATACCTGCCCCTCCGGCTCTGACGCGGGCCAGCGCTACGCCTCGCGCCGGGAGATTATCGGCTGGGCGATGTTCGATTTCGCCAATCAGGCCTACACGCTTTTGATCATCACCGTGGTCTTCGGCGAGCTGTTTACCACGGTGATTGTCGGCGAGCATGACGGCAGCTACCGGCTGGCCAACTTTCTCTGGAGCCTGGCGCTGGCGGTAAGCTATCTGCTGGTGCTGCTGACAGCCCCCCTGTGCGGCGCGGTCATGGACTGCCGCGCGGAAAAAAAGCGCTTTCTGTGGTGGAGCTATGTGGCCACCGTGGTCTCGACCGCGCTTTTGTACTTTGTCGGGCCGGGCTACGTGGTGCCCGGGCTTTTGCTGATCGTTGTCTCCAACTATGCCTACTCGATGGGCGAGTCGTTCATTGCCGCATTTTTGCCCGGGTTGGGGCCGCCGGCGGCGCTGGGTAAAATCTCCGGCTTCGGCTGGGCGCTGGGCTACCTGGGCGGGCTCTTCGCCGCCGGCTTTACCCTGCTGGTGCTGGGCGAGGCCACCGCTGAAAACTTCGAGCGCATCCGCTTTGTGGGGCCCTTTGCCGCGGGGTTTTTCCTCGTGGCCGCCATTCCTACCTTTGCCTGGCTGAAAGAGCGCGCCCCGCCGCAGCCGGTGAGCGCCTCCTACGTGCGTATTGCCCGCCAGCGCGTACTGGCAACCTGGAAGGATTTACGCCATTTTAAAGACCTGAGCCTGTTTCTGGTCTCGCTTTTGTTTTCCATGGCCGGGGTCTACATCATCATTGCCTTTGCCTTTATCTACGGCGGGCAGGTGATCGGCTGGGACGCCGGGGTGCGCAATATCATGTTCATCATCGTGCAGATCACCGCCGCCGGCGGCGCCCTGGGCTTTGGCGCTCTGCAGGACAGGTTCGGCGGCAAGCGCACCTATCAGCTGACGCTCGCCCTCTGGGTGGCGGCGATCATTGCCATCTGGGCGACGCCGGCGCTGACCGAATGGGTCAATGGCCGCTTTGGCCAAGCGTGGCAGGCGCAGCACGTGTTTCTGGTGGTGGGGTGTTTGGCCGGGGCCAGCCTGGGCTCCAGCCAGTCGGCCAGCCGCACGCTGGTGGGGCTTTTTTCCCCCGGGGAAAAGGCCGCCGAGTTTTTTGGCTTCTGGGGGCTGGCCAACAAGCTTGCCGGGGTGTTGGGCATCGTGCTGCTGGGCACGCTTCAGGTGCTGGTGGGGCTGGCAGGCTCGATTCTGCTTTGCGCGGTGCTGTTTATCGTTGCCATGCTGATCTGCACCCGGGTTAACGAGGCGCGGGGCCGCGCGGCCGCCGGGCAGTGGCGGCCGGCCGGGGAGGCCGATTATTAGGAGGGCGTATGGCAGCAAAAGCGCAGGGGCAGCGCGGCGGTCTGGTCATGATGCTGCTGTTCTGGGTGCTGCTGATCGTGGGCGGCACCTGGTGGCTGCAGGGCGGTCTTGAGTCGCTGCAAAACCCCAATGCCCGAGTCGTCGCCTCGGCCGAGCCGGGCACGCCGCTCACGCTTGAGCGCGATCGCGCCGGGCACTTCAAGGCGCCGGGAGAGATCAACGGCGTGCCGGTAACGTTTTTGCTCGATACCGGCGCGACCTACGTGGCGCTGTCCGGCGGGCTTGCCGACAGGCTTGAGCTGGAGCGCGGCCGGCACGTCTGGTTCAATACGGCCAACGGCCGGGTGCAGGGCTCGCTGGTGGACCTGGACTCGGTGAGTCTCGGCGGCATCCGTCTGGGTAACGTCCAGGGCTCGGTCAGCCCCAACATGGAGGACGACACGGTGCTGCTGGGCATGAGCTTTTTGAGCCATCTGGCCATCGAGATCCGCGGAGGCGAGATGGTGCTGACGCTGCCCGAGACGCGCGGCGAGGGCTAGCGCAGAAAAAGCAGAGTTTGTGCACGACTTGTACACGGGCAAAGGCTATGCTTAGCTTGACAAGGCACCAGTGCCGACCGCTAAACGCCCCTGCTTGCGGGATAATATTGTTAACAGGATGACAACGCTAACCAGCTAAGGAGCTGCCATGGGCATTGAAGTAGGTGGACTGTTAGGCCTAATCTGGCTGATTATCGTCATCTGGGCCATCGTCAAGGTGGCGAAGAGCTCGGCAGGTGGTTTGGCCAAGCTGCTGTGGATTCTGGTACTGCTGTTTTTCCCGCTAATCGGCCTGATTGTTTGGCTGTTGCTGGGTCCCAAGGGGTAGCGCCAAGCACCGTCGACGAAAAGGCAGGCCTGAGAGCCTGCCTTTTTTGCATTGAGGCTTGGTCAGTCAAGCCGGTAGCGCTTGGGTGACAGAGCGCCGGATGGGGGTAAAATGGGCGGCTGGTGACGCCCGATCAGGTATCGTTGTCGGTATTGCCGGTGTCTGACAGCCGGGGGTGGTCGGGCACGTAGTGCCCCGGCACTTTGCGCCGCTCGCCGTTGGGCAGGTCGTGCACCTGGGTGGGCACGTAGACGCGTTTGATGACGCTTTTGGGTTTGCGCTGGGTCATGCGGTTTTCCTTATCTGTCAGCGGTTCGACAGTGAGCGCCCTGGCCATTCAGTACGGTACCCAGGCGCCTGTGGTATTTTGCGCCATGGCGCAAGCGATGTCATCCCGCGGCGGCAAGGTGGCGTTTGTTATACATATTGTCGGGTAACAGTGAAGGGGTTTTACCCGAGCGGAGTCAAGAGTACACATGGTCGATCATCTGGAAGAACAGTTTCAAACGCTTGGGAGCCAGGAGTACGGCGGCGTGGACGACGCCGAGCGGGAGCACGTGCTGATCATCGAAGACGATCAGCGGCTGGCCGACCTGACCCGGGATTACCTGGAAGCCAACGGCTTTAGGGTAACGCTCGAGGCCGACGGCGCCAACGGCGTCGAGCGCATTACCGGCCTGCAGCCGGATTTGGTGATTCTCGACCTGATGCTGCCCGGCGAAGACGGGCTTTCCATCTGCCGCCGGGCGCGGCCCCACTACGCCGGCCCGATCATGATGCTGACCGCGCGCACCGACGACCTGGACCAGGTGCTGGGCCTGGAGATGGGCGCCGACGACTACGTGCCCAAGCCGGTGCAGCCCCGGGTGCTGCTGGCGCGGATGCGAGCTCTGCTGCGCCGCGCCGAAGGCGGTCTGCCGGCCGGGGGCGAAGAGCGCCTGCGCTTCGAAAATCTAGAAATCGACCACGCCACCCGGGAGGCCTGGCTCTCCGGCGAGCGCATCGACCTGACCAGCGCCGAATTTGACCTGCTGTGGCTTCTGGCCAGCAACGCCGGGCGGGTGCTGACCCGGGAAGAAATCTTCGACGACCTGCGCGGCATCAAGTACGACGGCCAGGACCGCTCCATCGACGTGCGCGTGTCGCGTATCCGGCCAAAGATCGGCGACGATACCCACCACCCGCACCGGATCAAGACCGTGCGCAGCAAAGGCTACCTGTTCGTCAAGGACGGCTAACATCGCCGTCATGGACTATTCACCACGCGCCGGCGCCGCTTTCCGGGCCGGCGCGAGCGCGAGAGAGGAACGATGCGCTGGAGGATCCGTCGTGGCTCGTTTACCCGCTTTTACCTGCTGCTGATCACTACCCTGCTGGCGGTCTTCCTGATTGCGCTGGGGGGCCGCGCGCTGATTGATCAGGTTCGCCGCGAAGACTATCGCGAGCAGATGGCAGCGCTGCCCGTGTCGCTGGCGATTGCTCAGCTGTCCGCGCTTGATCCCGACCAGCGCGAGCGGCGCCTGGCGGCGCTGGGCGAGCGGCTGGGCATGATGCTCGAGCTTGAGCGCCTGGACGCCGCTGACCTTGGCTATTTTGACCGGGCCAGGCTGGAGCAGGGCAAGGTGCGGGTGAGCGCCTCGCCCTGGGAGCTGCGCAAGCGCCTGCCGGAGTCGCCCTGGCTGCTGACGGCCTGGCTTGACGACGACTGGAGCGAGCACCACTGGCAGGCCGTCGCGCAGCTCTTGAGCGAATGGCTGGCCGGGCTGCCGGCCGGCGAGCGCCGCGAACGCCTGGCCGAGCTGGCGTCGGGAAGCTGGCCGGTGTCGCTGCATGAGCGCCTGCCCGAGTCGCTTTCCGCCGGGCAGCGCGCCGCGCTCGATCAAGGGCGCGTGGTGACTCGGCTCGAGCACGAGCAGCTGGCGGTTACCTTCTGGGCGCGGCTGCCCGGCGAGGCGCGCTGGGTCAAAATGGGCCCCATGAACCGCGGCGGCTCGCTGGCGCTCAACCTCAACCTGCCGCTGATCATGGGGCTTTTACTGGCGTTTTCGCTGAGCATCTACCTGGTAATGCGCAGTATCGAGTCGCGCCTGGGGCGTCTTGAGCTTGCCGCCGGGCGGATTGCCAACGGGCGACTGGAAACCCGGGTCAAAGTGGAAGGCAGCGACTTTTTGGGCCGCCTGGGCATGGCCTTCAACGGCATGGCCGGCCAGGTGCAGGCGCTGCTGCGCGGCCAGCAGGAGATGATCCGCGCCGTGTCCCACGAGCTGCGTACTCCGGTGGCGCGGATCCGCTTCGCCGCGCAAATGGTCGAAGACATGACCGACGACCCCGTTATCCACCGCCAGCTCCAGGGCATCGACGCCGACATCGGTGAGCTCGACGAGTTGATCGATGAAATCCTCACCTTTGCTCGGCTCGGCGGGCCCGCCACGGGCGAAATGGAGATGTCTCAGGTCGAGTGCCGGGCGCTTGCCACCCGGGTGATCGACACGCTCTCGCCGCTGCATGAAGACCTGACGCTGCGGCTGGCGGAGGGCCCTGAGGTAGTACTTCAGGCCGAGCCGCGCTACCTGCAGCGGGCGCTGCAGAACCTGGTGAGCAACGCCTGCCGCCACGGCCATTCCCGGGTGACGGTGACGATTACCGGCGAGCCGGAGCTGGTGCGCATCGACGTGGAAGACGACGGCCCAGGCGTGCCCGTTGATGCCCGGGAGGACGTGTTCCAGCCCTTTTCCCGGCTGGATACCAGCCGTAACCGCAGCTCCGGCGGCTACGGGCTGGGGCTTTCCATCGTGCAGAAGATCATGGCCGGTCACGGCGGCAGCGCAAGCGTCGATGAAAGCGAGACGCTGGGCGGCGCCCGCTTTACCCTGGTGCTTCCGCGTCGCGACCCGCCGGCCTGATGCCCGAGAGCACCGCAAACGAGGTTTCCCGGGCGGTGCGCAGAAAGTCCTGCATCCACGGCGCTTCCCGGGTGTCCTCGCGAAGCGCCGCGTACAGCGTGCTCCAGACCCCGCTTTCCCCCAGCGGTACGGCGCTGACGTAGTCGCGTTCCAGATACTCGGTGAGCGCCCAGCTCGGCAGCGCACAGACCCCGCGCCCGCTCGCCACCAGCTGCATCATCATGATGGTCAGCTCCGCGGTGCGGACTTCCTCCGGCTTGACCCCCGCGGGGTCGAGAAACTGGGTGAAGACGTCAAGCCTGGACTGCTCCACCGGGTAGGTGATCAGCGTCTGATCGACCAGCATGTCGGGCACTACAAAGTCCTGCCGGGCCAGGGCGTGCTGGCGCGCCACTGCCAGAAGCCCCTCGTAGCGGAACAGCGGCGCGTAGTGAATACCGTCGATGGGCTGGGGGTCGGCGGTAATGACCAGGTCGAGCTGCTCCCGGGCCAGCGCCGGCAGCGGTTCAAAGTGGTGGCCGGTGGGGATGTCGATTTCAATTTCCGGCCAGTGGTCGCGAAAGTGGTCCACCGTTGGCATCAGCCACTGAAAGCAGCTGTGGCACTCGATGGCCATGTGTAGCCGGCCCTGCTCGGTGCCCGCAAGCCTTGCCACGTCGCGCTCGGCCTCGCGCACCCGGGGCAGCACCTGCTCGGCCAGGGCCAGAAGCCGCTCGCCGGCGCGGGTGAACTCGACCGGCCGGGACTTGCGCACAAAGAGCGCGCTGTCCAGGCGGCTTTCCAGATCCTTGAGCTGGTGCGACAGTGCCGACTGGGTGAGGTGGACGCGCTCGGCCGCTTCCACCAGCGAGCCGGTTTCGCGCAGGGCAAGCAAAGTACGGAGATGGCGTAGCTCGATCATGGTGAGTAGTATTCACTTTGAGTATTAAAAAGATTAGTTTGATTCAGTTTTATGCCGTACGCAAACTGTCAGCACGTTTCCTGAGCCGGATGGCGCCATCCGTCCGCTTCGTTTGAAAGGATCTATTGCATGACAGTTTCTCATATTCTGGGCTACCCGCGTATCGGCGCCCGGCGTGAGCTGAAAACGGCCACCGAAGCCTACTGGAAGGGCGAGATTGACCTCGCGGCGCTGGAGCAAACCGCCCAAACCCTGCGCACCGAGCACTGGCAGGCCCAGCACGATGCCGGTCTGGACCTGGTCAGCGTGGGCGACTTCGCCTTTTACGACCAGGTACTCAACGTCTCTGTCCTGCTAGGCGCGGTGCCCGAGCGCTTCAACGCCGCCGCCGAAGTCGAGCAGGGCGGCGTCACCCTGGACACCGCCTTTCGCATGGCCCGGGGCCGGGCGCCCAGCGGCGAGCCCGCCGCCGCCTGCGAGATGACCAAGTACTTCGATACCAACTACCACTATCTCGTCCCCGAGCTGCACGCTGACCAGTCCTTCAACCTCGCCTGCACGCGGCTGTTCGACGAAGTCGCCGAGGCGCAGGCCGCAGGCTTTACGCCCAAGGTGGCGCTCACCGGGCCAGTGACCTGGCTGTGGCTGGGCAAGGTAAAGGGCGCCGAGTTCGATCGTCTGGAGCTGCTCGACGACGTGCTGGACGTCTATGCGCAAATCCTCACCCGGCTTGCCGACCAGGGCGTGGCGTGGGTGCAGCTCAACGAGCCGGCGCTGGTGCAGGACCTGCCCGCCGAATGGCAGCAGGCCTATGAGCGCGCCTACAACCGCCTGCAGTCCAGCGCGGTGAAGATTCTGCTGGCGACCTACTTTGGCGGCCTGGGCGACAACCTCGCGGTGGCGGCGCGCCTGCCGGTGGCCGGCCTCCACGTGGACGCCGTGTGCGCGCCGGATGAGCTTGACCACGTGGTCGATCGCATCGGCCCGCACCAGGTACTCTCCGTCGGCGCGATCGACGGACGCAACGTCTGGCGGGCCGACCTGGCCGCCCTGCGCGAGCGCCTGCAGGCGCTGAAAGTGCGCCTGGGCGATCGCCTCTGGCTCGCGCCCAGCAGCTCGCTTTTGCACGTGCCGGTGGACGTTAACGCCGAAACCGATCTCGACGCCGAGCTCAAGAGCTGGCTGGCTTTTGCCCGCCAGAAGCTCGACGAGACGGTAACGCTTGCCCGGCTGCTCGACCAGCGCGCCACCGCCGACGACGAGCAGCGCCTGGCCGACGCCACCCGCGCGCTGGACGCCCGGCGCGAATCCGCGCGGATTCACCAGCCCGCCGTCGCCACACGGCTTGGCGCGGTCACGCCCGAGGACAGCCGGCGCGGCGAGCCTTACGCCACGCGTGCCAAGGCCCAGCGCGAGGCGCTTTCGCTGCCGCTGTACCCGACCACTACCATTGGCTCCTTCCCCCAGACCGGAGGTATCCGCGCCGACCGCCGGGCGCACAAGAGCGGCGAGCTCGGCACCGAGGAGTACGAAGCGCGGATGCGCGCCGAGATCGCCTACGCCGTGGAGCGCCAGGAGGCGCTGGGTATCGACGTGCTGGTGCACGGCGAAGCCGAGCGCAACGACATGGTGGAATACTTCGGCGAGCAGCTCGACGGCTTTGCCTTCACCCGCTTTGGCTGGGTGCAAAGCTACGGCTCGCGCTGCGTGAAGCCGCCGGTGATCTTTGGCGACGTCACCCGCCCCGCCCCCATGACCGTGCGCTGGAGCGAGTACGCCCAGTCGCTCACGGACAGGCCGATGAAGGGCATGCTCACAGGCCCGGTGACGATTCTGCAGTGGTCGTTCGTGCGCGACGACCAGCCCCGGGAAACCACCTGCCGCCAGATTGCCCTGGCGCTGCGCGACGAAGTCGTGGATCTGGAGCGCGCCGGCATCAAGGCGATCCAGATCGACGAGCCGGCCCTGCGCGAAGGGTTGCCGCTGCGCCGGGCCGAATGGCAGGCGTACCTCAACTGGGCGGTAGAGAGCTTCCGCCTGAGCTCGTCGGGGGTTGCCGACGCCATCCAGATCCACACCCACATGTGCTACTCGGAGTTCAACGACATCATCGGCTCAATTGCCGCGCTGGATGCCGACGTGATCACCATCGAAACCTCGCGTTCGGACATGGAGCTGCTCGACGCCTTCCAGGACTTCGACTATCCCAACGAGATCGGCCCCGGGGTTTACGATATCCACAGCCCCAACCTGCCCGATATTGACTGGATGGTGACGCTGATGGAGAAAGCCGCCGAGCGGATTCCCGCCGAGCGCCTCTGGGTCAACCCGGACTGCGGGCTGAAAACCCGGCGATGGGAAGAGGTCGAGCCGGCCCTTGCCAACATGGTCAAGGCCGCCAGGACCCTGCGCCAGCGCGCGGAGGCGAGCCGCAGAGAGGGCTCCGCCACGGTGTAGGAAGTATTCGCAATGACGCAGGGGAGAGCGCTCGCCACGACGTTCTTGGGTCACCGCGAGGAGCGCAGCACCCAGAAAGCGGGTGTAAACGACGTGGCGATCTCCTTACGGCGCCGATAGCAGGAACACCCCGAGATAGCCACGCTGCGCTCGCTATGACGTGGAGGGTGTGGTGCTCGCCATGACGCGGAGGTGTGGTGCACGCTTTCTGCTACTTGTCATCGCGAGGAGCCGTAGGCGACGTGGCGATCTCCTTACGGCGCCGATGGCAGGAATACCCCGAGATAGCCACGCTGCGCTCGCATAGAGGAAGTGCTATATCCGTGACGCTGCGCTGACGCAGTGATGCGTTATTTAGTCAAAAGCCGTGCGGCGTCCAGCGCAAAGTAGGTGAGAATGCCGTCGGCGCCGGCGCGCTTGAAGCACAAAAGCGACTCGAGGATCACCTTGTCGGCGTCGAGCCAGCCGTTGTCGAAGGCGGCGCGGTGCATGGCGTACTCGCCGCTGACCTGGTAGGCGAACGTCGGCACGGCGAGCTCGTCCTTCACCCGGCGGACTACGTCGAGGTACGGCATGCCCGGCTTGACCATGACCATATCGGCGCCCTCGGCGATGTCCATGGCGACTTCGTGCAGCGCTTCGTTATCGTTGCCCGGATCCATCTGGTAGGTGCGCTTGTCGGCCTGGCCGAGGTTGCCCGCCGAGCCGATGGCGTCGCGGAAGGGGCCGTAGTAGCTCGAGGCGTACTTGGCGCTGTAGGCCATGATGCGGGTGTTGACCAGGCCGTTGTCCTCGAGCACATCGCGCACCGCGCCGATGCGCCCGTCCATCATGTCAGAGGGGGCCACGACGTCGGCGCCGGCTTCGGCGTGAGACAGCGCCTGCTTGATCAGCGTCTCCACGGTGGGCTCGTTCTGCACGTAGCCGGTGTCGTCGAGGATGCCGTCCTGGCCGTGGCTGGTGTAGGGGTCGAGCGCTACGTCGGTGATGATGCCGAGTTCCGGCAGGGCGTCTTTCAGCCCGCGCACGCTGCGCTGGATCAGGCCGTCGGGATTGTAGGCCTCTTCGGCGTGCTCGGTCTTGCCGTCGGCCTCGATCACCGGAAACAGCGCCAGCGCGGGGATGCCCAGCGCCTGAGCCTCCCGGGCCTGCTCGATCAGCAGATCCAGCGTCAGGCGCTCAACGCCGGGCATGGAGGGCACGGCTTCGCGCCGGTTGTCGCCCTCCATGACAAACACCGGCAGAATAAGGTCGGCCGGGGTGAGCACGTTTTCGCGCATCAGCCGGCGGGAAAAGTCGTCCCGGCGCATACGGCGCATGCGGGTGGCGGGGAAGGGGCGCGGGGTAAACGTAGTCAAGGCAGTCTCCAGCGGTAAGGCGAATGAATCTTTCCGACGGTATTATATCAGCCGGAAACGCGGGCTAAAGCCGCCCGGGGCGGCGGCAAGGCGTTGTGGCAGCAGGGCGGGCTGGCTAGAGTGGTCATCAGGGCCTGAACACAAGGCCGTGCTATTCGCCTCCTCCTTGGCGTGCCACAATGAAGCGGTGCAACCAAAGGAACAATAACGTGAACAAACAGATAGCGATCATTCTGACCGGCTGCGGTGCCCTTGACGGCGCCGACCCCCACGAAACCACGCTGCTGCTGATGCGCCTGGACCAGCAGGGTATCGGCTACCGTTTTTTCGCCCCGGATATCGACCAGCATGAGGTGGTCAACCACCGCACCGGCGACGTGGACGAAGGCGCTACGCGCCGGGTGCTCGACGAGGCCGCCCGCCTTGCCCGGGGCGGCATTCAGCCGCTGGAGGCGCTCGACGACGGCGAATTCGACGCGGTGATTCTGCCCGGCGGCGACGGCGTGGTGAAGAACATTTCCGACTTCCGCCGGGAAGGCGCCGGCATGCGGGTGATTGAAGCGCTGGGCGAGACGCTGGCCGGGTTTTACGCGACGGGCAAGCCCGTTGGCCTCACCGGCATCGCCCCGGCGCTGGCGCCGCGCCTGCTGGGCGACGGCATTTCGGTAACGGTGGGGCGCAATCCAGGCGTAGCCGGCGCCATCAGCTCCATGGGCGGGCTGCACCGCTCAAGCGAAGCCGACGATATTGTCGTGGACTTCGAGCATCAGGTGGTGACTACGCCGGCGCTGATGCAGACTGACAGCCTGAGCGTTGCCGCCGAGGGGCTATTCAAGCTGGTGGACCGCATGAGCGAGATGATCGACGCGCGCACGCCGGCGTCCTGACGCCGGCACGACGGCCGGCGCTTTAGCCGGCCGAGGAATCGTCGGCCCGCTCCCGGGCCCGGCGATTGCCCACCAGGCGGCCAAACAGCAGGCCGATTTCATACAGCAGGTACATGGGCACGGCCAGCAGGCTCTGGGAGACCACGTCCGGCGGGGTGAGCACCATGCCCACCACGAAGCAGCCGAGCAGAATGTAGGGGCGCTTGCTGCCAAGGCTTGCCACCGTAGTGGCGCCCGAAAGTATCAGCAAAAAGGTGGCGATGGGGATCTCGAAGGCCACGCCGAAGGCAAAAAACAGCTTCAGCACGAAGTTGAGGTACTGATTGATGTCGGTCATCACCGTGATGTTATCTGGCCCGGTCTGGGTAAAGAACGAGAACAGCAGCGGGAAGACCACGTAGTAGGCAAAGGCCGCCCCAGCATAAAACAGCCCGACGCTCGACACCAGCAGCGGAATGGCGAGCGTCTTTTCGTTGTCGTAAAGGCCGGGGGCGACAAAGGCCCAGGCCTGGTGCAGCACCACGGGGACGGCAATGAAGACCGCCACCACCAGGGTCAGCTTGAACGGCGCGAGAAACGGCGAGGCGACCTCGGTGGCGATCATCTGCGAGCCTTCGGGCAGCAGCGCCATCAGCGGCTCGGCGACAAAGCTGTAGATGCCGTTGGCAAACGGATACAGCGCGAGAAAAATCACCACGATGGCAATGACGGCCCGCATCAGCCGCGAGCGCAGCTCGATCAGGTGCTCAATCAGTGGCGCCTGGGCGCCTACCCCCTGGCGGCCTGTCTTTTGCTTGTCCGAACTACCGCTCATGTGATGTCTCGTCCTTTTTCCCGTCCTGCCCCGCTTCAGGCGGCGTTTCGCGCAGGGTATCCAGGGCGTCATCCAGCCGGGCCGAGGCGTCGCTGGCCTGGCGTTCTACCTGCCGGGCCTGTTTGCCGGGGGCATCGGCCAGGCTCTCCACGTCCTGCTTGGCCTTGTTCAGGCTGTCGTCGAGTTTTTTTTGCTGATCGTCAAGCTTCTGGCGCAGGTCTTCGGCCTCCAGCTGGGCGCTGACCTCGCGCTGCATGCCCGCGACCGTGCGCTTGATCTTGCCCACCCACATGCCCGTGGTGCGGGCCGCCCGAGGCAGCCGCTCGGGGCCGAGCACCAAAAGCCCGACCACGGCGATAATCAGGAGTTCGAGAAAGCCGATGTCCAGCATGGCTTATTTGCGCTCGTCGCTGTTTTCCGGGGTTTTTTCCCGGGCCTCGACGTCGTAGGTAGTGCCCGTTTCATCGGACTCGTGGCTCACCTTGCCCTGGGGCTTGTCGGCGTCGTCGTCGGATTTTTTCTCTTCCTCGTGCATGGCACTCTTGAAGCCCTTGACGGCGCCGCCGAGATCGGTGCCCACGTTACGCAGCTTCTTGGTGCCGAAAATCAGGATGATGATGCCCAGCACAATGAGCAGCTGCCAAATACTGATACCGCCTAGCATATGCGTGTCCTCGTTAACGAATGCCCCGGTTGCGTTGAGTAGGGCAAGATGTGGCGTGGCTATGCGCCCGTGCGGGCGGCTTTTTCCGCGTGCCCCGAGACGCCGAACCGGCGTGCCAGCTCGTCGAGTACCGGGCGATGATCGAGCCCTAGATGCGAGAGCATGACAAGGCTATGAAACCACAGATCGGCGGTTTCAGCGACAAGTGCCTGACGCTTTGCCGCATCATTTTCGTATCCCGCGTCCTTGGCCGCAAGCAGGGTCTCGGTGGCTTCTTCGCCGACCTTCTCGAGTATCTTGTTCAGCCCCTTGTGGTGTAAGGCGGCGACGTAGGAGTCGTCGGCGTCGGCGTGGCGGCGTGCTTTTAGCACCTCGGCCAGCGCGTCGAGCACGTCCCCGGCAGCAGGTTCGGCAGCAGTGGGTCGGGTGGTCATGGCGTCTTGTCCGTCGATAAGTGGCGTATGTGTTTGATCGGCAGGCACTTGCCGGCATCGCCTGGGCCGGTGCGAGCTACCACGCGAGCAGCAGAAGGCCGATGGCGCCGGCGACCAGTACCGGCCAGTCCTGCGTCGCGGCCCAGCCGGAAAGCGGCTGCCAGGCAAGCGCAATACCCAGAATAATAAGCCCCAGCCTGAGCCGGTGCTGGCGCTTGCCCTGATGGGACATCTGCCGGCGCATGTCGCTGACGGCGTCAATTTGTCGCTGCTGCTGACGGTCGCCGTGCTCCAGGCGGCTCAGCGCCTGATGCGCAAGTCCCGGCAGCTCCGGCAGCTGGGTAGAAAGGTCCGGCGCCTGGCGTTTGAGCGAGTCCCACAGGCCCCGGGCGCCGGCGCGCTCTTTCATCCAGCGCTCGAGGTAAGGCTTGGCCGTGCTCCAGAGGTCAAGATCGGGATAGAGCTGGCGGCCCAGCCCTTCGATATTGAGCAGGGTTTTCTGCAGCAGCACCAGCTGGGGCTGCACTTCCATGTTGAAGCGCCGGGCGGTCTGGAAAAGCCCCAGCAGCACCTGGCCGAAGGAGATGTCCTTGAGGGGCTTTTCCAGAATCGGCTCGCACACGGTGCGGATGGCGGCGGCAAACTCGTTGGCCCGGGTGCCTTCGCCCACCCAGCCGGACTCGATGTGCAGCGCAGCGACTTCGTAGTAGTCCTGGCGGAAAAACGCCAGCAGGTTGCGCGCCAGGTAGTCCTGGTCTTCCCGGGTGAGGCTGCCGACGATGCCGCAGTCGATGGCAATGTACTGGGGATTTTCGCCGTCGTCGCAGTTGACGAAGATGTTGCCCGGGTGCATGTCGGCGTGGAAGAAGTTGTCGCGAAACACCTGGGTAAAAAAGATCTCTACGCCGCGCTCGGCCAGCGTCTTGAGGTTGGTGCCCCGGGCCAGCAGGGTGTCGGTGTCGGCCACCGGCACGCCGCGGATGCGCTCCTGGACCATGACCTTGCGCCGGGTGAAGGCCCAGTAGATGGTGGGCACAAACATCAGCGGCGAGTCCTTGAAGTTGCGCTTGAGCTGGGAGGTGTTGGCGGCCTCCTTGTAGAGGTCGAGCTCGTCGAACAGCGTCGCCTCGTAGTCGCGGATGACCTCCACCGGGCGCAGCCGCCGGGCTTCGGGCACCAGCGCCAGCAGTTTGGCCACCTGATACATGAGCCCCATGTCCTGGCGCATCACGCGGTTGATCCCCGGGCGGATGATCTTGACCACCACGTCTTCACCGCTGTGCAGCCGGGCGGCGTGCACCTGGGCGATGGAGGCCGAGGCCAGCGGTTCGCGCTCGAAGTGGGCAAAGGCCTCGGCCAGGGTCATTTCCAGCTCGTTTTCCACCCGCGCGGCGGCGGCGTCGCCGGGAAACGACGGCACCTGATCCTGAAGGCGCTTGAGCTCGTCGGCGATGTCTTCGGGCAAGAGGTCGCGCCGGGTGGAGAGCATCTGGCCGAACTTGACAAAAATCGGCCCCAGCGCCTCCAGCGCCAGGCGCAGGCGCTCGCCGCGGCTGCGCGAGCCGACGGGCAGCAGCCGCAGCGGGGAGAACCACGTCATGACGCGGAACCACCAGGGCAGGCGCTCGAACGGCACTAGGGTGTCCAGCCGGTGGCGGGCAATGACCCAGCTGATGCGCACCAGCCTCAAACTCATGGCGACACCTCATGCTCCCGGGCCAGCAGCCGCCGGTGCAGTCGGGCCAGCCGTGCTTCCAGCCGGTCGGTGGCGACGTCGAGCTCGGTGAGGTGGTCGCGCAGCACGTCGCGCTGCTGGCGGCCGGGCAGCAGCCGGGCTTCTTCAAAGACGTATTCGGAGACGTCGGCGAGCAGCTCGTCCCGGGCGCGCAGGCCAAAGCGGGCGACCCGGCGAAGCCCCTCGGCCAGCGAGTGCGCGGGCATGTCGCCGAGCAGCCGGGCAAGCTCGCCTTCCCAGTCGATGTCGAGATCGGTGAACAGCTCCCGGGTGGCTTCCAGCAGGTGGGTGCGCCCGCGCAGGGAAAGCTGGCCGGAAAACATCAGCCGCTCGAGGCTTTCGCCGCCGGCCCACCGGGAGAGGGTTTCCGGCGTCAGCTCGACCACGGCGTCGGCCAAGGCTTCGCTGTCGGCGGCGTCGCCGGCATGCAGCAGGTCGATACCGGCGCGGTGGAAATGCAGCATCAGCGGCAGGTGTGGCTGCTCCAGGCGGACGAGCAGGCGGCTGCCGGCCAGCGCCTCGAGGCGCGAAGGCGTGGCCGGGTCCCGGGCCAGGAGGGCGTTGATGGCGCGCTCGAGGCCGGCGAGCATCAGCGTCGAGGTGGCCGTCGTGTTGGAGGGCTGCGTCATAGCTTGATTCCGCGGTGCAGGGCCACAATGCCGCCGGTGAGGTTGGTGTATTCCACCCGCTCAAGGCCCGCGGCTTCCATCATGCCCTTGAGCGTTTTCTGGTCCGGATGCATGCGAATGGACTCGGCGAGATAGCGGTAGCTGTCGGCGTCGCCGGCCACCAGCTGGCCCATTCGCGGCAGCACGCGGAAGGAGTATTCGTCGTAGGCTTTGGACAAAAGCTCGCTGCGGGGCTTGGAGAACTCGAGCACCAACAGGCGGCCGCCGGGCTTTAACACCCGCTGCATGGAGCGCAGGGCGGCGTCCTTGTCGGTGACGTTGCGCAGGCCAAAGGCGATGGTGATGCAGTCGAAGTGGTTGTCGGGAAACGGCAGGTTTTCGACGTTGGCCTGCACGTAGTCGACGTTGCCGCCGACGCCGCTGTCGATGAGCTTGTCGCGGCCGACGTTAAGCATCGAGGCGTTGATGTCGGCAAGCACCACCCGGCCCCGGGGGCCGACCATACGCGAGAACTTGAGCGTGAGATCCCCGGTGCCGCCGGCGATATCCAGCACCCGGTGGCCGGGGCGCACACCCGAGCGCTCGAGGGTCAGGCGTTTCCACAGGCGGTGAATGCCCATGGACATCAGGTCGTTCATGACGTCGTAGCGGTCGGCAACCGAGTGGAAGACGTCCGCGACTTTTGACGCTTTTTCATGGCGCGGGACGTCCTGGTAGCCAAAATCCGTGGTCTGGGCGGGGTCGCCCTGAGGATGCTCGGCGTCGGCGTCGGCGTTGCGCGTTTCCGTGGGGCTCATGAGGTGGCTCCGGAAGTCGAGACGGTAAGGCGGCCGGATTCCTGGAAAGGAGGCCGTCGCAGAAGAAGCTGGCGACATTGTAGCCTTGTCCGCCCCGGCTTGTCTGCGCCCCTCGGGCACCAGCCGGCGAGGCCCTGGCGCCAGGAGGCGCTATACCTGCTTGATTTCGATGCCCAGCGGCGTGCGCGACGCGCCGGCTTCGTGCATCCGGGTGAGGTAGTCTTCCCACCAGGCGTCCTGGCGGCTGGCCAGGTCGTAAAGGTATTCCCAGGTGTAAAGCCCGCTTTCGTGGCCGTCGTCGAAGTGCAGCTTGAGGGCGTAGTTGCCCACCGGGCTGATGTCCTGGAGGCCGACGTCTTTCTTGCCCACCTGCAACACGGCCTCTTCGTTGCTGTGGCCGCGCACCTCGGCGGACGGAGAGCAGACGCGCAGTAGCTCCACGGCCACGCGGTAGGTCTCGCCGCCGCGGTAGGCAAGCTCCAGCTGGCGGGCTTTCTTGTGGTAGTGAACGTTAACGGGAACGGGGGGGGTCATAAGCTTACCTCTTGCATGCAGTGGCCCGAAACATGATGCCCCGCGCTTGATGCGCGGGGCAAGGGAGGGGCGGGACGCGGGGAAGGGCAGGCGGCGCTAGAGAATGTACCGCGAGAGGTCTTCATCCACGGCAAGCTCGCCCAGCTGGGCGTTGACGTAGTCGGCGTCAATGGTCAGCGGGCCGTCCATGTCGCCGCCCTTGAACGAAGCCTCTTCGAGCAGGCGCTCCATCACCGTGTGCAGCCGGCGCGCGCCGATGTTCTCGGTGCCTTCGTTGACCTGCCAGGAAATCTGGGCGATGCGCTCGATACCGTCCTGGGTGAACTCCACGTCAAGGCCTTCGGTCGCCAGCAGCGCCTTGTACTGGGCGGTGAGCGAGGCCGAGGGCTCGGTGAGGATGCGCTTGAAGTCCTCGGGCGTGAGGGCGTCCAGCTCCACGCGGATGGGCAGGCGGCCCTGAAGCTCGGGGATCAAATCCGACGGGCGCGACAGGTGGAACGCCCCGGAGGCGATGAACAGGATGTGGTCGGTTCTGACCATGCCGTGCTTGGTGGACACCGTCGAACCTTCGATCAACGGCAGCAGGTCGCGCTGCACGCCTTCGCGTGAGACGTCGCCGCCGCTTGACTGGCCGCTGCCCTTGGCCACCTTGTCGATCTCGTCGAGAAACACGATGCCGTGCTCTTCGACGGCCTCGATGGCGCGGGTCTTGATGTCGTCTTCGTTGACCAGCTTGCCGGCTTCTTCATCGCGCAGCAGGCCGAAGGCGTCCTTGACCGTGACGCGGCGAGTTTCGCTTTTCTGCTGGCCCATGTTGGAAAACATGTTCTGCAGCTGGCTGGTCATTTCTTCCATGCCCGGCGGGGTCATGATGTCGACGTTCTGGCCCTGGGCGGAAAGCTCGATGTCGATTTCCTTGTCGTCGAGCTGGCCTTCGCGGAGCTTCTTGCGAAACGACTGGCGCGTGCCGCTGTCTTCCCGGGGCTTGTCTTCCTGCCCCCGGGGCGGCGGCAGCAGGGCGTCGAGGATGCGGTCTTCGGCGGCATCTTCGGCGCGGTTGCCGACCTCTTCCTTGGCCTGCTCGCGAACCATCTTGATGGAAGACTCCATCAGGTCGCGGATGATCGACTCCACGTCCCGGCCGACGTAGCCCACCTCGGTAAACTTGGTGGCTTCCACCTTGATGAACGGCGCCCGGGCGAGCTTGGCCAGACGCCGGGCGATCTCGGTCTTGCCCACGCCGGTGGGGCCGATCATGAGAATGTTCTTGGGCGTGACTTCCGGGCGCAGCTCGTCGTTGAGCTGCATGCGCCGCCAGCGGTTGCGCAGGGCAATGGCCACGGAGCGCTTGGCGTCTTTCTGGCCGATGATGAACTGGTCCAGCGCGTGGACGATCTCGCGGGGTGTCATCTGAGTCATGGCTTAAAGCTCTTCCATAGTGACGTGGTGGTTGGTGAACACGCAGATGTCACCGGCGATGGACAGGGACTTTTCGGTGATCTCGCGGGCGGAAAGGTCGGTGTTTTCCAACAGCGCCCGGGCGCTGGCCTCGGCAAAGTTGCCGCCGGAGCCCACGGCGATCACGCCGTGCTCGGGTTCGACCACGTCGCCGTTGCCGGTAATAACCAGCGAGGTGCTGTGATCGGCCACCACCAAAAGCGCTTCCAGCCGGCGCAGGGCGCGCTCGGTGCGCCAGTCCTTGGCCAGCTCCACGGCGGCCTTGGTCAAATGTCCCTGATATTTTTCCAGCTGGGCCTCGAAGCGCTCGAACAGCGTGAAGGCATCGGCGGTGCCGCCGGCAAAGCCGGCCAGCACCTTGCCGCGATAGAGGCGACGCACCTTGCTGGCGTTGCCTTTCATCACGGTGTTGCCAAGCGATACCTGGCCGTCGCCGGCCAGCGCGACCTGATCACCGCGACGCACGGATACGATAGTGGTCATGGAGAAAGCTCCTTGCGGGAGGAAAACTCCCGGTGACTGTCGATGCCGTCAAGCCGGCACCCGGAATGAAGCACGTCACCACAAAATGCGGGCGGGGGCGAAAAAATCAACCGTCGCCCGGAGAACCGGGCGGGGTCGGATCAGTCCTGCAGCTGGATCAGCAGGGGCTCGATGCCCTGGGTGCTCATCAGATCCCGGGCGCGGGTCAGCTCCCGGGTGTCTTCGTAGGGGCCGACCTGGACCCGGTGCCAGGTGACGCCGCTGGCCTTGACCTCGCTGATCTTGGCCAGAAGGCTCAGGTTCTGCAGCCGCGAGCGCAGCTCGTTGGCGTCGGCCACTTCGCGAAACGACGCCGCCTGCAGCATGTAATGGCCGGGCTCGGTGGGCGCCTCGCGGTCGGCGGCGGGCTCTTCGTCGGAGCGGCTCTTGGCGGCGATGACCTGGGCAATGGGGTCGCCGCCCTCGTCGTCCGACGCCGACGGCTCGGGCGGGGTTACCCGGGACGGCACCGCGCCGCCCGGGGCGATGACCTCGGACTCGGGCAGCAGGGTGTAGAACTCGAAGGTGGGCATGCCGTCGTCGTCTTCGGCCTGACTTTCTCCTTCGGCGCCCTTGCCGTCGCGCTGCTCGGAGGCAATGTCGTCCGAGGGCGGGGCGTCCTCTTGCCAGGGGGCGGTGCCGTTCAGGTGCTGGGCGAAGAAAAAGCCGGCGATCACCCCGCCAAGCGCCCAAAACCAGCCCGGCAGGTGCAGGCGGCGCTTTTTGGCCGGCGCCCTGCGCTGGGAGGTGGCGCCCCGGCGGGGCGGCGTCTTGCGCTGCTTGGCCATGGGTTACATCTCCTCGGGTGCGCTGACGCCCATCAGGTCGAGCCCGTTGCGCAGGGTCTGGCGGGCGGCGAGCCCCAGCGCCAGCCGGGCGTTGCGGGTGGCATCGTCGTCCACCATGACCTTGACGGCGTTGTAGCAGGTGTGGAAGTCGCCGGCGAGGTCCAGCAGGTACTGGGCAATTTGCTGGGGTTCGCGGTTTTTGGCGGCGTTTTCCACGGCTTCGGGGTAGCGCGCCAGGCGGTTGAGCACGGCCTTTTCCTGGTCGGTTTCCAGCAGGGACAGGTGATCAAGCGCCTGGGCGTGGTCAAAGGCTTTATCGTCGGCCTCGGCCCGGCGCAGCATGCTGCACACCCGGGCGTGGGCGTACTGGACGTAGTACACCGGGTTGTCGTTGGACTGGGAGCGGGCCAGGTCGATGTCGAACGTAAGCTGGGAGTCCGCCCGGCGCGCGGCGAGGAAAAAGCGCGTGGCGTCGCGGCCAACCTCGTCGATCAGATCGCGCACGGTGACGTAGCTGCCGGCGCGCTTGGAAAGCTTCACCTCGACGCCGGAGCGGGTGACCATCACCATCTGGTGGAGCACGTAGTCGGGAAAGCCCCGGGGGATGCCGGCCTCGAGCGCCTGGAGCCCGGCGCGCACCCGGGTGATGGTGGAGTGGTGGTCGGCGCCCTGTTCGTTGATTACCGTGGTAAAGCCGCGCTGCCATTTATCCAGATGGTAGGCGACGTCGGGCAGAAAGTAGGTGTAGCTGCCGTCGCGCTTGCGCATCACGCGGTCTTTATCGTCGCCGAAATCGGTGGTGCGAAGCCAGGTGGCGCCGTCTTCCTCATAGGTGTGGCCGTTGTCGACCAGCGTGTTGACCGCGGCTTCGACCTTGCCGTTTTCGTAAAGCGAAGATTCGAGGAAGTAGACGTCAAACTCGACGCCGAAGGCCTTGAGGTCAAGGTCCTGCTCTCGGCGCAGCCAGGCCACGGCGAATTCCTGGATGGCGGCGAGGTCGTCGGGGTCGCCGGCACCGGTCACCTCGCGGTCGTCGGCGACCACGGTGTGGCCGGCCAGGTAGTCGCGCGCCACGTTGGCAATGTACTCGCCGCGGTAGCCGTCCGCGGGCCAGTTGGCGTCGTCCGGGGTTAGCCTATTGACCCGGGCCTGGACCGAGCGGGCGAGGTTTTGGATCTGCACGCCGGCGTCGTTGTAGTAGAACTCCCGGGTGACGTCGTAGCCGGTTGCCTCGAGCAGCCGGCACAGGCAGTCGCCAATCGCCGCGCCGCGGCCGTGGCCCACGTGCAGGGGGCCGGTGGGGTTGGCGGAGACAAACTCGACCTGCACCTTTTCGCCCTGGCCGATCAGGCTGCGGCCGAAGGCGTCGCCCGAATCCAGCACCTGGGCGACGATTTGCGCGGCGGCGTCGGTGGCGGCGAAGAAATTGATGAAGCCGGGGCCGGCGATTTCCGTTTTCTGCACCGCGTCGTTTTCCGGGAGCTCGCCGATGATGGCCTCGGCTAGCTCCCGGGGCTTCATGCCGGCGGGCTTGGCGGTGGCCAGCGCGAGGTTGGTGGCGTAGTCGCCGTGGGCCTTGTCTCGGGTCTGATCAACCTTGATCGCCGGCTGGAGGTCGTCAGGCAGCACGCCCTGTTGCTTGAGCGCGCCGAGCGCGCTTTCGAGCAGAGAAATGATGGTGTCTTTCATGTGGGTATCCGGGTACGTCGGTGGCGGCGTGCGCGGGCGCCGGTCGGGGCGCGCCGCTGGTATGGCGATGGAGCGCTTGCGTCTGGGCGCTCATTATCAGCATTTAGCGGCGAGTTTCAAAGCGCCGTTCAGGCCAGCGTCTGGGGGTCGATGTCCAGCGACCAGCGCACTCGGCGGGCCTCAATGCTTGCCTCGAGCCACTGGGTAAGAAAGCTCGCGGCGGCATGCAGGCGGCTGCGCCGGTCAGCGCTTATCATCACGTGCAGGTGGTAGCGGTTCTGGCGCCGCTCCATGGGGGCGGGCACCGGCCCCAGGCATCGGGCGCGAGTATCGGTCTGGGTAAGCCAGTCGCCGAGCGCGGCGGCGGCGCTTTGGGCAAGGGCGGTCGCGGCATCTACGTGGGGGCTTTCTACTCGCAAAAGCGCCATGAAACCGCAGGGCGGAAGCCCGGCCAGGCGGCGCTCTTCCAGCAGCTCCCGGGCAAGCGCGCCGTAGCCGCGCTCGGCGAGAAGTGTCAGGTGCGGGTCGTCCGGGTGCAGGGTCTGTACCAGCACGCGGCCCGGGTCGGCGGCGCGCCCGGCACGCCCGGCGACCTGCTCGAGCAGCTGGGCGTTGTGCTCCATGGCGCGAAAGTCCGCGGCGTAAAGCCCGCCGTCGGCGTTGACCACCACGACGAGAGTGACGTGGGGTAGGTGGTGACCCTTGGCCAGCATCTGGGTGCCTACCAGCAGGCAGGGCTCGCCGCGCTGGATCTCGCGGAGCGCCTGCTCGAAGCTGTCCTTGCGCCTTGTGCTGTCGCGGTCGATGCGGTGGATGACGGTGTCCGGGAACAGCGTCTGCAGCGTTTCTTCGCTGCGCTCGGTGCCGCTGCCCAGCGCTCGCAGGTCGCCGCTCTGGCAGTCGGGACAGGCGTCGGGCAGGCCCCGGCGGCTGTCGCAGTGGTGGCAGGCGAGAAGCGGCGGGGCGCGGTGCAGGGTCATGCGCGCGTCGCACTGGCCGCATTCGGCCATCCAGCCGCAGGCGTGACAGGCTAGCGTCGGCGCAAAGCCCCGGCGGTTGATGAACACCAGCACCTGCTTGCCGGCGTCGAGGGTGGCCTTGACCGCCTTGACGGCGTCGGGCAGAAGCCCGCCCTGGCGGCGACGGTGGCGCAGGTCGATGAGTTCGAGTCTGGCCGGCGGGTGGCGGCTGGCGCGCTGGGTCAGGTGCAGGTGGCGGTAGTGGCCGCCAAGGGCCTGGTGCAGGCTCTCAAGCGACGGTGTGGCGCTGCCCAGCACTACGGGAATGCCGTGGTAGTGGGCCCGGGCGACGGCCAGGTCCCGAGCGTGGTAGCGCAGGCCGTCCTGCTGTTTGTAGGAGCCGTCGTGCTCTTCGTCAACGATGATTGCTCCTGGATTTGCCAGCGGGGTAAAGATCGCCGAGCGGGTGCCGATGATGATCCGCGCTCGGCCGCTGGCGGCGGCCTCCCAGACGTCCAGACGCTCGGCGTCGGTGAGCCCCGAATGCAGCGCCAGCACCGGGGCGTTGAAGCGCTGGCGAAAGCGCGAAAGCGTCTGCGGCGTGAGGCCTATTTCGGGCACCAGCACCAGCGCCTGCTGACCCCTGGCGGCGACCGCTTCGATGAGCTGCAGGTAGACCTCGGTCTTGCCGCTGCCGGTGACGCCTTCGAGCAGGCAGGGATGAAAGTCGGCGAGCCTTTCGTGGAGTGCGGCGAGCACGTCGGACTGCTCTTGATTAAGCGGCAGCGCTGGCGTCGCCAGCAGCGAGCCGCCGGCGGAACCGGCGGCGGCCGTTTCCACTTCCCGGCGCTCGAGGAGCCCCTTGTGCAGCAGCCGATTGAGCACGTCGTGGGTCAGGCCGTGGGCGGTAATCGCCCGGGTGGGTAGCCCGTAGGGGTGCTGCCCCAGCAGTTCCCACAGCTCGGCCTGGCGAGTGGCGCGGCCGAAATCCGGCGCCTCGGGGGCGTCGGGGTGACGGCGCCACAGGGTATGGGTGCGCCCGGCCATGGGAAAGCCCTGGCGCAGCCGCGCGGGCAGGGCATGGTGCAGGGTGTCGCCCAGGCTGTGCTGGTAGTAGCGCGCGGCAAAGCGGCACAGCCACCGCCAGTCCGCGGGCAGCGGGGTATCGTCCAGCGCCTCGCTCACCGCGCGCAGCTTGTGGCGGGGCAGCTCGCTTGTGTCGGCAAGCTCGATGACCACGCCTACTACTTCGCGGTGGCCAAAAGGCACGCGCACGCGAAGCCCCGGCTGCCAGCCGCAGGCCGGCGCCCGGGCGGCGGGGAGGTAGTCGAACAGCCGGCGCAGGGGCGAGGGCAGGGCCACGCGCAGGATGGACGCAGGCGAAACGGCGGGAGTGGGCAATTGGCCTCCGGCGTCAAGTTTGCTAGAATACGCGACCGCTTTGCGCTACGACGAGATCAAGGTCCGGCGCAACGGCTAACCGGTTAGCACGTTTTTCAACCCGTATGCGGTGCCTGGCAGGCGATCAGGTGGCGGCATACAGCTTTGTGAGGCTCACGATGAAACAAGGTATCCATCCGGATTACAACACGGTCACCGCGACCTGCTCCTGCGGCGAGAGCTTTACCGTAGGCTCCACCTCCGGCCATGACTTTTCTCTGGACGTTTGCTCCAACTGCCACCCCTTCTACACCGGCAAGCAGAAGCAGGCGACCACCGGCGGGCGCGTCGAGCGCTTCAACAAGCGCTTCGGCGCCGCCATGAAGCGCGGCTAAACGCCGCCCCGGCACCGCCCGGAAAGACACAACCCACGCTTTCGGCGTGGGTTTTTTGTGTTGGCGAGGAAAACGGCTGCCGCCGGCCGCCCCGTGTCGCGCACTGACCTATGCCATTTGTCGTATTGACGATAAAATCCGCTATGCTTGGGGAGCGAGAACATGCGTTCGGCGCCGTTTTGTGGAATACTTTTCCATAAATCGCTCTGAGCAAGCGAGAGGCGCGCCGGCGGCGACCGACGCTCCCGGCCTTAAGGCGCTTTTTTGCGGCGAAAAGCCGCGAAAGAAACGCGGAAAAGAAGGAAAATAGCCTTTCTTTTGGGGTGGCTGATACATTTGAGGCGGTTTGGTTTTTTCTATACGCTGAAACGCTTTTCCATTTTCAATGCTGAACTGGACTCTGACCATGAAGGATGCATTCAAGCAGGCGGCTCTGGACTACCACGCCAAGCCGATTCCCGGAAAACTTTCGGTAGAGCTCACCAAGCCGACCGCCACCGCGCGGGATCTGGCGCTGGCCTACAGCCCCGGCGTGGCAGAGCCGGTGCGCGAGATCGCCAAGGATGTGGAAAACGCCTACCGCTATACCGGCAAGGGGAACCTGGTCGCCGTCATCTCCAACGGCACCGCCATCCTCGGCCTTGGGAACCTGGGCGCCCAGGCGAGCAAGCCGGTCATGGAAGGCAAGGGCGTGTTGTTCAAGCGCTTTGCCGGCGTCAACTCGGTGGATATCGAAGTGGATACCGAAGACGCCCAGACGTTCATCGATACCGTCGCCAACATTGCCGATACCTGGGGCGGCATCAACCTGGAAGACATCAAGGCGCCGGAATGTTTTGAGATCGAGCGCGAGCTGATCAAACGCTGCAATATTCCGGTCTTCCACGACGACCAGCACGGCACCGCGATCGTCACCGCGGCGGGCATGCTCAATGCTTTGAACATCGCCGGCAAAAAGCTCGAAGACGCCCGCGTGGTCTGCCTGGGCGCTGGGTCGGCGGCCATTGCCTGCATGAACCTGCTGATTGCCTGCGGCGTGCGCCGGGAAAACATCTTCATGCTCGACAGCAAGGGCGTGATTCACACCGGACGCGACAACCTCAACGACTACAAGGCGCAGTTTGCCAACGAGACCGACAAGCGCACCCTGGACGACGTCATCGAAGGTGCTGACGTTTTCGTCGGCCTGTCCGGCCCCAACCTGCTGTCCAAGGAGCAGCTTGGCAAGATGGCAAAAACGCCCGTGGTCTTTGCCTGCTCCAACCCGGATCCGGAGATTCATCCCGACGACGCCCGCGCGGCCCGCCCGGACGTGATCATGGCCACCGGCCGTTCGGACTACCCCAACCAGGTCAACAACGTGCTGGGCTTCCCGTTCATCTTCCGCGGGGCGCTGGACGTGCGCGCCACGGCGATCAACGAAGAAATGAAGGTGGCGGCGGTTCACGCCATTGCCGACCTGGCCCGGGAGCCGGTACCCCAGGAAGTGCTCGACGCCTACGAGCGCGACGAGATGACCTTCGGTCGCGAATACATTATCCCTACGCCGGTGGACATTCGTCTGCTCGATCGCGTGTCTTCCGCCGTGGCCCAGGCCGCCGTGGACTCGGGGGTGGCGCGCAAGCCGTTCCCCGCGCACTATCCGCTGTCGTCCATCAGTGCCGTTTACGGTGGCTAATCCGGCTTTCTAGGCCTGCTTGACGCCAGCGCCGGCGCCCGCCTTTTGTGCGGGCGCCGGCGTTTTTGTGCCTAGCTTTCGGCGGTGGTGTGCAGCCGGGTCAGGCCTTCCTGGGCGGTTGAGGCCACAAGCGTGCCGTCGCGGCGGTAGATATGGCCCTGAGCGAGGCCCCGGGCGCTGCCGCTCCAGGGGGATTCGAGGACGTACAAAAGCCACTCGTCCACGCGAGCGTCGGCGTGCAGCCAGAGGGCGTGGTCGAGGCTGGCGATCTGTAGCCCCGGGTCGCTGAAGCTGACGCCGTGGGGCTCAAGGGCGGTGCTCAGCAGGTTGAAGTCGGACGCGTAGGATAGTAGATGACGATGCAGTGCCGGGGCGTCCGGCAGCGTGCCGTCAAAGCGGAACCACAGGCAGCGCCTGGCGGGGTGGGTCTCGCCCGGCGGCCGGGGAACCGGAAGAAATCGGCTCGGGTGGCCCAGGGTCTGCGCGTGCCGGGCCGCGCTGCTTTTTTGCAGCAGCGCCTCGGGACTCGGCACCTCGGGCATCGGCCGCTGGTGGGTCAGCGGACTTTTTTCCGAGATCTGGAACGAGGCGCTGCAAAAAAAGATCGGCCGGCCTTTCTGGATCGCGGTGACCCGTCGGGTGGTGAAACTACCGCCGTCGCGCACCTTGTCGACCTGGTAGACCACCGGGCGGTGGGAGTCGCCCGGGCGCAAAAAATAGCCGTGCTGGGAGTGGGGGCGACGCTCGTCGGGCACGGTGTGCGACGCTGCGGCCAGCGCCTGGCCGAGCACCTGGCCGCCGTAAAGCTGGGGCAGGCCCAGATCCTGGCTCTGGCCGCGAAACAGCGTCTCTTCGAGCGGCTCAAGATCCAGCAGCGCCACCAGCTGGCCGAGGGCATCGGTGCCGGGTGCAGGCGTGTGATTCATGGGGCAACTCCTTGGGGTATTATGCGACAGTCTGCTTACTTTAACGGAGTTTGTGCGCCATGCGCAGCGATGAGTATTACATGCACCGCGCTCTGGACCAGGCGCATCGGGCGGCGGCCGCCGGCGAAGTCCCGGTAGGCGCGGTGGTGGTAGGCGCGGCGGGCGAGATCATCGCCGCCGCTCACAATGCCCCGGTGACCGCGCTCGACCCCTGCGCCCATGCCGAGGTGCAGGCGCTGCGCGCGGCGGGGCAGACACTTGGCAACTACCGGCTCGACGGCTGCACGCTGTTTGTGACCCTGGAGCCCTGCATGATGTGCGCGGGGGCGGCGGTCAACGCGCGCCTGGAGCGCCTGGTGTACGCCGCCGCTGAGCCGCGTACGGGCATGGTGGAGTCCAGAGCCAACCTGCTGGCGCAGCCGTGGTTCAATCATCGGGTCGCGGTGACGCCGGGGGTGCTGGCGCCGGCATCGAAGCGGCTGCTCAAGCAGTTTTTTGCCGCCAGGCGCGGGTGAGTCTGAAGGGGCCGCTAATTCAGCGGCAGCACCAGGTCGAACGGCATCAGCGTTTCGCCAGAGGGGGCGTTTTCATTGAGCTGGAAGAACTGCTGGCGGCTGCGCTCGACGTATTTCAGCATTTCGTAGTAGCGGCGGATATTGCGCACATAGATGACCGGCTCGCCGCCCCGAGCGTAGCCGTAGCGGGTCTTTTCGTACCACTGGCGCTGCTGTAAAAGCGGCAGGGCCTCGCGCACGTCGCGCCAGCGGTCGGGGTCGCCGCCGCGCATCCGGGCCAGGTCCCGAGCATCGAACAGGTGGCCGAGGCCGACGTTATAGGCGGCCAGCGCCATGAACAGGCGATCATCGCCGGTGACGCTCGCGGGCAGGCGCTTTTCCAGCTGGCGCAGGTAGCGCGCGCCGCCCTCGATACTTTGCGCCGGGTTGCGCCGGTTGGTAACGCCGAGGTCCTGTGCCGTGGGCGAGGTCAGCATCATCAGGCCGCGCACCCCGGTCGGCGAGACGGCATCCGGGTCCCAGTGGGACTCCTGATAGCCCACGGCGGCGAGCAGCTGCCAGTCAAAGCCGGTATCGCGGGCGGCCTGCTGAAAAAGCGTCCGGTAGCGCGGCAGGCGCGAGTCCAGGTGGCCGAGAAACGTCCGCGTGCCGACGTATTCCAGGTAGTCGTCGTGGCCGAAGTAGCGCTTCACCAGCCGGGAGAGCTCGCCGCTTTGCCGAAGGTCGTCGAGAAAGCGATTGGCCTGCTGCAAAAAGGCCAGGTTTTGCCGGCCGGGGAGGGCCCAGACCATGGAGCTTGGCTTGCCCAGCAGAAAGCCGCGCTCGACGTTTTTAAAAAACAGCCGGTTGACGCGAAACTGATGGGCGAAAACCACCGCGGCGTCAAGGTCGTTGTTTTCTACCTGCGCCAGCAGGTCGGCGACTTCAAGCTCGCCGGACTCTTTCCAGCTGAGCGCCGGATAGTCCTTTTGCAGCTCGCGCAGGGTAGCGGCGGTGCCGGCGCCCTCGGCGCCGCGCAGCGTGCCGATCTCAAGCCCGGCCAGGTCTTCGGGGCCGCTAATGCCGTGAAGCCCCCGCCGGTAGACCAGCAGCGGCTGCATGTCGATAATTGGCCGGGTGAAGCTGATGCCCGGCGTGGTCGACGTCAATACCAGCCCCGCGGCGCCCAGATCCCCGCGGTCGCGTACGGCGGGCAGGACGTCGTTCAGGTGGTGGTCGGCCTCGAGGTTGAGGCTGACGCCCAGGTGGTCGGCGAAGCGGCGCGCCAGCTCGTACTCGAATCCGCCAGGGCCGCGGCGCCCCTCATAATAGATCGTGGGCGAGGTGCGGGTGTGCACGGTGAGAAAGCCTCGCTGCTTGATGGCGCGCAGTTGCTTGCCTTCCGGAAGCGGCGGAAAAGCCGGCAGCATCACCAGCAGGAAAACGGCGACACAGGCGAGGTAGCCGCCGGTGCGGGCGGAAAAATGGCGGCTTGGCGTCAGCATGGCGGCGTTAACATGGCAGGGTGTCGGCATTTGACATGGCGCAACGATACTAAGCCCCGGACGGGCTGTCACCCGGGCGATTTCGTCTGTCAGGCGCTTTCCAGTATCATGGCGCGAATTGCCGCTGTGCGGCCTGGTGATTTCCCTGCTCGAATTTTCCTGCTCTAGAGGCTTTCCGGATATGCTCGAACTGCGAGGCGCCCCCGCCCTTTCCGCGTTCCGTCATGCGCGACTGCTTGAAACCCTGCGCGAGCGCGTAGGCGACGTTGAAACGCTGACCGCTGACTATGTCCACTTTGTCGACCACCACGGCGAGCTTCCGGAGGCGGAGCGCGAACGCCTGGTGGAGCTGCTGGACTACGGCTGGGAGGGCCACCACGCCGACCGGTCCCGGGGCGAGACGGCGGTGGAAGGCGCCCAGCGCTTTCTCGTGGTGCCGCGGCTCGGCACTCTGTCGCCGTGGTCGTCCAAGGCGACCGATATCGCCCATAACTGCGGGCTGGAAAAGGTGGCGCGCATCGAGCGCGGCATCGACTACCGGATCACCTTCGCCACGCCGCCGGACGAAGACGCCTTCGAGGCGCTGATTGCGCTGCTGCACGACCGCATGGTGGAAACCGTGCTGTTCGACGCCTCGGATGCGGCCAAGCTGTTTGCCCGCCGCGAGCCCGCACCGCTTGCCAGCATCGACGTGCTGGGCGGCGGCCGCGAGGCGCTGGTGACGGCCAACCGCGAGCTGGGGCTGGCGCTCGCCGAGGATGAAATCGACTACCTGGCGGTGGCCTTTGCCGAGCTCGAGCGCAACCCCACCGACGTCGAGCTGATGATGTTCGCCCAGGCCAACTCTGAGCACTGTCGGCACAAGATCTTCAACGCCGACTGGACCGTTGACGGCGTCGAGCAGCCCCAGTCGCTGTTCAAGATGATCAAGAACACCTTTGCCAGCTCGCCGGACAACGTCTTTTCCGCCTACAGCGACAACGCCGCGGTGATCAAGGGCTCCCAGGGCGGGCGCTTCTTCCCCGCGCCGCTGACCGGCCAGGCCGACGAAACCGCCCGCTATAGCGCCCACCCCGAACCCATCCACATTCTGATGAAGGTGGAAACCCACAACCATCCCACGGCCATCGCGCCGTACCCCGGCGCCGCCACCGGCGCCGGCGGCGAGATCCGCGACGAGGGCGCCACCGGCATCGGCGGCAAGCCCAAGGCGGGGCTTTCAGGCTTCAGCGTTTCCAACCTGCGTATCCCCGAGTTCGTCCAGCCCTGGGAAACCTTCGACTACGGCAAGCCCGAGCGCATCCAGTCGGCGCTTGCGATCATGCTCGAGGGCCCGGTGGGCGGCGCGGCGTTCAACAACGAGTTCGGCCGGCCCAACCTGGCCGGCTACTTTCGTACCTACGAGCAGGACGTGCTCAGCAACGACGGCGTCGAGCGGCGCGGCTACCACAAGCCCATCATGCTCGCCGGCGGCTACGGCAACATCCGCGCCCAGCACGTGCAGAAGGGCGAGATCCCCGTAGGCGGCAAGCTGATCGTCATGGGCGGGCCGGCGATGCTCATTGGCCTTGGCGGCGGCGCGGCGTCGAGCATGGCTTCAGGGGTGTCCAGCGCCGATCTGGATTTTGCTTCGGTGCAGCGGGAAAACCCCGAGCTTGAGCGCCGCGCCCAGGAAGTTATCGACCGCTGCTGGGCGCTGGGGGATCATAACCCGCTGCGCTTCATCCACGACGTCGGCGCCGGCGGGCTGTCAAACGCCCTGCCGGAGCTGGTGAAGGACGCCGGCCGCGGCGGGCGTTTTGCGCTGCGCGACGTCCCCAGCGCCGAGCCGGGCATGAGCCCGCTGGAAATCTGGTGTAACGAAGCCCAGGAGCGCTACGTGCTCGCGGTGGCGCCGGAGGATCTTGAGACCTTCGAGGCGCTGTGCCGCCGGGAGCGCTGCCCCTACGCCGTGGTCGGCGAGGCGCTTGAAGATCATCATCTGGAAATCCACGACGGCCACTTCAACACCCGGCCGGTGGATTTGCCCATGAGCGTGCTGTTCGGCAAGACGCCGCGGATGCAGCGCGAATTCGAGCGTCAGTCGCCCGAGCGCTCGGACATGATGCTCGACAACCTTGATCTCCGCGAAGCGCTCAGCCGCGTGCTGCGCCTGCCGGCAGTGGCGTCCAAGAGTTTTTTGATCACCATTGGCGACCGCTCCATCACAGGTCTCGTGGCACGCGACCAGATGGTCGGCCCCTGGCAGGTGCCGGTGGCCGACGCCGCGGTGACCACGGCAAGCTTTGATACCCACGCCGGCGAAGCCATGGCCCTGGGCGAGCGGGCGCCGGTGGCGCTGCTCGACCCGGCGGCAAGCGCACGGCTGGCCGTGGCCGAGGCGGTCACCAACCTGGCCTGCGCGCCGATTGCGCGCCTTGCCGATATCAAGCTGTCGGCCAACTGGATGAGTGCGGCCGACCACCCGGGCGAAAATCAGGCGCTTTACGATGCCGTCTACGCCGTGGGCATGGAGCTGTGCCCGGACCTGGGCATCGCCATTCCCGTGGGCAAGGACTCCATGTCCATGCGCACCGCCTGGCAGGACACCGACGACAACGACGTCACCCGGGACAAGAGCGTGACGTCGCCGCTGTCGCTGGCGGTCACCGGCTTTGCTCCGGTGGTGGATGCCATGGCCACGCTCACCCCGCAGATCAATCTTGACCAGGACGAGTCCGATCTGATCCTGATCGATCTGGGCGACGGCCAGAACCGCCTCGGCGGCTCGGCGCTGGGCCAGGTCTACGGCCAGCTGGGGAAAGCCTGCCCGGACGTGGACGACGCCGAAGACATCAAGGCGTTTTTCAGCGTCATCCAGGGGCTCAACCGCGACGGCAAACTTCTGGCCTATCACGACCGCAGCGACGGCGGACTGATCGTCACCCTGTTGGAAATGGCCTTTGCCGCCCACTCGGGGCTTGAGATCAAGCTCGACTGGCTTATCGACCAGCCGGTGGATGCGGTCAGCGCGCTGTTTACCGAAGAGCTGGGGGCGGTGATTCAGGTCAGCCGCGAACACACCGCCGAAGTGCTGACGCAGTTTGCCATGGCGGGCATTGAAACCTGCGGCGTGATTGCTCGTCCGCGCTACGACGACCAGGTGCGGGTGACGCTGTTTGAAGAGCCGCTGTTGGAAACCACCCGCCAGCTGACCCAGCGCACCTGGAGTGAGACCAGCTACCGCATGCAGGCGCTGCGCGACAATCCCGAGTGCGCCAAAAACGAGTTCGACAGCCTGCTCGACGCCCGGGATCCGGGACTCTTCGCCGAGCCGTCGTTCGATGTCGACGAAGACATCGCCGCGCCCTTCATCAACCTTGCCAGGCCCGCCGTGGCGATCCTCCGCGAGCAGGGCGTCAATGGCCAGACGGAAATGGCCTGGGCCTTCGACAAGGCCGGCTTTGACGCCATCGACGTGCACATGAGCGACATCCTCGAAGGGCGGGTTTCTCTTGATCAGTTCAAGGGCCTGGCGGCCTGCGGCGGCTTCTCCTACGGCGACGTGCTGGGCGCCGGCGGCGGCTGGGCCAAGTCGATTCTGTTCAACCCCCGGGCCCGGGAGCAGTTTGCCGGCTTTTTCCAGCGCGACGACAGCTTTACGCTCGGCGTGTGCAACGGCTGCCAGATGCTCTCCCAGCTCAAGCCGCTGATCCCCGGGGCAGAAAGCTGGCCGGGCTTCGTACGCAACGAGTCCGAGCAGTTCGAGGCCCGCGTGGCCATGGTGCGGGTCGAGGAAACGCCGTCGATCATGCTCAAGGGCATGGAAGGTTCCATGCTGCCCATTGCCGTGGCCCACGGCGAAGGTCGGGCGCATTTCAACGACAGTGCCCACCTGCGCCAGATGCAGTCCGGCGGGCAGATCGCGCTGCGCTACGTGGATCATTACGGCCAGGTCACCACCCGCTACCCGGCCAACCCCAACGGCTCCGCCTCAGGCATTACCGGGCTGACCACGCCGGACGGCCGCGTCACCGCGATGATGCCGCACCCCGAGCGGGTCACCCGCGCGGTAACCAACTCCTGGCGGCCGAAAGACTGGCAGGACGACGGCGCCTGGCTGCGCATGTTCCGCAACGCCCGGGTATGGCTGGGATAATTCGCCACGCTGTTTAACGCCGACAAAAGCGCCCGCCAATGCGGGCGCTTTTTTGTGACCGGCTTTTATCCGCTACGCTTCATCCGGCCCGTAGATCAGGTTGATAAACTCGGTACGGTCGACGTCGCCGAAGTAGGCGTAGAGGTCAAAGCCGGCAAGCGCCGCCTCGATGTCCTGCCGGTCATAGCGCACGCCGACAAGCGCCTCTTCGATATCGCTGACCGGGTGCTGGCCGAAGAAGTCGCCGTAGATCTTGACGTTCTCGATCGTGCCGCCGCGCTTGACCTTGAGGCGGAAATCAATGATGCCGGCGGCAAAGTGGCGAGTGCGCTGGATATCGAATTCCGGCGAGCGGCCGTAGTTCCACTCCCAGCGGCCGTACTTTTCCTCGACCAGGGCGTTGATGCTTTCCCAGTCCTGCTCGGTCAGACGGTAGGTTTGGCGCTCGGCGCCGTCGGGGAAGATGCCGTCGAGGATTTTTTCCTTGAATGCCTCGGTGGAAAGCGGCGCGTCGAGAAACTCGGCGATGTTGGCCACACGCGACCGGGAAGACTTGTGGCCCTTGGACGTTATCTTGGTCATCTTCACGTCCAGCGCCCGGCTGACCTGGCTCAAGTCGCAGTCCAGCAGCAGAGTGCCGTGGTTGAACATGCGCCTGGTCGAGGAGAACTGGGCGTTGCCGGAGATCTTTTTGTCGCCCACCACGATGTCGTTGCGGCCCTTCATCTCGGCCGCCACGCCCATGCCGTTGAGCACTTCGATGATGGGCGTGGCAAACTGTTTGAAGTTATTCAGCTTGTCTTTGGAAAAGTCGGTGAGAAAGCTGAAGTTGAGGTTGCCCTGATCGTGGTAGACCGCGCCGCCGCCGGAAATCCGCCGCACCACGTGGATGCCGTGCTCGTCGATATAGGCCTGGTGGATCTCTTCCAGGGTGTTCTGGTTGCGGCCGATAATGATGGAAGGCGCGTTGATGTAGAACAGCAGGTAGTCCTCGCCGGCGGGGAGGTGGCGAATGCAGTGCTCCTCAATGGCGAGGTTGACGTGGGGGTCGGTGATGCCTTCGTTGTCGATGTAGATCATGGGCAGCCTTCAGCGTGAAAAGCGTCATGTCAGAAAAGGGAGGCCATTTTAGCATTGATGTCAGTGAATGGCCGGCTCGGCCTTGGCGTGGTCACCGGCTGGGTGCCGGGCTACCTGCTGCTTAACGGCCTTCTGCCGCTGGGTAGCTGAGCCTCTTGCGTCTTTTGGCCTGCCTGACTACTACGCTGTTAGAGGTGGCTAACGCGGAGGCGTCATGAGCAAAGGGCTGATCATAACGGCAGGCGCGCTTTTTCTGGCAGTGGCGGCTGTTACATGGCTATGGCGTTGGCCGGTTCCTGACGCCGTGAGCCAGCCAAGCAGCAGGATGAACTTCGACGGAGTGACCGAGGGGCTTTCCCCCGCGCCGCTATCCCACTATACGGCCCGAGACGGCACGCGGCTTGACTATCGCGACTATGACGTCGACGACCCGACCGCACCGCAAGCAGCGGCGACAGGGACAACGGCAAAGACGCTGGCGATTATCCTCCATGGCTCGGGCAGCGACAGCCGCTACCTCGGCCCGCTGGCCCGGAAACTTGTCGAGCAGGGCGCGGCGCATGTGGTCACGCCGGATATCCGCGGCCACGGCCGCGACCCCAAACGCCGGGGCGACGTGGATGCGGTGGCCCAGCCGCAGCGCGATATCGTCGATCTCATCGAGCATGTCAGGCAGCGCCAGCGGGTCGAGCGCGTGGTGCTCATCGGCCACTCGTCCGGCGGCGGCCTGGCCGTGCGCACGGGTGGCGGGCGCTTTGCTGAGGCGATCGACGACTACGTGCTGCTGGCGCCGTATTTGGGCCACGATGCACCGACGACGCGCCAAAAAGCCGGCGGCTGGGCGCAGGCCAACGTCGGGCGCATTGTGCTGATCGGCCTTTTGGAAAAGCTCGGCGTTCACGCCGCCTCGGGGGCGAAGGTGGTGCGCTTCAACCTGCCGCAAAGCATGCGCGACGAGTACGCCACGCCGGCGTATTCGTACCGTATGCAGCAGGCCATGGCGCCGCGCGACTGGCAGCGCGATCTTGCGGCGATTAGTGGGCGAGTGCTGCTACTGGCAGGGGCCAACGACGAAAGCATGCGCGTCGGACAATACCGCGAAAGCGTGGCGCCGCTGATCGACGGTGAGGTCGATGTGCTGGGTAATATCGCCCATCTAGATATTGTCCGGGCAGAGCTTACGGCCATCCGGGTTGCTCAGTTTGTTCAGCCGCCGGAAGCCCCCGTTTCTGCGGGTAAGTAACGCCTGTGCCCCAGCGCCGACGCTGCATCGGCCCAATGGTCTGTTACCGCTGAGCATTTCGTCTAAGTTGGCCGGGCTGGGTTTGCTCATTGGGTTAGTCCGGCCTATGTTGGAATGGCAACGCTGGAAACGACGACGCGACAGATAAGCTATCGGCTCACCGTCTTTTGGCATTTGCCGCTTTGCCGGTTCAGCCTTTGCCGGTCGTTCTACTGGCGATTGGACACAGCACACAATAATGACAAGAGAGTCTGCGCATATGCCCATCAAGACGTATTCGCGTATGGCTGCACTGGCAGCCTTGCCGCTGGCCATGGCCGCCGCCCAGGCGCAAGCCAACGAAATGGCGATTGCCACCATCCTGCCCGAAAACATGAGCAACAACTCGGTTTATCCGGCCCTGATACGCTTCAAGGACCTGGTCGATACGCGTACCGACGGCGCCATCAAGGTGAACATCTTCGGCAACAGCCAGCTGGGATCGGAAGTCGATACCGCCAAGGAAGTCCAGGGCGGACGCACCCTGCAGTCGACCATTATCACCACCGGCGCCATGTCGTCCTACTACGACGACTACCAGCTGATGACCGCGCCTTTCGTGTTCGACAACTGGCGCCAGGCCTGGGCTTTTCTCGACGGCGACTGGTTTGCCGATCTGATGGCCGGTACCGTTGAAGAAACCAATATGCGTTACCTGGGAACCTTCGACGACGGCGGTGGCTTCGTGGCCTTCACCAACAACGTGCGTCCAATCAAGACGGTGGAGGATCTCGAGGGGCTCAATATTCGCACCGAGGAGAACCCCGGGCACGTCGCCATCATGAAGGCGCTGGGCGCCTCCGCCACGCCGCTGCCCTGGGGCGAAGTCATCACGGCGCTGGAAACCGGCCTGGCCGACGGCCAGTTTAACGCCACGGTGCTCAACACCACCTTTAACTTCGACGAGGTGACCGACTACACCACCCTGACCGGCCACGTCTATAACAGCGCCGCCTGGCTGGTCAGCGAAGACTGGTACCAGAGCCTGACCGAGGATCAGCAGGAAGCCATCATTACCTCGGCACGCGAAGCCATCGAGATTGGCCACGGCATGTCCGCGGCGCTTGCCACGGCCGGCTGGCAGGAGTCCTGCGAGATCTTCAAGGAGTGCTACCTCATGCCCGCCGAGGAGCGCGACCGCATGGCCGAGATCGCACGGCCTGCCTGGAAGGACTGGATCGTCAACGACTTCGGCCTCGAGGCCGAGAAGGTCGACGCCTTCCTCAACGAGGTTGACCGCGTCGGGGAGGAGGTCAAACAGTCGGACATGGCCAACTACGGCCAGTGACGCTTTGTCACCCCCTCCGTCAACGTCGGCCGGCGCTGCCGGCCGGCTTTTGAAGCCTGTGAGGTTTGCCGATGCGCTTTCTGACGCCTCTCCGCCGCCTGAGTGACTGGGTCAACCAGGCGGCGATCGTGCTCTGCGTGGCCTGCGTGCTGGTCATGCTGGGCATTTCCTTCACGGCCTTCACCTACAAGCTGTTTACCGGCAGCAGCCTGAGCTGGACCTACTCCCTGGCGCGGCTTTTCCTGCCCTGGATCGGCTTTCTGTCCATGACCATTTCGCTGCGCTACGGCGAGCACGTGGCCATGACGCTGCTGGTTCGAACCCTGCCCCGGGCCCTTCTGAAGCTGGCCGCGGCCCTCTGCCTTGGGGTGATCGCGCTCTTTGGCGCGCTGCTGCTGTGGTACGGCTGGGGCTATTTCGAAAGCGCCCGCCAAGTCTACATGGTATCCGACCAGATTCAGGTGTCCGCCAAGTTTACTGCCGTGGTGCTGCCCCTGAGCGGCGCCATTATTCTGTTGCACCTGGTGCAGGGCTTTGCCTTGCTCGAACACTTCCTCGATGACGAGACGATCATCGAAGAGCTCATCGATGCCGGCGACGGGGAGAAGCGCTCATGATGCCCGCCATTATTGCCTTTGTGGTGCTGTTGCTGATCGGTACGCCGGTGGCCGTGGTGATGGCGCTCTCCGGCCTGGCCGGCGGTTTTGCCATGGGCGGCGAGCGCATGCTCGGGATCATCGCCGACCGCATGTTTTCCGGGGTTTCGGGATTTATGCTGATCGCCGTGCCTTACTTCATCTTCACGGCCGAACTGATGAATCAGGGGGGCCTGACGCAGAAGCTGATCGCCTTCAACAATGCGCTTTTTGGGCAGGTGCGCGGCGCGCTGGCCCACGTCAATATTTCGGTGTCGGTGTTTTTCGCCGGGCTGACCGGGGCCGCGATCACCGATACCGTGGCCATCGGCAAGATCATGATCCCCGAGATGAAAAAGCAGGGCTACGACGCCGAGTATGCCGCCGCGATTACCGCCTGCTCGTCGATTATCGGGCCGATTATTCCGCCCAGCGTGGTGATGGTGATCTACGCGACCCTGCTGCGCGATATTTCGGTGATCGACCTCTTTGCCGGCGGTATTATTCCCGGCCTGCTGATGGCCGTGGCGCTGCTGGCGGTGAGCTTTTTCCTGGCCTGGAAGCGTGGCTATCCCAAGCAGGCGCCGACGCCGCTCAAGGTGGCGTGGGTCGCTTTCCTGGTGGCCCTGCCGGCGATGATCGTACCGCTGATCATCCTTGGCGGCATCCTCTCGGGGCTGACCACCATCACCGAAGCGTCGGGCTTCGCCGCGGTCTATGCCATCGTCATCGGCGTGGTGTTTTACCGCAACCTGACCTGGCAGAAGATCTGGCAGGCGCTGGTGGTGACCGTGCGCTTCTCGGGGGTGGTGTTTTTTCTGCTGGCGACCTCGGCGGTGCTCGGCTGGTTCGTGACCCGTTCGGGCATCGCCCGGGACGCGGCGGGGCTGATTACCACCCTGAGCGACTCCATGTTCCTTCAGCTATTGCTGGTGTGCGCGCTGCTGCTGCTGATCGGCACCGTGATGGACGTCCTGCCGGCGCTGGTGGTAGTGGCGCCGGTGCTGGTGCCGGCAATGGTTCAGCTGGGCGTGGATCCGCTGCATTTTGCCATCCTGATGATCGTGGTGCTCAACATTTCCAACGTCACGCCGCCGGTGGGGATGACGCTGATGACGGCGGCCCGTATCGCCAACGTGCCCTTTGAGCGGGCGATTATTGCCTCGCTTCCGTTCTATATCGCCTTTGCCGCGGTGATCCTGCTGGTCGTGACGTTCCCGGCGCTGTCCACCTGGATCCCCTCGCTGCTCAAGTAACGCAGGGCTTATCACCCAAGACTTAGCGAACACGAAAGGGTCTATCGAGGTAACGTTGCATGAAGGTTTTCTACCATCCCGACCAGCAGCGCCACGACCCCGGAAGCTTCTGGCTGCAGGGGCGACCCGCGCCGTCGCCGGAACGTCCGCTGCGCGCCGAGCTGCTGACCCGCGGGCTGGCGGCTCTGGGGCTGGCGACCGCCGCGCCCGACGAAGTCGATACCCGGCGGCTGCGCGAACGTTTAAGCCGTATCCATAGCCCGCGCTATCTCGATTTCCTCGAGACCATCCATACCCGCTGGCAGGCGCTGCCGGATGCCGCCGAGACCGTGGTGCCCAACGTGCACCCCTGCGGCGGCGGTGCCCACTATCCGCGCCACCCGGTCGGCCAGGCCGGCTGGCATCTGCACGATATGGCCTGCCCGCTCGGCGCGGATAGCCATGCGGGCGTCCTGGCCAGCGCCGCGACCGCCCAGGCCGCCGCCGAATCGGTGCTCGGCGGTGAGCGCAGCGCCTATGCGCTGTGCCGTCCGCCGGGGCATCATGCAGGCCCGGAGCGGGCCGGAGGCTTCTGCTTTCTCAACAATTCGGCCCTGGCCGCCACGGTGCTGCGCGAACGCTTCGACCGCGTGGCGATTCTCGACGTGGACCTGCACCACGGCAACGGCACCCAGGACATCTTCTACCGGCGCGGCGATATCTGGACCGGCTCGCTGCACGCCGATCCCGCCGATTTTTACCCCTTTTTCTGGGGCGGCGCCGACGAGACGGGCGAAGGCGACGGGCTGGGGGCCAACGTCAATTTGCCGCTCCCCCTGGGCAGCGGCGGGGAGGCCTTTCTGGCCGAGCTTGATCGGCTGATCGAACGCCTGGACGACTTTCAGCCCGGGGCGCTGGTGGTGCCCCTGGGGCTCGACGCCCACAAGGACGATCCGCTGGCCGGGCTGAGGCTGGAAACCGAGGACTTTACCCGCATTGGCCGGCGGCTGGCCGCGCTGGCGCTGCCGACGGTGCTGGTTCAGGAGGGCGGCTACCCCACGGCGGCGCTCGAGCACAACTTGACCGCGTTTATGCGCGGCTTCAGTGTAGCTTGAGCGCAGGCCTAAGCGCGTTGAATCAATATCTTATCCACCATCACCAACAGCGAGGAATATCATGACCCTGACGCACCACGACAGCAGCGAACGCATGAGCAAATACGTCATCCACAACGGCACCGTCTACCTGTCCGGGCAGGTGCCAAGCGACGCTACGGCCAACATGCGCGAACAAACCGAACAGGTGCTGGCGCGCATTGACGATCTGCTTGCCCGGGCCGGCACTGACAAAACCCGGCTGATTTCCGCGCAGATCTGGGTATCCAGCATGGAAGAGTTCGCCGACATGAACAGCGTCTGGGATGCCTGGGTAGCGCCGGGTCGGCCGCCGGTGCGCGCCGCCGTGGAGGCCGGGCTTGCCAACCCCGACTGGAAGGTCGAGATCATGGCCGTCGCGGCGCTTCCGGAAGGCTGATCGTGCGCGTGATCACGGCGGCCGAGGTGGCCGAGGCGCTTGACTGGGAGGCGCTGATCGAGCGTCTGGCGCACGCCTTTTGCGGCGGCGTCGAGTCGCCGGCGCGCCACCACCACGCCATGCAGCGGCCCGATGGCGAAGCCACCATGCTGCTGATGCCGGCCTGGGAGCCGGACGGCTACATCGGCGTCAAGATGGTCAACGTCTTTCCCCAGAATGCGGACTACGGGCTGCCGGCGATTGCCGGCGTCTATCTGCTCAGCGAGGGCGCGCACGGGCGCCCTCTGGCCTGCATCGACGGCGGCGAGTTGACCCGCCGGCGCACTGCCGCGGCCTCGGCGCTGGCCGCTCGCAAGCTTTCGCGGGAAGACGCCGAAACCCTGCTGGTGGTCGGCACCGGGAGGCTGGCGCCCATGGTCATTGAAGCCCACGCCGCCGTGCGTCCGATACGCCGAGTGCGTATCTGGGGGCGCAGCCCCGCCAAGGCCGAGCGCCTCGCCGCCGAGTACGCCGACCGCTTTGACACCGAAGCGGTGACCGACCTGGAAGATGCCTGTGCCGATGCCGACGTGATCAGCTGCGTGACGCTTGCCACTCGGCCGCTGATTCGCGGCCGGTGGCTTTCTCCGGGGGCGCACCTTGACCTGATCGGCGCGTTTCGTCCCGACATGCGCGAGACCGACGCCGACTGCCTGGCCCGCAGCGAGGTGTTTGTCGACACCTACGCCGGCGCGAAGGGGGAGGCCGGGGATATCCTGCAGGCCGTCGACGAGGGCGGCTTTGCCTTGGGCGACATCCGCGGAGAGCTTGCCGAGCTGCTGCAGGGCAGCAGAAAAGGGCGCAGCGGCCCCGAGGCCATCACCCTGTTCAAGTCGGTGGGCGCCTCGCTTGAAGACCTCGCCGCGGCCGTCGAAGTGTGGGAGAAGCGCAAGGCCACCCCCTAAGCCGGCTGGCGCGGGCCGGCCCGGCAGCGGTATCCTGACCGCATGATTGCTGCCGATCCCGCTTCTTCCGCCGCCGCCACGAATCCGCCCGTCCCCACCCTGCGTCCTTACCAGCGCGAGGCCGTTTCGCGGGTGGTGGCGCACTTTCGCGCCACGAGCGATCCCGCCGTGGTGGTGCTGCCCACCGGCAGCGGCAAGTCGCTGGTGATCGCGGAGCTAGCCCGCCTGGCCCGGGGTCGGGTGCTGGTGCTCGCCCACGTGCGCGAGCTGGTCGAGCAGAACCACGCCAAGTACGAGGCCTACGGCCTGACCGCGGATATCTTCAGCGCCGGGCTCAAGCGCAAGGAGGCCGGGCGCCAGGTAGTGTTCGGCTCGGTGCAGTCGGTGGTGAATAGCCCCGAGCGCTTTGCTGACGGCAATTTCACTCTGCTGGTGATCGACGAGTGCCACCGGGTCTCGCTGGATGAAAATACCGGCTACCGCCGGGTGATCGATCACCTGCGCGAGAAAAACCCGAATTTGAAGATTCTTGGCCTGACCGCCACGCCGTACCGGCTGGGGCAGGGCTTTATCTATCATCGCCACCACCACGGCATGGTGCGCGGCGACGACGACTGCTTTTTTCGCGACTGCGTGTTCGAGCAGCCGCTGCGGCTGATGGTCAAGCAGGGCTATCTCGCCGCCCCCACGCGGCTGGACATGGCTATCGAGCACTACGACTTCGCCGGCCTTGCAACCACCGAGAGCGGCGCCTTCAGCGAAGCGGCGATGAACCGCGTGGTAGCGGGCAGCCGCGCCACCCCGGGCATCGTCGCCGATATCATCGCCCGGGCGGAGACGCGCCGGGGGGTGATGATCTTTGCCGCCACGGTGGAGCACGCCGAGGAGGTGCTGGGCTACCTGCCCGACGGCGAGGCCGCCTTGATTACCGGCGCGACCGAGGCGCGCGAGCGCACCGCGACCATTGCTGCGTTCAAGGCGCGCGAGATCAAGTATCTGGTCAACGTCGCGGTGCTGACCACCGGCTTTGACGCGCCCCACGTGGACGTGATCGCGATTTTGCGCCCCACGGAGTCGGCGAGTCTCTACCAGCAGATCATCGGCCGGGGGCTCAGGCTGTCGCCTGCCAAGACCGACTGTTTGATTCTCGACTATGCCGGCAACCCCTGGGACACCTATGCTCCGGAGGTGGGCGAGCCGCGCCCGGCAAGCGACAGCGAGCCCGTCCAGGTCATCTGCCCCGAGTGCGAGCACGCCAACCTTTTCTGGGGCAAGCGTGACGGCGAGCTGATCATCGAGCACTACGGCCGGCGCTGCCACGGGCTGGTGGAAGAGGAGGAGAGTCAGGATGGCGCGGCGTCGGGCGCCGGTAAACCGCGCCAGTGCTCGTTTCGCTTTCGCTTCAAGACCTGCGACGAATGCGGTGCGGAAAACGACATCGCCGCCCGGCGCTGCCACGGCTGCCAGCGGCTTTTGGTTGACGCCGACGACAAGCTGCGCGACGCGCTCAAGCTGAAAGATGCCCGAGTGCTACGGGTGTCCGGTATGCAGATCGAATCCACGACTAATGGCCGGGGCCTGCCGCGGCTGAAAATTACCTACCACGATGAGGACGGCGCCACGCTTGACGAATGGTTCGCCCTGGAAACCGCCGCCCAGCGCCGGGCCTTTCAGGCGGTGTTCTTGCGCCGTCACCTGCGCGCCCCGGGCATCGGCTGGGTGCCGACCACGCCCGAAGAAGTAGTGGCCGGGCGCGAGCGGCTGCGCCATCCGGACTTCGTCGTTGGCCGTCTGGCCGGGCGATATTTCAAGGTCCGCGAGAAGCTTTTCGACTACGCCGGGCGCTATCGCTGCGCCGCCGACGCCGGCTAGCCGTTCGCCAACGGCACAAGTTTGCTAGACTGAGCCACTGTTTTAGCCCCTGAATGCGCCCTTCAAGAGAGACGCCCGCGTGAGCGAGACGCCCGCCGCCGATCATTCGTCCAGCCCCGACGCCGCCGGGACCGCTAGTGAGCCGGTCTCCGGGGCGCTTGCGCTGCTGTTTGACGAGCCGATAACCCAGCTGCCGGAGGATTTGTACATTCCGCCGGAAGCGCTGCGGGTGTTTCTGGAGGCGTTTGAAGGCCCGCTGGACCTGCTTTTGTATCTGATTCGCCGTCAGAACCTGGATATTTTGAGCGTCAACGTTGCCGCGATCACCCACCAGTACATCGAGTACGTGGAGCTGATGAAGGCGATGCAGATCGAGCTTGCCGGGGAATACCTGCTGATGGCGGCGATGCTTGCCGAGATCAAGTCGCGCACGCTGCTGCCGCGCCCGCCCCGGGAAGACGAGGACGAAGAGGAAGACCCCCGGGCCGAGCTGATCCGCCGGCTCCAGGAATACGAGCGCTTGAAAGAGGCCGCCGAGACTCTGGATACCCTGCCGCGCACCGGGCGCGACTGGTTCAGCGCCCGGGTCGAGGTGCCGGCGCTTGACGCCCGGGTGATTCACCCTGAGGTGGAGCTTGACGAGCTGCTCGGCGCCATGAGCGGCATCCTCAAGCGCGCCGAGCTTAACCAGCAGCACCAGATCAGCCGCGAAGTGCTCTCCACCCGGGAGCGCATGCTGCGCATCATGGAGGCGCTGAGCGCCGAGCGCTACACCCCTTTTGAGTCGCTGTTCACCCTGGAAGAAGGCCGCGCCGGGGTGGTGGTCACCTTCATGGCGATTCTGGAGCTGGCCAAGGAGGCGATGATCGAGATCGTGCAGAACGCGCCGCTGTCGCCCATCCACGTTCGCGCCCGGCTCGCCGAGTCTGGCGATACCCAAGACCATGCGCCGGGGCTTGATGACCCAGGCCTTCACGATTCCTCTCACGACCGCGGCGGCGAGTCCGCCTTTGCCGACGAGGACGCGCCATGAGCGAGGGCATCACCCTTGACGACATCATCGAGGCGGCGCTGTTGGCCGCCGGCGAGCCGCTCCCGGTGGACCGGCTGGAAACGCTGTTTGCCGAGGCCGAGCGCCCGGCCCGGGGCGAGCTGCGCCTGGCGCTCTCCCGGCTGCACGAGCGCCACCAAAGCGGCGCGCTGGAGCTGGTGGAAAGCGCTTCCGGCCATCAGCTGCGCATTCGCCCCAGGCTTTCGCCCTGGGTCTCGCGGCTGTGGGACGAGCGCCCGGCACGCTATTCCCGGGCGCTGCTGGAGACGCTTGCGCTGATTGCCTACCGCCAGCCGGTGACCCGGGGCGACATCGAAGAGGTGCGCGGGGTCAGCGTTTCAAGCTCCATCATGCGCACGCTCGCCGAGCGCGGCTGGATCCGCATTGTCGGCCATCGCGACGTCCCCGGCCGGCCGGGCGTTTATGCCACCACCCGGAGCTTTCTCGACGACTTCGGCCTCAAGACGCTGGATGCGCTGCCGCCCATGCACGAGCTGACCGGCGATACCGACGATGAAGAGGCCGCGGAAGAAGCCGGCGGCGACGAGCCGGCAAAACCCCTTGCCGCCGATGAAAAAACGCGCCACGATGCGCCCCCCGAGACGGCAGCGCCGGAAGAAAGCGATGCCGACCACCACGCCGAGACGGCGTTAACCCGGCCGCTGAGCTTCGCCGATCTGGAGGCCAGGCTGGCGGCCCGCGCCGGGCGCGCGGACGATGACGACGAGCGCCCGGACGAGAACCACGCGAGGTCAGACGACCATGAGTCAGAATAAAACCCCCGACAGCAAGCCGGCTCCCAGCGGCGAAAAGCTGCAGAAAGTGCTGGCCCGGGCCGGTTTCGGCTCCCGCCGGGAAATGGAAACCGCCATTACCGCCGGGCGCGTCAAGGTCAACGGCAAGCTTGCAAGCCTTGGCGACCGCGTAGAGCCGCGCGACAGCGTCGCCTTCGACGAGCGCCCGGTGACGCTGAAAGCCGAGCAGGAAACCCCGCGCCGGGTGATCATGTACAACAAGCCCGAAGGCGAGCTTTGCACCCGCAAGGACCCCGAAGGGCGGCGCACGGTATTCGAGCGCCTGCCCCGTCTGAAGGGCGAGCGCTGGATCGCCATCGGCCGGCTGGACATCAACACCAGCGGGCTTTTGCTGTTTACCACCGACGGCGAGCTGGCCAACCGTTTGATGCACCCCTCGACCCAGGTCGAGCGCGAATACGCCGTGCGGGTGATGGGCGAGGTCAAGCAGGAAAACGTCGTTGCCATGGTCGAAGGCGTGATGCTAGAAGACGGCCCGGCGCGCTTTACCGACGTTCAGGAGTTCGGCGGCGAAGGCATCAACACCTGGTTTCACGTGGTGCTGCTGGAAGGCCGCAACCGCGAGGTGCGCCGCCTCTGGGAGTCCCAGGCGCTCACCGTCAGCCGCTTGAAGCGCGTGCGCTACGGCAATATCTTCCTCGACAAGCGGGCCAAGGCCGGCGAATGGGTGGAGCTCGGTCAGGACGAAGTCGACGATCTCGCCGCCCTTGCCGACCTGCCCGCGCGCAAGGTGCCGGAGTTGACCCCGGAGGAGAAAAACCGCTGGAGCCGGGACAAGAACAAGCGCCGCCCGGTACAGGCCATGCGCAAGCCCAAAACGAAACGCCCGCGCCGATAAGTTTATCGGGAAAAGCGAAAAAACGCTTGCGACCGGCAGGCCAGATCCGTAGTATATGCATCCGTTCGAGGGGGTCGTTAGCTCAGTTGGTAGAGCAGTTGGCTTTTAACCAATTGGTCGCAGGTTCGAATCCTGCACGACCCACCATTCGAGCCCTGTGAAGGGTCGTTAGCTCAGTTGGTAGAGCAGTTGGCTTTTAACCAATTGGTCGCAGGTTCGAATCCTGCACGACCCACCAGATTTAGCGCCCCCGGCAGTCTTCTGCCGGGGGCGTTTTGTTTTTGGGGCGCTTGCCAGGCGCGGGCGTTGCCCGGCAATATGGTCGAGAAACGTACGGGCCGGCCACCGCGAAAGACGCGCAGGCCGCCCGCTAGGGCGCGGCGCATGCAAGGCGCGTGCGCCGCGATCAGTGAACAGCAGGGGGATTCCCTGTTTTATCGCAGTGGTAGACACAATGACGATAATGACTTCCCGGGCAGGCGCCGACACGCTTGCCCCGACGGCCTATTGCCCCACCCGTATTGCCGCCGAGGACGAGGCCCGCGTGGCCGAAATCAAGCGGCTGCTGCAGGACGAAAACGCCGTGCTGGTGGCGCACTACTATACCGACGACGCCATCCAGCAGCTGGCCGAGGAAAGCGGCGGCTGCGTGGCGGACTCGCTGGAGATGGCGCGCTTCGGCGCCCGCCACGAAGCCTCCACCCTGGTGGTGGCCGGCGTGCGCTTTATGGGCGAGACCGCCAAGGTTCTGTCGCCGGAAAAGCGCGTGTTGATGCCCACCCTTGAGGCTACCTGCTCGCTGGACATCGGCTGCCCGCCGGACGAGTTCAGCGCCTTCTGCGACGCCCATCCGGACCGCACCGTGGTGGTGTACGCCAACACCTCGGCGGCAGTGAAGGCGCGTGCGGACTGGGTGGTGACCTCCTCCATCGCGGTGGACGTGATTGAGCACCTCCAGGCCAAAGGCGAGAAGATCCTCTGGGCGCCGGACAAGCACCTCGGCGGCTACCTCCAGAAAAAGACCGGCGCCGACATGCTGCTGTGGGACGGCGCCTGCATCGTCCATGAAGAGTTCAAGGCCAAAGGCGTGGAAGACCTCAAGCGCCTTTACCCGGACGCCGCCGTGCTGGTGCACCCGGAATCGCCGGCGCCGGTAATCGAGCTTGCCGACGTGGCGGGCTCGACCTCGCAGCTGATCAAGGCGGCGAAGGAGCTGCCCAACGACAAGCTGGTGGTCGCCACCGACCGGGGGATTTTCTTCAAGATGCAGCAGGCAGCCCCGGAGAAAACCCTGTTCGAGGCGCCCACGGCGGGCAACGGGGCGACGTGCAAAAGCTGCGCCCACTGCCCGTGGATGGCGATGAACGCGCTGGATAACCTGGCCCAGGCGCTGCGCGAAGGCAGCGGCGAGGTGCACGTGGAGGAGGGCCTGCGCCTGAAGGCGCTGACGCCGCTGGAGCGCATGCTCAACTTCAACGCCTGACTTCTCCACTGAGTCATCACGAGCGTAAGCGAAGTGATCTCATGACGCTGCCGCTGGCAGGAAACCCCGAGATAGCTTCGCTTCGCTCGCTATGACACGACTCTGGGGCAGCCCTGCTGTGGCTATGAAAACTCGTCAAGGGCGTCGCGGTATTCGATAAACGCCTCCCGGCGCGATTCGATGCGCGCTTCAAGCCCTGGGTTGTTGCTGCCCCGGGCAGCGTCTCGGGCCAGGTCGAGCTGGCGGATGCCCTTGTCGATGCGCCCGGTCAGCTGCAGGTATTCGGCCCGGGCCAGGCGGCCTTCGGCCGGATGGCCGCTGCCCCCGGCGGCCTCGGCCAGCAGGGTAAAGCCCGCCGGGTCTTCCGGGTGCTGGGCGGTAACGTCCCGCAGCAGCCGGTAGGCAGCCCGGGGGTCGCGGCCGAGCTGGGCCTCGGCCAGGGTGAGCTGGGCGGGGAGGTACCCGGGCATGAAGCGCAAAAGCCGCTGGCTGCGGGCTATGGCGTCGTCGACCCGGCGCGCGTCCAGGGCGATGCTCGCGGCCGAGGCCGGCAGCAGGCCGAGGTCGGGATGCTGCTCGGCCAGACGGTCCAGCCCGTCCAGCGCGCTCTGCGTCTGGCCTCGATCGGCGTCGATGAGCGCTTCGAGGTAGGTGATGGCGGCGTCGGTAGCGTCGTCCTGGCGCAAGGTGATCAGCGCCTGCTGCGGGGCGTTGGCGTGCAGGTGCATGAGTGCCCGGGCGCGCACCATGTCGTAAAGGGTGTCGTCCCTATGGGTGTCGGCGACCTGCAGCTGGGCGGCCCGGGACTGGGCGTCGCTCAGGCGGCTCTCGCTCACCGGGTGGCTGAGCAGAAACTCCGGCGGCGTGTCGCCCTGAAGCCTGGCCATGCGCTGCATGGCCTTGAACATGCGCACCATGTCGTCGGGCGGATAGCCGGCGTCGGCGAGGGTTTTCATGCCCACGCGGTCGGCTTCCTGCTCAAAGCGCCGGGAATAGCGCAGCTGATCCTGGAGCATCGCGGCCTGGGAGCCCATGGCGGTGGCAAGCCCGGCGCTGCCTGCGCCGCTTGCGGCGAGCACCATGCCGGCGAGCATCGCGGCCATGGTCGGCAGCTGGGTTTGCCCGGCGCGCTCGCTGCCCCGGGCGAAGTGGCGCTGGGCCAGGTGGCCAAGCTCGTGGGCGAGCACCGAGGCAAAGGCGCCCTCGTCCGGGGCAAAGGCGTAGAGCCCGGCGTTGATGCCGATGACGCCGCCGGGTACGGCAAAGGCGTTGAGCGAATCGTTATTCACCATCACGCTGATCGGCACCTGCCCGCTGATGCCGCTGTGGGGCGCCAGGCGCGCGATCAGCCGGTCCAGATAGTAGTGGGCGATGGGGTCCTGCCACTGGGGCGCCTGGGCGCGGAACTGGCGCAGCCAGGCGCGACCCAGACGCGCCTCCTTGCTGCTGGCAGCATGGGGGACGCCGCCGAGCGAGGGCAGGTGGTAGTCGGTGGTGGCGGCGCTGGCCGGCGCGCTCAGGGGCAGGCTGACTGCCAGCGCAACCGCGCAGAGCCGGCATGATGCATGGCGCAGGCGTGACATGGCGTCCTCGCAGATAGTCGGTCGTCAGAGTCGATGATGCCGCAGCGACGGGTCCTAAGGCCACCTCGTATGACAGTGCCTTGGGGGTAAAGTGCCGCGCGCAGCCGCCGCCCAAGCCGCGGCGGGCCGTTTCCGGCTGTTACGCTACCGCTTTATGCGCCAGGGGTTTATGCGATAATAGCGGGCTTGAGACACTGCCGCTTGCCGGCCGCCTGAAGGAGACACCATGGTAAATGATAGCGGATCGAACCGTGACGATTCGACGTCGGTGCGCCCGGACCACGTCGGCGCCCCGGATGCCGTGCTCGATGCCACCGGACTTGCCTGCCCGCTGCCGCTGCTCAAGGCCAAGCAGGCGCTTTACGGTCTGGCGGGCGGCCAGCTTTTGGAGGTGCACGCCACCGACGCCGGCTCCTGGCGCGACATGGCGTCGTTTGCCGAGCATAGCGCCCATGTCCTTGAGGATCGCTGCCAGGTAGGCGAGGTCTACTACTACTGGCTGCGCAAGGCCGAAGGTGGCGATCAATGACGCTGCGCGCCATCCTCAAGGGCTGGATGGATCGCTACTTCTCCGATGAAGAAGCGGTCATTCTGCTGCTGGTGCTCATTGCGGGCTTTGCCGCGGTCATCTGGCTTGGCGGCATGCTGGCGCCGTTTTTCACCGCGCTGGTCATCGCCTTTCTGCTCCAGGGCGCGGTCAATGCCCTGACCCGGCGCCGGGTGCCGCATCTGCTGGCGGTCATGCTGGTGTTTCTGGGGTTTCTGGGCATCGTGCTGGCGCTGGCGCTGATTCTGCTGCCGCTGATCTGGAACCAGCTGGTGGGGCTGGTGCAGGAAACCCCGAGGATGTTTGCCAGCGGCCAGAGCTGGCTTGGCGAGCTGCAGGAGCGCTACCCCAACCTGATCACCCCGGACCAGGTGCAAAACTGGGTGGGCGCTGCCAGCCGCCAGATCAGCCAGCTGGGCCAGCGGGCGCTGTCCTTGTCGCTTGCCTCGCTTGGCAACGTGATGGCGCTGATCATCTATCTGGTGCTGGTGCCCATTCTGGTATTTTTCATGCTCAAGGACCGCGATGCGCTGGTCGGCTTCACGCTGTCGCTGCTGCCGCGCAAGCGTACGCTGCTCTCGCGTATCTGGAAGGAGATGGACGCCCAGATCGCCAACTATATCCGCGGCAAGGTGATCGAGATCATCATCGTGGGCTCGGTGGCGTTTGCCACTTTCGCCTTTCTCGGCGTGCCGTATTCGGCGCTTTTGGGGGTGCTGGTGGGGCTTTCGGTGCTGGTGCCGTACATCGGCGCGGCGCTGGCGACGCTGCCGGTGGCGGCGGTGGCGGGGTTTCATTTCGGCCTGAGCGATCAGCTGGCCTACGTGGTGCTGGCCTACGGCGTCATCCAGGCGCTGGACGGCAACGTGCTGGTGCCGGTGATGTTCTCCGAGGCGGTTAACCTGCACCCGGTATCGATCATCGTCGCGGTGCTGTTTTTTGGCGGTATCTGGGGCTTCTGGGGCGTGTTTTTCGCCATTCCGCTGGCCACCCTGCTCAAGGCGCTGGTGTATGCCTGGCCGCGAGGGCTGCGCCAGCGCGACGAGCGTCTGGCGCACGAAGACACGGGCGCCGAGTAACGCCGGGCAGCCGGGCCCGGCGCTCGGCGAAAGTCAGCCTTTGGCGTGCAGAGTCTGGGCGGCGTCGAGCACCTCGTCGACGTGGCCCGGCACTTTCACCCCGCGCCACTCCTGGGCCAGCTTGCCGCCGGCGTCGATGAGAAAGGTGCTGCGCTCGATGCCCTGATGCTCCTTGCCGTACATCTTCTTGAGCTTGATGACGTCGAAAATCCGGCAGACTTCCTCGTCGGTGTCGGCAATCAGCGCAAAGTTGAAGTCCTCTTTTTCCTTGAAGTTTTCCTGGGCGCGAAGGCCGTCCCGAGAAACGCCGAGAATCACCGTGTTGGCGGCGTCGAACGCCGTCTTGCGGTCGCGGAAGTCACCGCCTTCGGTGGTGCAGCCGGGGGTGCTGGCCTTGGGGTAGAAATAGACCACCACCTGTTTGCCGCGCAGCTCCGACAGGGTCACGGCGGCGTTGCCGGTGGCGGTAGCCGTAAAGTCGGGGACGGGCTTATCGAGTTCAACGCTCATGCAATACTCCTTACTAACAGGGACGGTTATCAACCTAAGGGGACAGCCCGATTACACGCAAGCGGGCGCCAGGTGTCAAAAAAATCCTGCGCGGGAGCGACTCGCGGCGCTTTGCGCTGTACAGGCTTTCATCGCCTGAGTACCATTTGGTGTCTGTGGAACCGTAGGGCGTTATACCAAGGCGCCAGCGCGGCTCCTTGAATCCAATGCGTTCGCGCACGCCCTGTGTCCGGCGGCGCGTTTCACCTTTTTTGCGTGAGGTACAAGCGGATGATCACTGGCAGCATTGTCGCCCTGGCGACGCCGATGAAGGCCAATGGCGATATCGACTGGGAGGCGCTTCGTCGTCTGGTGGACTTCCATCTTGAAAACGGTACCGACGGCATCGTCGCCGCGGGAACGACCGGCGAGCCCACCACGATGTCCTTTGCCGAGCACTTTGACGTGATTCGCACCGTGGTGGAGCAGGTCGACGGGCGCATTCCGGTGATTGCCGGCACCGGCGCCAACGCCACGTCCGAGGCCGTTGAGCTCGCCCGCTACGCAAGCGAAGTGGGCGCGGACTACTGCCTGTCGGTATGCCCCTACTACAACAAGCCTACCCAGGAAGGCCTGTATCAGCATTTCAAGGCGGTGGCCGAGGGCAGCAAGCTGCCGGTCATCCTGTATAACGTCCCCGGGCGCACCTGCTCTGATCTGTACAACGAGACCGTCATGCGCCTGGCCGAGGTGGACAACATCGTCGGTCTGAAAGACGCCACCGGTAATCTCGAGCGCGCCGAAGACCTGGTCGCCCGGCTCAAGGGCAGCGGTTTTATGCTCTACTCCGGCGACGACGGCACCGCCTGCGACTTCATGCTGATGGGCGGCCACGGCGATATTTCGGTCACCGCCAACGTCGCCCCCCGGGCCATGCACGACCTGTGCACCGCGGCGGTTGCCGGCGATGCCGAAACTGCGCACTCGATCAACACCCGGCTGATGCCGCTGCACACCAACCTGGGGATCGAAGCCAACCCCATTCCGGTCAAGTGGGCGCTCAACCGTATGGGCTACGCCGAGGCCGGCGGGCTACGCCTGCCGCTGACGTGGCTGTCGGAAAAGTACCACGCTACCATCAGCGAAGCGCTGCAGATGGCTGAAGTGGTAGAGGACTGAAACAGCGGTCGACCAGGCCCGCAATACCAACGGAATTTGCTCAACGGATAAGGTGGCTGGATGAACGCAGCGCTCAGATGGATACCGCTGGCACTGGCAGGCGCACTGGCGCTTGCCGGCTGTGCCCGGGACGGCTTTTACGACGACCGCAATCTCGACTACGTCGAGTCGGCGCCCGCGCCGCCGCTTACGCTGCCCGAGACCCGGGATCAGAGCCGCTACCAGAGCGCTCTGCCCGTGCCGGCAGATAGCGACTCGTCGGCGGCGCGCCCCGAAGAGCCGGTGGAAGCGCGTGCGCCGCGTCCGCTGACCGCTGCGCGGGGGCTGAAGGAAAACTACGTCACCTCCCGGGAAATCAACGACAGGCGCTGGCTGGTGGTGGCGGACGACGCGGCCAGCGTCTGGCCCCAGCTCGAGCGCTTTGCCCGTACCCGCGCCGGGGGGATCGAGCGCAGCCAGCCGTCCCGAGGGGTGCTGGAAACCCGCGAGGGCACCCTGCGGCTGGGTAACGCCGTTCGCCCCGGGGCCAGCGAAGTGCACTGCGAGCGCGCCGGCCAGTCACGCGCCGACTGCCTGGAGCGCCTGGAGCGCTACCTGGCCAGCCAGTCCGGCGGCGAGGACACCCTGTCGTCGCTCAACGCCCAGCGGGTTGACGAGCAGCGCGCGGTGCAGCTGAGGCGTTCGGGGGATGACGTCAGCGTGCGTATTCCCTATTCCGCAGACCGCGCCTGGGCAGAAATCGCCCACTACCTGGAGCTGGACTTCAACCAGCCCGGCGAGCGCGAGCTGCTGGAAAGCGACGCCGCCGGCCACGCCTTTACCGTGAACTATCAGACCCTGGATAACCGCCGGCGCGGCGTGCTGGCCCAGCTCAACCCCTTCGCCGATGACAGCGCTCGCAAAGTGCGCCTGGCGCTCGACGAGCAGGGCGATCAGAGCCGGCTGCGCGTTGAGGGCACCGATGAGCAAACGCTCAGCGTGGACGCCAAACGCGAGCTGCTCGAGCGCGTGTCCGGCTACTTGCGTTGATGAGCGTCGTGTGTGATCGCATCGAGCCGGGAAAATGACCGCAGGGGAGTCAAGATGAAGGAGCCAAGATGAAAAAGCGCCAGGAGCTTTACGCCGGCAAGGCCAAATCCGTTTACACCACCGACGCGCCGGATCGGCTGGTGCTCGAGTTTCGCGATGACACCAGCGCCTTTGACGGCAAGCGCAAGGAGGCGCTTGAGCGCAAGGGCATGGTCAATAACGTCTTCAACGCCTTCATCATGGAGCGCCTGGAAGACGCCGGCATTCCCACCCATTTTGACAAGCGCCTGTCCGACACCGAAAGCTTGGTCAAGAAGATGGACATGATTCCGGTGGAGTGCGTGGTGCGCAATATCGCCGCCGGGGGGCTGGTCAAGCGCCTCGGCGTCGAAGAAGGGATGGCGCTCGAGCCGCCGACGTTCGAGCTTTTTCTGAAGGACGACGAGCGCGGCGATCCGCTGATCAACGAGTCGCTGGCAGAAACCTTCGGCTGGGCGACGCCCGAACAGCTCGGCGAGATGAAAACGCTGACGTTCAAGGTCAACCAGGTGCTCAGGCAGCTGTTTGCCGAGGGCGAACTGCTGCTGGTGGACTACAAGCTCGAGTTTGGCGTCTACGACGGCCGCATTATCCTCGGCGACGAGTTTTCCCCGGACGGCTGCCGGCTGTGGGACGCCAACACTCGGGAGAAGCTGGACAAGGACCGTTTTCGCCAGGGGCTCGGCGGCGTAATCGAAGCCTACGAAGAGGTCGGCCGCCGCATCGGCGTCGTCTTCCCCGAGGGCCAACGCGCGCCCTGACGCCTCATGCCCGGCCGGGCAGCGGCTCAATGGCCACCACCGCCAGGAGGGTGGCCGTCTTTTCCCCAAGCGCCCGGAACTTCACGTCCACATCGCGCAGGCGCACGCCGTATACCCGCGCTGCGGGCTCTCGCCCGTGCCGGTACGCCGGCCGCGGATCCTGTCGGAGTACCTGTTCAATCAGCGCCTTGAGCGAGGCGCCGTCGTCGCGGCGGTCAAGCGCGGCGCACGCGTCGGGGTAAAACGCCACCTCCACCTCGGGCGGCGGCGCCGGCGCAAAGCCGGCCCGGGCCTCCGGGCGGGCCTCCACCCAGGGAAGGTAGGGCTTAATGTCGACCACCGGCGTCTGGTCCACCAGGTCGCAGCCGCCGAGCGTCAGCCTGACCCCGCCCTGGGTCTCCACCTTTTCCAGCGTGACCAGCGAAAGCCCCAGGCGGTTGGGCCGGTTGGGGCTGCGGCTGGCAAAAACCCCTACCTTCTGATTGCCGCCCAGGCGCGGCGGGCGCACCAGCGGCGTAAAGCCGTTACCGCCCCGCGGCGTCTTGTGGAAGAGAAACGTCAGCCACAGGTGGCTGAACGCGGAAAGGCCGCGTACCGCCAGCGGGTCGTCAAACGGCGGGACAAGCGCAAGCGTGGCTCTTGCCGCCGGGGCCAGGCCGGGCTGGCGGGGGACGCCGAACCTGTCCGGATAGTCGCTTTCAATAATGCCCACCGGGAACGGCGGCTCGCCGGCAAAAGGGGTCGTTGAGGGCAAGGCTGGCTGGCGAGGATGGGGCATGGCTTGGGCGTCTCGCTGCGGGGCGCGCTGACGCCCGGAAATGGGGAGAAAAGATGAAGATCGGCGCAGTATAAGGTACGTTGACCCTTCGTTGGTGAAAGAAGGATTTTTCACATGACGACGTTTTGTGTGAACGACGACGAGGCAGACATGAGCGATAGCGACGCGCCGGCGACGGCAGCTACGCCGCGCATCATTTACCGTGAAGCGCTGGTGCGCGACGGGGCAGACCAGGCCGAAGTGTTTTATCACGCGGTCATGCAGAGCGCGGCCAGCCACTATTCGTTAACCCAGCGCCGGGCCTGGGCCCAGGCGCTGCCCTGGGAAGCCTGCGCCTGGGTCGCCCGCCACCCGCTTTACACCACCCTGGTCGCGGTATGCGACGGGCGCTGCGTGGGCTTTCTGGAGCTGGATATGCCCGAGGCCAGGGTGGAGACCCTTTATGTCTGGCCGTCCCTTGGCGGGCACGGCATCGGCACCACGCTTTTGATCCATGCCGAACGCCTGCTGCTTGAGCAGGGGAGCGAGGCCGTGGAGATCGAGGCGAGTCTCATGCTGGTCGAGCGCCTTGAGCGCCGGGGCTGGGAAAACCTCGGCGAGCAGTGGGTCGAGCGCGGCGGCGAAAAGCTCAAGCGCTACCGGCTGCAAAAGCGCCTCCACGCCGTGGAAACCTGAGCCGGCACCGCCGTAAGGCGACCGAATCAGGACGCGCCTTGCTCCACCAGCCGCATGGACAAGTCGACGGCCTTGATGTCCTTGGTCAGCGCCCCGCTTGAGATACCGTCGACGCCGGTATCGGCAATGGCCTTGAGCGTGGTGTCGTCGACGTTGCCCGACGCTTCAAGCACGGCGCGACCGCCGGTGCGGGCCACGGCCTCGCGCAGCTCGTCAAGGGAGAAGTTGTCGAGCATGACGATGTCGGCCTCGGCGGCCAGCGCCTGGTCAAGCTCGTCGAGATTTTCCACCTCCACTTCAACGTCAAGCTCGCTTGAAAGCCGGCGGGCGTGGCTTACCGCCGCGGCAATGCCGCCGCAGGCGGCGATGTGATTTTCCTTGATCAAAAACGCATCCCACAGCCCGATGCGGTGGTTATGGCCGCCGCCGCAGGTCACGGCGTATTTCTGCGCCAGGCGCAGGTTGGGCAGGGTCTTGCGCGTATCCAGCAGCCGCACGCCGGTGCCTTCGAGCAGGTCGACGTAGCGCCGGGTGGCCGTGGCCGTGGCCGAGAGCGTCTGCAGCACGTTGAGCGCGGCGCGCTCGCCGGTGAGCAGACTGCGCGCCGGGCCCTCAAGGGTCAGAAAGCACTGGCCGGGCGTGAGCCGATCGCCGTCGGCGGCTTGCCAGCTGAGCGCTACGCTACTGGCAAGCCGGCGGTATATTTCGTCCACCCAGGCGACGCCGCAGAGCACGCAGTGCTCCCGGGTGATCACTCGGGCGCTGGCCCACTGCTGTTCGGGAATCAGGTCGGCGGTGATGTCGCCGGGGCCGAGATCCTCGGCCAGCAGGTGAGCGACACCCGAGCGTATATCTTCAGCAAGAGCGGTGTAATAGTGCATGGCAGCGTGCCTTCCCAAACGTTGTCCTTCCCACGCGTCGTGTAAAGCGATGGGTGAAAGCCGGTATTATAGTGGACCGACGCGGTAGTAAAAGAGTTCGGACAAAAGGAGGTCCTGTGTCCCGGGACAATGTATCCACAAGCCGCTGGGCCAGCGCGCGCTGGCGGGCCTCGCCCAACGCCGATGAGCGCCCCGCAGGCGAAGTCTCGCTGATCGTGCTGCACGCCATCAGCCTGCCGCCGGGGGAGTTCGGCGGCGATGCCATCGAGGCGCTGTTTACCAACCGGCTGGACGCGGCTGCCCACCCGTTTTTTGCTCGAATTGCCGGCGTGCGCGTCTCGGCCCACTTTTTGATTCGCCGCGACGGCGAGTGCGTGCAGTTTGTCGAGCCCGAGCGTCGGGCCTGGCACGCCGGCCGCTCGCGCTGGCGCGATCCGCAAAGCGAAGCGCTGCGTCAGGCCTTAAATGACTTTGCCGTGGGTATTGAGCTTGAAGGCGACGACGAAACGCCTTTCACCCGCGCTCAGTACGCCCGGCTTGCCGAGCTGGTTGCCTGGCTCGAGGCGCGCTTTACTGCCCTGGATGCCGCACGCATCACCGGCCATGCGCATGTAGCGCCGCTACGCAAAACCGACCCAGGCCCGGCGTTCGACTGGGCGTATTTTTACCAGCAGCGCCGCCGGCTGAGCGATTCCGGCGGCGATGACGAGCCATATTGAGTAGTTTAGCTACGCATGCGTTGATTTGCGACGTCGAGCATAACGTCTTGAAAAAATCCGGTATTGCCGCGAACGGCGGGGCGCTGCGAAAGTTTTTATCGCGGCGGCGATTGGCAGGGCGGCGACTTTGCGGTATCGTTTTCCACAGAAAATAACGTTATTTTCCCATTTTTATGTAGTTTTGCTACATTTTGCCGAACGCTACGTCTTGAATGTAGAATGGATTTCCATTGTGCGCTGGAAAGGCGCGCCGGCGAACGCAGGCCTGTGGTGGCACAACGACTACCGCGGCCACCCGGCCCCCGGGTTCGCGGGGCCACTGTCATTTATCGTCATTCGGAGAGACCTTTATGAGTCTTGAGACACGAGAAGATCTTGACCCGGTCGAGTCCACGGAGTGGCTGGAAGCTCTGGAATCGGTGCTGGATCGTGAAGGAGAGGGTCGCGCTCGCTACCTGCTGACCCGCCTGGCCGACCGCATGCGCCAGGACTCGGGCGTGGCGCCGTTCTCGGTGACAACCCCGCACCGCAACACTATCCCGCCGCATCATGAAGCGCGCATGCCGGGCGACCTGGACATGGAGCGCCACATTCGCTCGCTGATCCGCTGGAACATGGCGGCCATGGTCACCCGGGCCAACAGCCGGAATCCGGGCATCGGCGGCCACCTGGCGAGCTTCATGTCGGCCGCCACGCTTTACGACGTGGGCTTCGGCCATTTCTTCCGCGCGCCCCACGACGACCACCCCGGGGATTTGGTGTATATCCAGGGCCACAGCTCGCCGGGCATTTACGCGCGCTCTTTCCTGGAAGGCCGTTTGTCCGAGGCGCAAATGGACCGGTTCCGCGAAGAAGTGGACGGTGACGGCCTCTCGTCCTACCCGCACCCCTGGCTGATGCCGGAGTACTGGCAGCTGCCCACGGTGTCCATGGGGCTTGGGCCGATCATGTCCATCTACCAGGCGCGCTTCATCAAGTACTTGCACAACCGCGACCTGCAGGACATGAAGGACCGCCAGGTCTGGGCGTTTCTCGGCGACGGCGAGTGCGACGAGCCGGAAACCCTCGGCGCCATTCACCTGGCCAGCCGCGAGAAGCTCGACAACCTCAACTTCATCATCAACTGCAACCTGCAGCGCCTGGACGGCCCGGTGCGCGGCAACCAGAGCATCGTCACCGAGCTCGAGGGCATCTTCCGCGGTGCCGGCTGGAACGTGATCAAGCTGATCTGGGGCCGCAAGTGGGACCACCTGTTTGAGAAAGACAAAAGCGGCATGCTGCAAAAGCTGATGGACGAAACCGTCGACGGCGAGTACCAGAACTGCAAGTCCAAGGGCGGCGCCTACACCCGGGAGAATTTCTTCGGCAAGTATCCGGAAACCGCCGCGCTTGTCGAGGACATGACCGACGAGGAAATCGGCCAGCTGGACCGCGGCGGCCACGACCCGGTCAAGGTGTACTCGGCCTACTACGAGGCGTTCCATAACGCCAACGAGCGTCCCACGGTGATCCTTGCGCACACCGTCAAGGGCTACGGCCTGACGGCAGAAGGCGGCGAAGCCGACAACGAAGCGCACCAGATCAAGTCGATTGACGACATCGACGTCATGAAGAAGGTGCGTGACCGCTTCGAGATTCCGCTGACCGACGCGCAGCTGGAAAAGGAAATGCCGTACTACCGGCCGGATGATGATTCCCCGGAAATCAAGTACATGAAGCTTCAGCGCGAGCGCCTGGGCGGCCACCTGCCGACGCGTCGTGCGGACTTCGAGGCCATCGAGATCCCCGGTCTTGACGACAAGATCTTTGCCTCGCAGCTGGAAGGCTCCAGAGGCCGCGAGTTCTCCAGCACCATGGCGTTCGTGCGCATCCTCAACGGCCTGATCAAGAACAAGCAGTTTGGCAAGCGCGTAGTGCCCATCGTGCCCGACGAGTCGCGCACCTTCGGCATGGAAGGCATGTTCCGCCAGTTCGGCATCTACGCTGCCGAAGGCCAGAAGTACGAGCCCATGGACAAGGGCCAGCTGATGTACTACCGCGAGTCCCAGTCCGGCCAGGTGCTGCAGGAAGGCATCACCGAAGCGGGGGCGATGTCTTCGTGGATCGCGGCGGCGACGTCCTACAGCAACAGCGGTCTGCCGATGCTGCCGTTTTACATCTACTACTCGATGTTCGGCTTCCAGCGCATCGGTGACCTGGCCTGGGCGGCCGGCGATATGCAGGCCCGAGGCTTCATGATTGGCGGTACCGCCGGGCGCACCACGCTCAACGGCGAAGGCCTGCAGCACCAGGACGGCCACAGCCTGATCCAGGCGTCGACCATCCCCAACTGCCGCACCTACGACCCGACCTACGCCCACGAAGTCGCGGTCATCGTCCAGGACGGCCTCAAGCGCATGTGTCAGGACAAGGAAAACGTCTTCTACTACATGACGGTGATGAACGAGAACTACGAGCACCCGGCGCTTGACGAAGTGCCCGCCGAGGACATCATCAAGGGCATGTACCTGCTTGGCCATACCCAGGGCAAGAAGGGCAAGGGTCACGTTCAGCTGCTGGGCTCCGGCACCATCCTGCGCGAAGTCGAGGCCGCCGCCGAGCTGCTCGCCGAAGACTGGGGCGTGGGCAGCAACACCTGGAGCGCGACAAGCTTCAACGAGCTGCGTCGCGAAGCGCTGGAGATCGACCGTCAGGCGTTCCTCAAGCCCGATAAGGAACCGGCCAAGCCGCACGTTACCGCGTGCCTGGCAGGCCGTCAGGGCCCGGCGATTGCCGCCACCGACTACATGAAGCTCTACGCCGATCAGGTGCGCGCCTGGGTGCCCATGGACTATCATGTACTCGGCACCGACGGCTACGGCCGCTCCGATTCCCGCGAGAAGCTGCGCCATTTCTTCGAAGTGGACCGCTACTTCGTCACCGTAGCGGCGCTGAAAGCGCTGGCCGACCGCGGTGATATCGACCGCAAGGTCGTAGGCGAGGCGCTGAAGAAGTACGGCATCGATGCCAACAAGTCCAACCCGCTGACCAGCTGATCCGCTGCCCGGCGGGGGTAACCCCGCCGGCTCGACCCGATTTGGAAGGAGCGCGACCTTGAGTAGCGAAAACATCAAAGTGCCCGACATCGGCGGCGACGATGTCGAAATCATCGAGATTGCGGTGTCGGAAGGCGACGTCATCGAAGAAGAAGATGCGCTGATCACCCTAGAGTCCGACAAGGCCAGCATGGACGTACCCTCGCCGAAAGCCGGCAAGGTGCTAAAAGTGCTGGTGAAAGAGGGCGACACCGTCTCCGAAGGCGACGACATCGTCGAGCTTGAAGTCGAAGACGGCGATGACGCCGGTGACGACCAGGGCGAAGAGGCGTCGGAAGAAGAGACGGCGGAAAAGGACGAGTCGCCCAAGCAGGAAGAAACGCCCAAGCAGGAAGAGGCGCCGCAAAAGAAGAAGGCCGGCGGCGGCAAGCAGACCGTCGACGTTAAAGTGCCGGACATCGGCGAAAGCGCGGAAATCATCGACGTCGCGGTCAGCGAAGGCGACGACGTCGAGGAAGAAGACGCGCTGATTACGCTGGAGTCCGACAAGGCCTCCATGGACGTGCCCAGCCCCTACACCGGCAAGCTGGTATCGCTTTCCGCCAAGGAGGGCGACAGCGTCTCCGAAGGCGACGTCATCGGCCAGATGGAAATCGAAGGTGAAGGCGGCGATGACGGCCAGGCCGACCAGGCATCGGCCGAGGGCGACGCCCCGGCGGCAGACGAGCAGGCGCCCGCTGACGACGAAGACGGTGATGACGACGATGAGGACGAAGCCGCCGACGACGGCGAGCCGACGCGCCAGGAAATCCGCGTGCCGGACATCGGCGACAGCGCGGAAATCATCGAAGTCGCGGTCAGCGAAGGCGACGACATCGACGAGGAAGACGCGCTGATCACGCTGGAGTCGGACAAGGCCTCCATGGACGTGCCAAGCCCCTACAAGGGCAAGCTGGTGGAAGTCTCCGTGAAGGTCGGCGACAGCGTGTCTGAAGGCGACGTCATCGGCATTGTCGAAGTCGCCGGGGCCAAGAAAAAGCCTGCGCCGAAGAAGCAGCAGTCCGAGAAAAAGCCAGCGCCCAAGGAAGACAAGCCGCAGAGTGCTTCTGCGCCGAAGGCGGAGACGTCCGAGGCATCGCAGCCAAGCGCCGCGCCGGCCGGCAAAGACGGCAAGCGCGTGCACGCCGGCCCCGCGGTGCGCATGCTCGCCCGGGAGTTCGGCGTGGATCTGGCCCAGGTATCGCCCAGCGGGCCCAAGGATCGCGTGCTGAAAGAAGACGTTCAGGCGTTTGTCAAAAGCGCGCTTTCCGGCAAGTCCCAGGCGTCAGGCCAGGCGCCGGCGGCCGGCGGCAGCGGCATTCCGCCGATTCCGGACCAGGACTTCAGCCAGTTCGGCGAGGTGGAAGAGAAGCCCATGGGCCGCCTGCTCAAGATGGGCGCGACCAACCTGCATCGCAGCTGGGTGAATCTGCCCCACGTGACGCAGTTTGACGACGCCGACATCACCGAGCTTGAAGCCTTCCGCAAGTCGATGAAGGCCGAGGCCGAAGCCCAGGGCGCCAAGCTCACGCCGCTGCCGTTTCTGGTCAAGGCGAGCGCCTTCGCGCTCAAGCAGTTCCCGCAGTTCAACGTCAGTCTCAAAAGCGACGGCGAAACCATGGTATGGAAGAAGTATATCCATATCGGCATCGCCGTAGACACGCCGCAGGGCCTGATGGTGCCGGTACTGCGCGACGCCGACCAGAAGTCGCTTTTGGAAATCGCCCGGGAAATGGGCGAGCTGGGCAAGAAAGCCCAGGACAAGAAGCTCAAGCGCGAGGAAATGTCCGGCGGCTGCTTCACGGTTTCAAGCCTTGGCTCCATTGGCGGTACGGCGTTTACGCCCATCGTCAACGCCCCGGAAGTGGCCATTCTGGGCGTGTCCAAGGCGCAGATGAAGCCGGTGTGGGACGGCGCCGAGTTCCAGCCGCGCCTGATGATGCCGCTGTCGCTGTCCTACGACCACCGTGCGGTCAACGGCGCCGACGCGGCGCGCTTCACGGCGTTTCTGGCCGACGTCCTCGGCGATATCCGCCGCCTGCTGCTGTAACCGGCAAACGGCGTATCGATGCACAAACGGCGCCTGCGGGCGCCGTTTGTGTTTTGGCACATGCAGCGGACCCGGTCCTGCGCCGGAGCCGGCGCGGCGTTTGACAGCCCGGCTTTACGGCTAATAGCAGGCCGGCTCTACGGCTAATAGAGAGTTGTGTCACCGGACAAGCGCCGTTATTGTCGGTGCCTTGCTTTTTTCTTCTCTATCATTCAAGGAACAGTGGCTATGCGGTTAATTCTTTTGGGCGCCCCCGGCGCCGGCAAGGGAACCCAGGCGCAGTTTATCTGCGAGCAGTACAAGATCCCCCAGATTTCCACCGGCGACATGCTGCGCACGGCGATCAAGGACGGAAGCGAGCTGGGCCTCAAGGTTCAGGACATCATGAACAGCGGCGGGCTGGTGTCCGATGACATCATCATCGACCTGGTCAAGGACCGCATCAGCCAGCCGGACTGCGAAAACGGCTTTCTGTTCGACGGCTTTCCGCGCACCATCCCCCAGGCCGACGCCATGAAGGAAGCCGGCGTCAAGCTCGACCACGTGCTGGAAATCGCCGTGGCCGACGAGGAGATCGTCAATCGCCTCGCCGGGCGCCGCGTGCATCCGACCTCCGGGCGCACCTACCATATCGACCACAATCCGCCCAAAGAGCCGGGGATGGATGACGTCACCGGTGAAGCGCTGATCCAGCGCGAGGACGACCAGGAATCCACCGTGCGCAACCGTCTGGCCGTTTACCACGACCAGACCGCGCCGCTGGTGGACTACTACCGTCAGTGGGCCAAGGAAGACCCCGAGGCCGCGCCCGAGTACCACTGCGTGGAAGGCGTGGGCAGCGTCGAGGATATTACCCGCCAGGTTACCGAGGCGCTGGGGACAAAGGTCGCGTAATGGCGCTTAACCTGCTTGCCATGGACGCTTCGTCGGGCGCCTGCTCGGCGGCTTTGCTGCGCCGCGACGGCGCAGGCGAGCGCTGCCTTGCACGCTTCGCCCTGACGCCCCGGGAACATACCCGGCGCCTGCTGCCCATGGTGGACGAAGTGCTGGCAGAAGCCGAGCTGTCACCGAGTCAGCTGGACGCCGTGGCCTTCGGCCGCGGGCCCGGCTCGTTTACCGGCCTGCGCATTGCCGCCGGCGCCGCCCAGGGGCTGGCCTTTGGCCTGGAGCGCCCGCTGCTGGGCGTCTCCACCCTGGAGGCGCTGGCGCTTCAGGCCCACGAGCGGTTTGGCGCCAGCCGGGTCGCCACCCTGATCGACGCGCGCATGGGCGAGGTCTACGCGGCCTTCTGGCACTGCGCCGACGGCGCCACGACCCGGCGCGGGGAAGAAGCCGTGCTGGCGCCGGGGAAGCTTAAGCTGCCGGACGACGAGGCGCTGTCGTGGGCCGCCGTGGGTTCGGGGCTTGCCCTGCGCGACGGCTTTGCCGCATCGCTTGGCGCGCGCCTTGAGCCGCTGGATACGGACTTGCCAACCGGGGCGCTTGAGCCCCGGGCCGAAGAGATGGCGTGGCTTGCCGCCCGGGATTTCGACGCCGGCCGCGGCCAGCCGGCGCACCTGGCCCAGCCGGTCTATTTGCGCAACGAGGTGGCGTGGAAAAAAACCGCTTAAGCGAGGCCGGGCTGGCGCTGCCCGAAGGGCTTGTTCTGGAGCGGCGCGCCGAAGGGCTGGTGCTCGCCGGCGATGAGGCGCGTGACGGCAAGCCGCTGCGGGTGGACTACGTCGGCGGTAAGGCCGGCCACCGGCGCCGCTTTGGCGGCGGGCGCGGCCAGCTGATTGCCCGGGCCTGCGGGCTGGCGAACGGGGTGACGCCAAGCGTGGTGGACGCGACCGCGGGGCTTGGCCGGGACGCCTTTGTGCTCGCAAGCCTGGGCGCGCCGGTGCTGCTGGTCGAGCGGGTGGCGGCGATTGCCGCCCTGCTGGCCGACGGCCTCGAGCGCGCCGCGGCGCACCCCGAGACCGCCGCCATCGCCGCACGGATGCAGCTTGCGCCGGGGGACGCCGCCGTCGAGCTTGAAGCGCTGGTGACCGCGGCGGGCTTTGCCCCCCAGGTCGTGCATTTGGACCCGATGTTTCCCCACCGGGAAAAATCCGCGCTGGTGAAAAAGGAAATGCGCCTTTTTCGCCGGCTTGCCGGCGACGATCCCGATGCGCCGCGGCTGCTTCAGGCCGCGCTTGACGTCGCCACCCACCGGGTGGTGGTCAAGCGCCCGCGCAAGGCGCCGGCCATTGCCGGGCCGGCGGTGGCCCACGTAGTGGAAGGCAAAACCAGCCGCTACGATATTTACGTCCACCGCTCGCTGCGGCCCAAGCGCGGCTAGCCTTTCTTGCCCGACGTTTTCTTCTGGCCCGCCTTGTGCTGCTTGGGCCGGGGCTTGGGCTTGCCGCCGGACTCCGACGGCACGCGGTAGTGCAGGTATAGGTCCAGCACCAGCTCGGGCAGCTGGGCGGTGAGCGCTTCCAGCCGCTGGCTGTCGCCGGCGAGCTCGGCAATATCGGGCTCGTCGTCAAACAGGCCGGACAGCAGCATGAACGGCAGCAGCAGGGCGGCGGCGGCCTCTTCGTCATCGGCAAACCAGGCGCTTTCATTAACAAACACGCCTTCCATGAAGCCCGCGCACCAGTCGCCAACCGGCGTTTCTTCCGGGGGCAGGCCGTCGAGCACCGGCTCGAACGGTAGCTCGGGAAGCCCGCCCTGTTCCAGCAGCGCCATGGCGTTATCGCGCAGCGCGGCCAGCAGGCCGGTGATCTCTTCGCGCTCTGCCCGGTCGGCGTAGTCCGGCTCCCCCTGAAACAGCTCGGCCTGCCACTGGTCGTCGGGCGTGTGGCTTGGGGCGACCGCCAGGGCAACCATGAAGCCGTGGGTCGAGATCAGGTCCAGGGCGTCTTCGTCCACCCGGCCGGAGTCGAGAAAGTCGTCGAGCCGCTCAAGGGCGTCGTCGCCCAGCAGCGGCTCCGGGGGCGCGGAAGCGTCGTCGCTCTGGCTGGGGGGAGAAGGGCGCTGTGACATGCAAGGCCTCATGGGTTGGCGTGGAAAATAGCAGGGAAACAGTAGGGAAAAACAGGGTGTCGAGTTTATCATCAAAGGCGGCCGCGCCGCTTCCCGCCTGGCCCGACGAGGCGCTGGCCGGGCTTGACCGCGAGGCGCTGGAACAGGCCGCCCGCCGCCGGGTGGCCGAGGCGCTCGAGCGCGCCCGGGAGGTTCACCCGGCGCTGCCCGCGCCCCGGGTGTGGTTTGATCTCAAGGGCGCCTCCGCCGGCCAGGCGCACCTGGGGCGCGGCGGGCTGCGCTTCAATCCGGTGCTGCTGGAAGAAAACCGCACGGCGTTCTTTACCGACGTTATCCCCCACGAAATGGCCCACTGGCTGGTGTTCCACCTGGAGAACGGCCCGCGGCTCAAACCCCACGGGCGCGAATGGCAAACGGTGATGCGCGATCTTTATGCCCTGACGCCCCGGGTGACCCACCGGCTGGACGTCAGCCGGGCACGATCGGCGCCGTACCGCTACGCTTGCCGCTGTGGCGATCACTACTTCACCCCCCAGCGCCATGCCCAGCGGCATAAAGGGCGGCGCTATCGCTGTCGGCAGTGCGCTCAGACGTTGGTCTATCTTGGCCGCACGCTGCCCGAAAATTCTTTATAGTCACCTGTTAATAAAGGGAATTTTTTTAATACCAAGGTCTAAATGGAAGGCCGCTTCGAGACCTATATGCTGGGAGCGAAGCACATAAAGTCGGCACGCTTAACCAGAACGCGGGCGGACGCTGTTTTGCCTGGTTCTCACCCTGATCAAGAGGTTCGTTATGACTGAGCAGCAAAAGAACATCTATCCGGTTCCCGAAGCGCTGGCGAAGCGTGCCTGGATCGACAAGGCCGACTACGAGGCGCTTTATCGCCAGTCCATCGAAGATCCTGAGGGCTACTGGGCGGAGCAGGCCAAGCGGCTCGACTGGATCAAGGCGCCTACCAAGATCAAGAATACGTCGTTTGACGTAAACAACGTCGATATTCGCTGGTTTGAAGACGGCACCCTCAACGCCAGCGTCAACTGCCTCGATCGTCACCTCGAAACCCGCGGCGACCAGCCGGCGATCATCTGGGAAGGCGACGACCCGGCGAACGACAAGACGCTCACCTATCGCGAGCTTTACGAGCGGACCTGCCAGCTGGCCAACGCCTTCAAGGAGCTGGGAGTTAACAAGGGCGACGTGGTTACCCTCTACATGCCGATGATCCCCGAGGCCGCCATCGCCATGCTCGCCTGCGCGCGTATCGGGGCGATTCACTCGGTTATCTTCGGCGGCTTCTCACCGGACGCCATTGCCCAGCGTGTGACCGGCGCGAAGTCCAAGCTGGTCATCACCGCCGACGAGTCGGTGCGCGGCGGCAAGCATGTGCCGCTCAAGGACAACGTCGATGCCGCGCTGACCCGTGATGGCACCGAGGTGTGCGAAAACGTCCTGGTGGTCAAGCGTACCGGCGGCGAGATCGACTGGCATGAGGGTCGCGACATCGAGTATGACGATCTCGTCTCCCGGCAGGCCACCGACTGTCCGGCCGAGGAGATGAGCGCCGAGGATCCGCTGTTCATCCTCTATACCTCGGGCTCCACCGGCGCGCCCAAGGGCATGAAGCACACCACCGGCGGCTATCTGGTGCACGCCGCCATGACCCATCAGTACGTCTTTGACTATCACGATGGCGATATCTACTGGTGCACCGCCGACGTTGGCTGGATTACCGGGCACAGCTATATCGTCTACGGGCCGCTGGCCAACGGGGCGACCACGCTGATGTTTGAAGGCGTACCCAGCTACCCGACGCCCGGCCGCATCGGCGAGGTGGTCGACAAGCACAAGGTCAATATTCTCTATACGGCGCCCACTGCTATCCGTGCTCTGCGCGCCCACGGCGACGACGTCATGGATACCAGCAGCCGGGAGAGCCTGCGAGTGCTGGGTACCGTGGGCGAGCCCATCAACCCCGAGGCCTGGGAGTGGTACTACCGGGTCATCGGCAACTCGAAGTGTCCGGTCGTCGATACCTGGTGGCAGACCGAGAACGGCGGCATCCTGATTTCGCCGCTGCCCGGGGCCACCGACCTCAAGCCGGGCTCCGCCACCCTGCCGCTGTTCGGCGTCAAGGCGGGTATCATCGATAACGACGGCAACCTGCTGGAAGGCGAGGCCGAGGGCAACCTGGTGATTCTGGACGCCTGGCCGGGGATCGCACGCTCCATCTGGGGAGATCACGAGCGTTTCGTGCAGACCTACTTCTCGACCTACCCGGGCATGTACTTCACCAGCGATGCGGCCCGCCGCGACGAGGACGGCTACTACTGGATCACCGGGCGGGTCGACGACGTGCTCAACGTCTCCGGCCACCGCATGGGCACCTCCGAGATCGAGTCGTCGCTGGTTGCCCACGATAAAGTGGCCGAAGCCGCCGTGGTCGGTTTCCCCCACGACATCAAGGGTCAGGGCATCTATATCTATGTCACCCTCAACGAAGACTTCGAACCGAGCGACGAGCTCAGGAAGGAGCTGGTCCAGTGGGTGCGCAAGGATATCGGCCCCATCGCCTCGCCGGACATCATCCAGTGGGCCGCCGATCTGCCCAAGACGCGTTCGGGCAAGATCATGCGCCGCATCCTGCGCAAGATTGCCGCCAACGAGACCGAAGGCCTGGGCGATACCAGCACGCTTGCCGACCCCAGCGTCGTCGACGAGCTGATCGAGCACCGCGCCAACCGCTGAGTCGCGGCGCCTTTCGCTAAACCCCTCCAATGCCGGCCGCGTGCCGGCATTGTCGTTTTCGGGCGGCAGCGGCGTGTCAAGGCGCCCTGCGCGGATAAAAAAGCGACGGGCGTGCCCGCTGCCCTTGGGCAGGATGAAGCCCTTGGGGTACCATTCGACAGGTGCCGCCGCCGTTATCGGTGCGACAGTCACCTGACGGCCGCTCAAGGATCCGGAGGAGACCCCATGGCTATTGCCCACAAGTTCATCGTCGCTGACGACCATCCGCTGTTCCGCGCCGCGTTGACCCAGGCGCTGCGCCAGCTGGCGCCCGAGGCGGACATTGTCGAAGCCGACACCATGGAAGCCACCAAGGAGGCGGTCAACCGGCATCCGGATGCTGACCTGGTGCTGCTCGACCTGCACATGCCCGGCGCCAACGGCTTTTCCGGGCTGATCCAGCTGCGCGGGCAGATGCCCGACATTCCGGTGGTGGTCATCTCGGGCAGCGACGAGCCCTACGTGGTGCGCCGGGCACTGGACTACGGCGCCTCGGGCTTCATCCCCAAGTCGTCCTCGCTTGCGCTGATTGCCGAGGCGGTGGGCGAAGTGCTCGACGGCGAAGTCTGGCTGCCCGAGGCGCTTGCCGGCGTGCTCGACGACACCAACGAGGAAGAGGCGCGCTTTGCCGAGGCCATTGCCTCGCTTACGCCCCAGCAGTTTCGCGTGCTCAACATGCTCACCGAAGGCCTGCTGAACAAGCAGATCGCCTACGAGCTCAACGTTTCGGAAGCCACCATCAAGGCCCACGTCACCGCCATCCTGCGCAAGCTCGGCGTGCACTCGCGCACCCAGGCGGTCATCGCCGCCCAGAAGCTTGAGGTAGAGCCGCCTAAGCTTGAATCCTGAGGCAAAGCGCTAGGCTTGCGGCTGCGCCCCGCGGCTGGCCTGCAGCGTGCGGGTCAAAAGCGCCCGCAGGGCCGCCGGGCGTACCGGCTTTTGCAGCAGGTGGTGGCCGGCGCGGCGAACCTCGTCGGCCACCGCTTCGCTGCGGTCGGCGGTGATCACGATGCCGGGCACTTCGCCCTGCAGGCGCTCGCCCAGGGCCTCCAGCGCCATCAGGCCGGTCACTTCGTTATCCAGGTGGTAGTCGGCGAGTATCGCCTCCGGGTCGCCCTCCATATTGCGCAGAATCGACTTGGCGCCGCCGATGCTGGTGGCGGTGAATACCTCGCACCCCCAGCCGCCGAGCATGGCGGCCATGCCTTCAAGAATCAGCGATTCGTTATCGATGCACACAATGCGCGTGCCGGCGAGCTTGTGGCCCGCCCGGCGGCTCGGCTCGGGCGCGGCGTCTGCGACGGCCCGGGCGTCCACCACCGGCACGCTGACGCTGAAGACGGTGCCCGCCCCTTCCCAGGAGCGCACCGCGATGGGGTGATCCAGCACCCGGCTCATGCGCTCGGCAATGGACAGGCCCAGCCCCAGCCCTTTCTCGTTTTCGCGGTGGCGCGAGGTCTGATCCAGGCGGCGAAATTCCTGGAAAATTTCCGCCTGCTTGGCCTCGGCGATGCCCGGGCCGGTGTCCCAGACCTCGATGCGCAGCCGCTCCCCGGCGCGCCGGCACCCGAGCAGCACGCGGCCCTCCCGGGTATAGCGCAGGGCGTTGGAGAGAAAGTTCTGCACGATGCGGCGCAGCATCTGGGCGTCGGAGTCCACCCACTGTCCGGTGGGCACCACGGTCAGGTCCAGCCCCCGGTCGGCGGCCATGACGTCGAACTCGGCGCGCAGCGGGTGGAAAATATCGGCCAGGGCAAAGTGGCTGCGCCGGGCCGTGAGCGCGCCGGCATCGAGCTTGGAAATATCCAGCAGCGTGCCTAATAGCTCTTCGGCGGCCTGCAGCGAGTTGTCGATATGGTCGATAGTGTGGCGGTCGCCCTTGGCGGTATGGTTCTGCGCCAGCGCCGAGGTAAACAGCCGCGCGGCGTTGAGCGGCTGCAGCAGGTCGTGGCTGGCGGCGGCGAGAAAGCGCGTCTTGGAGGCGTTGGCATCCTCCGCCAGCTGCTTGGCGCGGGATAGCTCCTGGGTGCGCTCGTGCACCCGCTCTTCCAGGGTTTCGTTGGTTTCCTTGAGGGCGATCTCAGCCAGGCGGCGCTCGGTGATGTCCTGGTAGAGGGCAAAAAAGCCGAGGATGGCGCCGCCGTCGTCAAAGTGCGGGGTGTAGGTCACCAGCATATGGTGGCGCTCGCCGCCGATGGGCATGGCCACTTCAAAGCTGACCCGCTCGCCGGCAAGCGTTCGCTGGAACCAGTCGGCGCGCTCCCGGGCGCGGTCGGCGGGCATGACGTCGGCAAAGCGCCGGCCGATCACCGCGTGGCGGTCCACGCCGAAGGCCTGCTCGTAGGCGCGGTTGGTAAACAGGTAGCGGCAGTCCTTGTCGAAGTAGGCGATCAGCGCCGGCACGTTGTCGGTGTAGATGCGGATGTTGTTTTCCGAGCGGATCAGCGCCTCTTCGGTGCGCTTTTGCCGGGTAATGTCCTGATAGGTATAGACAAAGCCGCCGCCGGGCATGGGGGTGCCCTGGACCTCCAGCACGCTGCCGTCCTGACGGTAGCGCACGTAGCGGTGGGGCTGGCCCTCGCGGATATTGTCGAGCAGAAGCTCGACGTGTTCCTCGGGATCCCCGGGGCCGTATTCGCCGCTGTGGGCGTTATAGCGGAAAATGCGGTCGATGGGCGCGCCCACCCGGATCAGGTGGTCGGGAAAGCGGAACAGCTCCAGATAGCGCTGGTTCCACACCACCAGCCGCAGGTGCTGGTCGACCACGCTGATGCCCTGGCTGATGTTTTCGATGGTGGCCTGGAGCAGAGCGCGGTTGAACTCGAGCACCTGGGAGGCCTCATCGACGATGGAAATGACGTCGGAGATGCCGATGCCGCGCCCCTGCAGCGCCGAGTTGACCACAATGCGCGCCGACGACGCGCCGAGCACCGAGGCCAGGAAGCGCTCGGTGAACTGGATGACGTCGATGGAGGCTCGGGCGTCGTCGTCAAGGGTGGTGCCGTTGCGCCGAGCGTAGTTGTTAAAGGCAGTGGCCACCTGGTTTGCGCCGAGAAAACGTTCGCACAGCACTTTCAGGTCGCCCACCGTGGTGGCGCCGAGCCAGGGGCGGTTGACCGAGGTCTGACGGGTTTCCACGCTGTCCACAAATAGCGACGCCTGGATGCGCTCCACCACCCGCTGGGTGCTCAGCTGGGAGATAAAGATGTAGCAGAACAGGTTGAGCCCCAGCGAAAGCATGACCCCGTGGGTGAAGGGGTCGCCCAGCTCCAGGCCAAAAAGCTCAATGGGCGAGAGCCAGCCGATGCCCAGCGGGCCATCAATGACCCAGCCGCCGGGCAGTACGCCAGCGTTGGCAAGCGCCGGGCCCAGCAGGCTGTAGACCCAGACGGCAAAGCCTGCGTTCAGCCCCACGATAACCCCCAGCCAGTTGCCGCGCTTCCAGTAAAGGCCGCCGATCAGCGCCGGGGCGAACTGCGCAGCGGCGGCAAAGGAGAGCATGCCGATGGCGGAAAGCGACGTAAGTTCGGCCAGCAGGCGGTAGAAGCCGTAGGCCAGGATCAGCACGGCGACGATGGTAAAGCGCCGCACGCGCAGCACCAGGCGACCGTAGTCTCGGGCCTGGGTGTCGAACCAGCGCAGGCGAAAAAGCGCGGGAATAACGATCTCGTTGGAGACCATGATCGACACCGCCACGGTAGCGACCAGAACCATGCTGGTGGCGGCGGAAAAGCCGCCGATGAAGGTCAGAAGCGGCAGCCAGCCGTGGTCTGATGCCATGGACAGCGCCAGCACGTAGGTGTCGGGCTGGATATCGGTATCGCCAAATAGCCACAGTCCGGCGCCGGCCAGAGGCACCACAAAAAACGCTACCGCCGCCAGGTAAAGCGGAAACAGCCAGCGCGCCCGCCGGGCGTCGTCCGGGTGGGTGTTTTCCACCACGGCGACGTGGAACTGGCGCGGCAGGCAGAAAATCGCCAGCATGGCGAGCAGCGTCTGGGCCCAGAAACCGTGGGCGAAATCCTGTTCGGCCAGCTGGCGCTCCAGCTGGAGCTGGCCGTCGGCGTAGCGGGCAAGCTCGCCCAGCCCGTCGAACATGCCCCAGGTCACCACCGCGCCGAGAATCACGAACGCCGCCAGCTTGACCAGCGACTCGAAGGCCACGGCGTGGATCAGCCCTTCGTGGTGTTCGGTGGCGTCGGTGTGGCGGGTGCCGAATAAAATGGCGAACAGCGCCATGACCGCGGCAATGTAAAAGGCAGCGTCGCCAAACAGCGGCGCGTGCTGGGCGCTGGCGCTGTCGGTGAGGATGCTGAACGACGTGGCCACGGCTTTGAGCTGCAGGGCGATGTAGGGCAGCGTGCCGATCAGCGCGATCAGGCTGGCAAAGACCGCCAGCGACTGGGCCTTGCCGTAGCGCGAGGCGATGAAGTCGGCAATCGAGGTGATGTTCTGGTGCTTGGCGACGCGAATCATCTTGGAAAGCACCGGCCAGAACAGCAGAAACGTCAGCACCGGCCCGACAAAAATGCTGGCAAAGGACCAGCCCGAGGTGGCCGCCTGGCCCACGGCGCCGTAAAACGTCCAGGACGTGCAGTAAATCGCCAGCGCCAGGCTGTAGATCAGCGGGCGGCGGCGGCTGGCCCCGTGGGTGTGGGCCCGGCGGTCGCCGTACCAGGCAATGCCGAACAGCACCGCAATGTACAAAAGCGATACCGCGATGAGTAGCCCTGCATAAAACATCGAACGCTCCCGCCGTGGCGCACCGCGGCCCGGGCCGCCGGTAGAAAACGCCCATTCTAGGTGAAATGGGCGTAGGCGTCAGGCGGCCGGAGTGAAGGAGTGGCCGTATCAGACCTCCCGGGGCGGCCGGCACGCGGTGATGTACAAGGGGGCGCTGTCGCGCAGGGTGCGAAGCTCATTCATCGCCGGCTTGCCGGAGTCATCATCCAGCGGCACCAGCTCCCGAGTGTCGCAGTTGATCAGGTAGGGGGTGGGGGTGACCACGTCGGCATAGTGGCGCTCGAAGTGATAGACGATCAGCTCGGTGACGGGCGTTTCCTCCCGGGCGCCGTGGTGGATGTTGTCGCGGTCGACCACGCTGAACGCGTCCACCATGGGAAAGATAAACGTCCAGGGCCGCCAAACGGCGCTGCCGGTCTCCTTGGAAATCACCACGGCGCTTTCCGGCAGCTGCTGCTGCTTGTGCTCGAACCAGCGGTATTCCGCGTTGATCTGATAGCCCAGCATGCCCAGTCCGGCGCAGACCGGAACGATCCATTTGGGCAGGCGTTTGCCGCTCAGGGTGCGCAAAAACAGGCCGATGCCCGCGGCGGCCAGGCCGGAAACCACGGCGGCGATCAAGTGCCAGAGCATGGCGTCTCCTCGATGACGGGGCGCTAACGCCGGCGCGAGGCGTTGACGCGGTGGAAAAAAGGCGGACTTCCTTACGGAAGCCCGCCGGGTCAGAGTGGCAATAGCCAGATGGCCGCGTATCAGCGCGGTGTCATCATGCGTCAGTGCCGACTCAGGTGCGGCGCGTTGCCGGCCCCTTTGGGATAGCGCACGCTTTCCACCAGCAGCTGGATTTCCCTGGGCGGTGCGGCTGTGACGCTGGAAACGGCGAAGGCCACGGCGAAGTTCATCATCGCCCCCAGCGCCCCGAAGGACTGCGGGGAGATGCCCAGCACCCAGTTTTCCGGCGTGTTGGCCAGCATGTTGGTGCCGGGAATGAAGAACCAGCCCAGGTAGGTGAAGATATACAAAAGCGTGGTCAGAAGCCCGGTAAGCATACCGGCTACGGCACCGCGGTTGTTGATGCGCTTGGAGAAGATACCCATCATCAGCACCGGGAACAGCGAGGCACCGGCGATCCCGAAGGCCAGCGCCACGGTTTGCGCGGCAAAACCGGGCGGATTGAGTCCCAGGTAGGTGGCGAGCAGGATCGCCCCGGCCATGGAGATCCGCGCGGCGAGCATTTCTCCCTTTTCGGTGATGTTGGGATTAAGGGTGTTTTTGATCAGGTCGTGGCTTACCGCCGATGAAATCGCCAGCAATAGCCCCGCCGCCGTCGAGAGCGCTGCCGCCACGCCGCCGGCCGCAATCAGGCCGATGACCCAGGGCGGCAGGTTGGCGATTTCGGGGTTGGCCAGCACCAGGATGTCGTTGTTGACCGCAAGCTCGTTGCCTTCCCAGCCGAACTCCTCGGCCTTGTCGGCAAAGGCGTCGCTGTCGTCGTTGTAGAGCTGGATGCGATCGTCGCTGTTCTTGTCCTCGAAGGTGATCAGGCCGGTGTCTTCCCAGGAGCGGATCCAGCCGGGGCGATCTTCATAGAGGATGGGGTTTTGCGCGGCGGCGTCGTAGTCCTCGGTCTGCTGCGCCATGTCGGGGTATACGGTGGTCAGGAGGTTGAGCCTGGCCATGGAGCCTACCGCCGGCGCGGTGACGTACAAAAGGGCGATGAACACCAGCGCCCAGCCCGCCGACCAGCGCGCGTCCGCCACCTTGGGTACGGTGAAAAAGCGAATGATGACGTGGGGTAGCCCGGCGGTACCCACCATCAGCGACAGCGTAAACAGCACCATATTGAGCTTGTTGTCGACGTCGGCGGTGTAGGCGTTGAACCCCAGCGCAGTCACCACCTGGTCGAGCTTGTCCAGAAGCGGCATGCCGGATTCGGTATGGGTACTGAACATGCCGAACATGGGGATGGGGTTGCCGGTGAGGTGCATGGCGATGAATATCGCCGGAATGGTGTAGGCGATGATCAGCACCACGTACTGGGCTACCTGGGTATAGGTGATGCCCTTCATGCCGCCGAACACCGCGTAGAGGAACACGATCAGCGCGGCAATCCAGATGCCCAGGGTGTTGGACACCTCAAGAAAGCGCGAGAACGCCACGCCGGCCCCGGTCATCTGGCCGATGACGTAGGTGGTCGACGCAATGATCAGACAGACCACGGCGATCAGGCGCGCCGTGTTGCTGTAGAAGCGGTCGCCGATAAAGGCCGGAACGGTGAATTTGCCGAACTTGCGCAGGTAGGGAGCAAGCAGCATGGCAAGCAGCACATAGCCGCCGGTCCAGCCCATCAGGTAGGTCGAGTTGGCGTAGCCGCCGGCGGCCAGCAGCCCTGCCATGGAAATAAACGACGCCGCCGACATCCAGTCCGCCGCCGTGGCCATGCCGTTGGTAATGGGGTGCACGCCGCCGCCGGCAACGTAGAAGTCCTTGGTCGAGCCGGCGCGCGCCCAGACGGCGATGCCGATGTAGAGCGCGAAAGAGGCGCCCACAAAGAGTATGTTGATGATGAACTGATCCATGCTGGCTTACTCCCCGAGGCTGTATTTGGCGTCGAGCCGGTTCATCTTCCAGGCGTAGAAGAAGATCAGCGCGATAAAGGTCAAAATCGAGCCCTGCTGGGCAAACCAGAAGCCCAGGTCGGTACCGCCGATGGGGATACCCGCCAGCAACGGGCGAAACAGAATGGCGCAGCCGTACGAGACAAAGGCCCAGACGACCAGGCAGCCAAGGATGGTGCGCACGTTGGCTTTCCAATAGGCCGCAGCGTTGGTGTTGTCATCTGCCATGGCGTAGTTCTCCGCTTGTGATTGTTTAAGGTTGGAGACGGTATGTAAGTGCCGTCGCGCACGGGCGGTGGCCCGGCACAACGTGCTTTTATAGTGGGCAAAAAGCGCCAAAAAGAAATCCAGACTTTGGTCTCTACACTAAGGTATCAATCGCCCGGCACTCTCCATGGTGTAGGCCGTGGTGTGGATCGTGGTGTGGGTCGTGGTGGAGGTGATGCTGATATAAGCGGCGCTGATGAATATGACGATGGTATAGGTGCCGGCGCGCGCCATAGCGACGATACTGCCGGTATCTGCCTTTCTTGTTGCCGGGGGTGTCATGGTTGATGTCGAGCTGTCCCAGCCGCCTTTTTCCCTGCTCGACGCGGCGGGGCGCGAGCATGCCCGGCGCGGCATGGACATCGCCTGTTTCGAGCGCGGCGACATCCTGCTGGATACCGGGCAGGCCGGCGAGTTTCTTTACCTGATCCACCGGGGCGAGGTTGCCGAGGTGGACCCGACGCTGCCCGACGCCACCGCGCGCATCGGCCTTTATACCGCCGGCGACGTGTTCGGCGCCATCAGCATCATCAACGGCCAGAGCCGCTACCGCTTTATCGCCGAGCAGGAGTGCGTGTGCTACCTGGTGCCCAAGGTGCTTTTTCAGCAGCTGTGCCGCGCCTGCCCCGAGTTTGATGCCTATTTTCGTCAGTCGCTGGCGCGCAAGGCGCGCCGGCTGACGGAAAAGCGCGCCCAGGGCGGGGTGACCATGGCCGGCTTCATGCTGGCCAAGGTGCGCGACTGCATGCGTACGCCCCGCCGGCTGGCGGCCGGCACCGATATCGCCGAAGCGGTGGCGCAGCTCAACCGTCATCACGTCGACAGCCTGCTGGTCGAGGGGGAAGACGGCTACGGCATGCTGACCAAGACCGACCTGCTCAACGCCATGGTGCTGGACGGCGCCTCGCGGCAGAGCCCGGTGGGCGAACTTGCCCGCTACGCGCTGATCACGGTAACGCCTGAGCAATACCTGTTCGAGGCGCTGGTGCTGATGACCCGCCGTCAGGTGTCCCGGGTGGTGGTGCTGGAAGGAGAGGCGCCGGTCGGCGTGGTCGAGCTGACCGACGTGCTGAGCTATTTTTCCAGCCGCAGCTACGTAGTGAGCCTGCAGGTAGAGCAGGCCGCCGACCTGGAGGCGCTGGCCGCGGCCAGCCGGCGCACGCCGGAGCTGGTCAGCGCGCTGATGGCGCAAGGGGTCAAGCTGCGCTTTGCCATGGAGCTGCTGGCAGCGCTCAACGGCCGGATCATCCACAAGGCCTGGACGTTCTGCGTCGAGGCGCGCTATCAAAGCGCGAGCTGCCTGATGGTAATGGGCAGCGAAGGCCGCGGCGAGCAGATCTTGAAGACCGACCAGGACAACGGGCTGATCCTTGAAGACGACCTGGACTGGCCAGGCGCCGACGACACCATGCAGCGCTTCAGCGACGCCCTGGCGACGCTTGGCTACCCGCCGTGCCCGGGGCATATCATGGTCTCCAACCCCGAGTGGCGGGGCAGCGTCAGCGAGTGGCAGGCGCGCATTGCGCGCTGGGTCGCCGCCCGGGACGGCGACAGCCTGATGAAGCTTGCCATCATGCTCGATGCCCACGCCGTGGCTGGCAACGCCACGCTGCTCGAGCGCGTGCGCGAGACGCTGTTTGCGCATTGCGCCGACGACGAGCTGCTGCTCTCCTACTTTGCCCGGGCGGCGCTGCGCTTCTCGACGCCGTTGACCCTGTTTGGCTCGCTGAAAAAGCCCCAGCACGGCATCGACATCAAGAAGGGCGGCATTTTTCCCATCGTTCACGGCGTGCGCACCATGGCGCTTGAGCGGCGCATCAAGGCGACCTCGACCTTTGCCCGGCTGGACGCGCTGGTGGCAGACGGCCGGCTGAAGCGCCGCTTTGCCGACGACGTTGGCGAGGCGCTGTCGCTGTTCAGCGAGCTCAGGCTCAAGGGCCAGCTGGCGGAGGACGAAACCAGCGGACAGGGCCGCGACCGGGTGGTGGTGCAGGCGCTGTCGTCCCTTGAGCGCGACCTCTTGCGCGAGGCGTTGCACATCGTCAAGGATCTTAAGCAGCGGCTGTCGCACCGCTACCACCTGGAATATGCCTAAGCGGCCGTCAATGTTGGTGGGGCGGCGCCGGGTGTTGCTACAATAGCGGCCATGTATTTCGCGTCGTGGCGCCGTCCGACGTCACTCGCCGCCCCCTTTTACCACCAACACGCGCAGATTCCCCATGTCGCATCCCGATCCCGTGCAAGCCCATGATTCCGTCGTTTCCGCCGCCTTAGAAGACGACGCACCGTCGGCAGACGACGTGCGCCGCAAGCGCGACTTCAACAAGCTGCAAAAACGCCTGCGCCGCCAGACCGGCAACGCCATTATCGACTACCGCATGATCGAGGAAGGCGACAGGGTGATGGTGTGCCTGTCCGGCGGCAAGGACAGCTATACCATGCTTGAGATGCTGCGCAGCCTGCAGCGCAGCGCGCCGGTGCGCTTTTCGCTGGTGGCGGTCAATCTCGACCAGAAGCAGCCGGGCTTTCCCGAGCACGTGCTGCCCGACTACCTGGACGGGCTCGGCGTGGACTACCACATCCTCGAGCGCGACACCTACTCGGTGGTCAAGGAGAAAACCCCCGCGGGCAAGTCGACCTGCGCGCTGTGCTCGCGGCTGCGCCGGGGCTCGCTTTACGGCTTTGCCGAAGAGATCGGCGCCACCAAGATAGCGCTTGGCCACCACCGCGAAGACATTCTGGAGACGCTGTTTCTCAATATGTTCTTTGGCGGCAGCCTGAAGGCGATGCCGCCCAAGCTGCTCTCCGACGATGCCAAAAACATCGTCATCCGCCCGCTTGCCTACTGCAAGGAAGCCGATATCGCCGAGTTTTCCCGGCAGATGGCATACCCCATCATCCCCTGCAACCTGTGCGGCTCCCAGCCCAACATGCAGCGCCAGAACGTCAAGGCGATGCTCAATGACTGGGATAAAAACCATCCGGGCCGGCTGGAAAGCATGTTCAAGGCGGTGACCAACGTCGCCCCGTCCCAGCTTGCCGACCGCGAGCTGTTTGACTTCGAACGGCTGGAAGCCAGCCAGGCCGAAGCGCTGGCCGGGCGCATCCAGGCCGTCAACGTCGGCTGACGGCGGCCCTCAGGAGCTGGCGGCTTCCTGGGCCTCTTCTTCGGCCAGCGCCAGCAGGCGCTGCATTCCCAGAATGTTCACCTCGCGGCCGGAGACGGCCACCAGCTCCTGGGTTTGGAAGCGGCTCAGAATGCGGCTGACGGTTTCCACCGCGAGGCCCAGGTAGTTGCCGATGTCCGCCCGGGCCATGGAGAGTCGAAAGCTGTAGGGCGAGTAGCCCCGGCGGCGGAAACGATCGGACAGCGTGATCAGAAAGCTGGCCATGCGCTGGTCGGCGGTCTTGCGCGACAAAAGGCGCATCATGCGGCGATCGTCGCGCAGCTCCTTGCTCATGCTGCGATATAGCTGAAGGCGCAGCTCCGGCAGCTCTTCCGAGAGCAGATCGAGGCGGTCGAAGGGGATCTCGCAGACGGTAGTGGTCTCCAGGGCGATGGCGCTGCCCGGGTAGCTTGACTCGTCGATGCCGTCGAGCCCGACCAGTTCGCTTGGCAGGTAGAAGTTGGTGAGCTGGTCGTTGCCGCCGCCTTCGATGGCAACCTGCTTGAGGCTGCCCGAGCGAACGGCAAAGACGCTGGTGAAGGTATCGCCCTGGCGAAACAGCGGCTCGCCCTTTTTCAGCGGCGCGCGCCGCCGAATGATGGCGTCGAACTGACTCATGTCGTCAAGCTCGAGGGCAAGCGGCAGGCACAGCGAGCTTAAGCTGCAGGTCTGGCAGCGGGTTTCGTGGAGCAGGGGGCGCCGACGGCTGAGTGGTTCCGGCATGCAGTCCTCCGTGAAGTAGGTCACGGCGCTATTATGGAAGCAAGCGCGGGTAACCCACAAGCCGCCGGTGACGCTTTGCCGCTAGCGGTGCGCGTCGAACGCTCGGGCCAGCCGGTGGAGCACCAGCCGTCCGTCGGGCGTAGCGCTCAGGATATCGCCGTTTCGCTCGACTAGCCCGTCGTGGTGGGCGTCGTCCAGCCGAGCCAGCGCCGCGGCAAAATAGCGCGGCGCGTCAATCCCGAAACGCCGGCCCAGGGCGGCAAGGTCCAGTTGGGCGTCGCACATCAGCCGCTCGATGGCGGCGCGGCGAATGTCGTCATCGCGCTCAAGGCGCAGGCCGCGCGCGGTAGCCAGGCGGCCGTCGTCCAGGGCGCTGGCGTAATCGCCGAGCCGGGCGGGGTTCTGCGCGTAGGCGTCGTCGATACGCGAGGCGGCCGATACGCCAAGCCCCAGCAGGTCGCAGTGGCCGTGAGTGGTATAGCCCTGGAGGTTGCGCCCCAGGGTCTGCTGCCGTGCGGCCACGGCGAGGCTGTCGTTTGGCCGGGCAAAGTGATCCATGCCGATGTGCACATAGCCTGCTCGGCCGAGCTGCTCGGCGGCCAGCTGCAGCATGGCCAGGCGGTCCGCCGCGGCGGGCAGTTGGGCGCTGTCGATGCGCTGCTGGCGCGGCCCCCGCCGGGGGCGATAAGCATAGTCCTTGTGAACATAGTCCTGGAGGGTGATGCGCGCCGGGTTCAGCTCGATGACGTCGGCCAGGGTGGCGGCGAAGCTGTCTCGGGTCTGACGGGGCAGGCCGTAGCCGATGTCCAGGTTCAGCGAGCGAAAGCCCAGCCGGTGGGCTTCTTCCATCAGCGTTTCGGTCATGATCCGCGGCTGCTCGCGGCGGATGGCCTGCTGCACCTCGGGGTTGAAGTCCAGCACCTCCAGGCTCAGCCGGTTGAAACCCAGCACCTGCAGGTGGCGCAGGGTGAAGACGTCGGCTTCGCGGGGATCGATTTCAATGGCGTAGTCGCGCTCCGAGGATGACGACAGACCGAAGCGGGCGTCAAGGCGGTCAAAGAGGTCGCTCATCTGGGAAAGGGAGAGAAACGTCGGCGTGCCGCCGCCCCAGTAAAGCTGCTCCACCGGGCGCGTGCGGTCCAGATGGCGGGCGGTAAGCACCATTTCCCGATCCAGCCGCGACAGATAGGGCTCGGCCCGGGAGGTGTCGCGGGTGATGATGCGCGGGCAGGTGCAGTAGCCGCAGCTTTGGCGGCAAAAGGGTACGTGCACGTAAAGCGAAAGCCCGCGGCCGCCGGCGTTGCTGCGCTCAAGCGCCCGGCAGAGGTCGTCGCCGCCGAAGGCGTCGTGAAACGCCCCGGCGTTGGGGTACTGGTGATAGCGCGGGCCGCCGGCGCCGTGGTGGCGGCGCAGGGCGTCCTGGCGGGCAGCAGTCAGCGCTGCGGCATCGAAAAACAAAGGGGCAGCGCTGGCCATGGCAGACAACTCCGGTGGGAAGAACGCAAGGATGATGCTGCCATCCTAGCGCCGGGCCCGAGGGCAGGAGTTGAGCTATATCAATTAAGCGCCGGACATTTCCGCCACGGTGGCCATCTGGTACGTCGACCACAGCTGCCACAGGGCAAAGCCGATAATCAGCAGAGCGGCGACGGTGCGGGTGGCCGGGTGGCGAATCAAGGCGCTTAACTGGCGGGCGGCAAAGCCGGTCGCCAACAGCGCCGGCAGCGTGCCCAGGCCAAAGGCGCCCATGAGCAACGCCCCGCGCCCCGGGTCGGCCATGGCCAGGCTCCAGGCGAGCATGGAATAGACCAGCCCGCAGGGTAGCCAGCCCCAGACCGCGCCCAGGGCAAACGCCTGGGGCAGCTTGACCACCGGCATCAGCCGCCGACCGAAAGGTTCGATGTAGCGCCAGAAGCGCCGGCCTACGGCCTCGACCTTTAAAAGCCCTTTCCACCAGTTGGCGATGTACAGCGCCATCAAAATCAGCATCACCGCGGCGAATACCTGCAGCGCCAGGCGCGCCGCCGGGGTAACGGAGAACACCGTGCCAAGCGTTGCCACCAGCGCGCCGGCGATCATGTAGCTGGAAATACGGCCCAGGTTGTAGCTCAGCAAAAGCCCGGAAAGCCTGGCCGGGTGGCGCATGCTGGGCGGAACGGCAAAGGTCAGCGCGCTCATGATGCCGCCGCACATGCCGATGCAGTGGGCCCCGCCCATCAAGCCGAAGACAAAGGCCGCCAGCACCGGCGGCAGATCAAGGCCCGTGGGATTCATTGCGGTCGTCCTCCTTGCGCTGCTTTTGCCGCTCGCGTGCGGCCTCGGCGTTGTGCCGGCGGCGCTCGCGCTCTTCCGGCGTCAGGTCGTTTTCGTCCTCGTCAAAGAGAATGCGATACGCCGGTCCTTCCAGGTCGTCAAACTGGTTGTTTTTCACCGCCCAGAAAAATGCCCAGACGGCGATGCTCAAAAACAGCAGCGAGATGGGAATCAGCAGATAAAGAATTTTCATGCGGCCACCGGTGACGGAGAAGAGACGTGGGGCGCCGGCCGGGTTTTCCAGCGCGTCAGGCGCAGGGCGTTGCCCACCACAACAAGCGAGCTTGCCGACATGCCGATGGCGGCAAGCCAGGGCGGTACCACGCCGATGGCGGCGAGCGGCAGCGCCGCGGCGTTGTAGCACACCGACCAGACCATATTCTGACGCATGATACGCCTGGTGGCTCGGGAGATTTCAACCGCCTCGGCAATGCGTACAAGCCGGGGGCTGAGCAGTACTGCATCGGCCCGGGTGCGGGCAAGGTCGGTGGCGCTGTTCATGGCAATGGCAACGTCGGCGCCGGCAAGCACCGGTACGTCATTGATGCCGTCGCCCACCATGGCCACGGTTTCGCCCTCGGCCTGCAGCGCCTGGATGCGCTCGAGTTTGTTTTCCGGGCTTTGCCCGGCGTGCCAGGTGGCAATGCCAAGCGCCGCGGCAAGCTCGCCCACCGCGGCGGGGGTGTCGCCGGAGAGCAGCTCGACCTCAAGCCCCCGGGCTTTCAGCGCGGCAACGGTCTCGGCGGCGTCTTCCCGCACGGCGTCGTGGAGCCGGAACCAGGCCCGGGGGGCGCCGTCTTCGCTGAGCAGCAGCCACTGGCCGTTGTCCGGCGTGCCAGGCGGGGTCTGGCCGGCGGTGGCAAAGGCGGGTTTGCCCAGCCGCCAGCGTTGGCCGTCAATCCGGCCTTCGAGCCCCTGGCCGGTGACGCTAGCGATATCGTGGGCGCTGAGCGTGGCCTCGCGGTAGGGCGCAAACGCCCGGGCGATGGGATGCTCCGAGCGGGCTTCAAGCGCGGCGGCGAGCGCCCGGGCGCGCTCGGCGGAGAGGTTTTCGGCGAGCGGCCGGGTGTCCATCAGCTGCATTTCGCCCCGGGTGAGCGTGCCGGTTTTATCGAAAATGACCCGGTGCGCGCCGGAGAGCGTTTCCAGGGCATCGGCCCGGGTGACCAGCACGCCGCGCCGGCGCAGCTGGCCGTGGCCGGCGGTGAGCGCGGTGGGCGTGGCCAGCGCCAGGGCGCAGGGGCAGGTTACCACCAGAACCGAGAGCATCACCCAGAGGACCCGCGAGGGGTCGATAAACCACCAGACCACCGCCACCGCCGCGGCGACCATCAACAGGCGCAGGACGAACACGTGGGCCATGCGCGCGGCCATTTGCGCAAGCCGGGGGCGGCTGGCGAAGGCGCGGTCGGTGAGATCGAGGATGCCCGCCACCCGGGCGTTGGCGCCGGCTCGGGTGACGCGGATCACCAGCGGGTTTTCCATGTTCTGGCTGCCGCCGACGATACTTTGCCCGACGCCGCGAGTCACCGGCAGGTATTCGCCGGTGAGCATGGACTCGTCCAGGCTTGAGTCCCCCTGTTCGATGACGCCGTCGGCGGGGACGTCGTGGCCGGGCTTGATCAGCACTCGGTCGCCTTCGGCCAGGCGGTTGGCGGGTACGACGCGTTCGCTGTCGTCATCCTCGAGCCGGGTGGCCGAGGTCGGCAGCACGCCGCTCAGGGCGTTGCCGCTCTGACCGTTGCGCCGTCGGGCGCGAGCCTCGATGTAGCGACTGAACAGCAGGAAAAAGGCAAACATGGCCACGGAGTCGAAGTACAGCTCGCCTTCGCCGGTGATCACCGCCCAAGCGCTCGCCAGGTAGGCGCCGCCGATGGCGATGGACACCGGTACGTCCATGCCCAGCACCCGGGTCTTGAGATCGCGCCAGGCGTTCTTGAAAAACGGCTGGGCGGAAAACAGCACCACCGGCGTTGCCAGCGCAAACGACAGCCAGTGAAACAGCGCGTAGAAGTCGGCCGAGATACCGTCTTCTCCGGCGATGTAAATGGGGATGGAGAACATCATCACCTGCATCATGCCCACGGCGGCGACGATCAGCCGGCGAATGGTCATGCGCTCTTCGTGCTGCAGGCGCTTTTGCGCCTGATCCGGCTCGTAGGGCTGGGCGGTATAGCCGATGGCGGCCATTTCCGCGAGCAGCCGGGAGAGCTTGACGCGCTGGGTGTCCCAGGCGATCCGCAGGCGGTGGTGGGTCAGGTTGACCGCGCTTGAGGTCACGCCCTCCAGGGCGTTGAGCCGATGTTCGATCAGCCAGGCGCAGGCCGCGCAGGTAATGCCGTCAACGGCCAGGGTGGCGTGGACGCGGCCGTCGTCTTCGGGGTGGACGAAGCCCGCCTGCAGCTCGGGGTCGTCGAACACCGTCCAGGTATCTGCCCGAGCGGTTTGCTTGTCGTCGGGGCGCTCGGGAAGCTCGGTGCGAAAGCGGTAGTAGCTTTCCAACCCGCCTTCGACGATGGCGTGGGCCACCGCCTCGCAGCCGGGGCAGCACAGCGGGTGCTTCTCGTCGTCAAGTTCGATATACCAGGGTGCCCTGTCGGGCACCGGGTTGCCGCAGTGGTAGCACGCAATGGATGCGGTGGTGGGCATCAGCTCTCCGAGCGCTCTCCGGCGTTTTTCTGGCGGCCTCCGGGATGCAGCGTGATAGTGTTTTCCGTGGGAAAGCGGGCCTCGCCGACCAGCCGCCATTCAGGGTCGTCGGCCACGGGCTGAAGCTGCAGATACCAGCGGTATTGCAGGTTGTCGGGCCCCTGGGCGATGTAGCGACCTTCGCGCACGTGTTCCAGCGTGAAGGTCTGATCGCGGTCGTTTTCCGTGGGGAAGATCAGTTTGAGCTCCAGCACGTCGGGCCGGCGCTCGCCCTCCAGGTCGAGGACGATATCGCTGGTCAGCGCATCCACGCGTAAATCGCCGGCAAGGCCAAGCTCCCGGGCGCGTGTCTGCTTGGCCAGCACCATGTTGATTTCCTTGCCGTGCTCGTAGTAGTCCTCCTCGATCACGCCGTCGTAGTACATGAACGAAAAGATCGCGTACATGGTGCCAAACGCCACCGACGACAGCAGGATGCTGATCAGAAACCACGGCCAGAACTGCTTGTACCAGGGCTTGTAAAGCGACGAGCTGTCCGTGTCCGACGCGGAATCGCGTGCCATCGTGATTACCTCAGATTACCGATAAAGCGCGTGTCGCGCTCGAGTTGAATGCTGCCGTCGTCCTCGGCTTCAAGGGTAAGCACGATGGAGTGGCTCGGCTGTTCGATGACGTCGGGGTCGGCCTGGATGGTAACCACGGCCTTGCGCGACTCGCCGGCGGCGACGCTGATGGCTTGCTGGTCGAGCGAAAGACCGGGCAGCCCGGACACGCTCAGCCGGTAGGTGTGGTCGCGGTTGTCCAGGTTGCGCACCGTCAGGCTGTAGACGTTGCTGATCTGGCCGTCGCCGGTCATCTGGTAGAGCTGGGTGCGATCGCGCTCGGCATCGAAGTCCAGCGGCGTGCGGTCGCCGACCGCCCAGGCAAAGGCGCCGATCATCACCGCCAGGGCGATGAAGTAGCCGATCAGCCGGGGCCGCAGGATCTGGGTCTTTTCGCCTTCCAGGGAGCTTTCCGTGGTGTAGCGAATAAGCCCGCGAGGGTAGCCCATCTTGTCCATGACGCTGTCGCAGGCGTCGATACAGGCGGCACAGGTAATGCATTCATACTGCAGCCCGTCGCGGATGTCGATACCGGTGGGGCAGACCTGCACGCACAGGTCGCAGTCGATGCAGTCGCCGTAGCCGGCTTCCTTGACCTGCTCGTGGGAGAGGTTTCTCTTGCGCCGACCGCGGGGCTCGCCCCGGGCCGCATCGTAGGACACGATCAGCGTGTCGCGGTCGAACATGACTCCCTGAAAGCGGGCGTAGGGGCACATGTAGATGCACACCTGCTCGCGCAGCCAGCCGGCGTTCAGGTAGGTGAAGACCAGAAAGAAGCCCACCCAGAAGAACGACCAGCCGTTGGCGCTGAGCGTGAAAAGGTCCGGCACCAGCTGGCGAACGGGGGTGAAGTACCCGACAAAGGTGATCCCGGTCGCCAGTGCCACCACCAGCCAGGCGACGTGCTTGGCCGTCTTGCGCCTGAGCTTGTCGGCGTTCATGGATTGTTTATCGAGCTTCATACGGCGGTTGCGCTGCCCTTCGACGCGGTGCTCGATCCAGATGAACAGAAAGGTCCATACGCTTTGCGGGCAGGTGTAGCCGCACCAGACCCGGCCGGCAAACACGGTGATGAAGAACAGCCCGAACGCGCAGATGATCAAAAGCCACGACAGCAGGACGAACTCCTGGGGGTAAAACGTCGCGGTAAAAATATGGAACTCGCGGTGGGGCAGGTCGAACCACACCGCCGGGCGACCGCCAATGTAGAGCCACGGCAGCAGGAAAAACGTGAGCATTAGCGCCCAGTTGGCACTGCGCCTGATCTTCTGAAAAAGCCCCTTGATTTCGCGCACGTAGAGGTGGCGCCGCTTGGCGTACATTTCCTGGGTGACGGGCTGTTCGGGAGCATGATGTCCTACCGGATCCGGCGTGACGTCTTTGCTGGGAATCTTTTCCATGGCGGTATCGCAGCTCAGAAGGCAGTAAAACGGGGAGGGCAATAGCGTGCAGTAGCAGGCTATCGTTTCCTCTAGTGTACCGGATTATGCATAAAAAAAGGGTGCGGCTCCCGGCCGCACCCTGTTCTGTCCCCCGGAGATGATGCTCGGGGAAGGCGTCTTAATCGTCGTAGCGCAGGCTGTAAATGTAGGCGGCGACGAGATGCACCTTGTCTTCGCCGATGTAAGCCGCCTGGGCCGGCATATGGCCGTTGCGGCCGTTGCGCAGGGTCTGGCGAACGGAGTCGGCAACCGACTGGCCGGGCTTCTGGTACAGCCAGACTTCGTCGGTCAGGTCCGGCGCGCCCAGCGCCTGGTTGCCGGTGCCGTCCGGGGTGTGGCAGGCGGCGCAGACCGAGGTAAAGGTGCTCTGGCCCTTTTCGGCGCGATCCTCGTCGTGGTCCTCGCCGGAAAGCGAGAGCACAAACTGGGTCAGATTCTCGATGTTGTTCTCGCCCAGCTGCTGCCAGGACGGCATCAGGCCGTTACGTCCGTTGGTCAGCGTGGTCACGATGTTTTCCGGCTCGCCGCCGTACAGCCAGTCATCGTTGGTCAGGTTGGGAAAGCCGTAGCCGCCCCGGGCGTTGGAGCCGTGGCAGACCGCACAGTTGTTGAGGAAGATGCGCTCGGCCACCTGCATGGCTTCCTGATCCTTGGCCAGCTCAGGAATCTCGATTTCTTGATACTGCTCAAAAATCGGCGCGAAGCGCTCTTCCGCCTGGGCAACCTCCTGCTCCCACTGGTCTTCCTGGGACCAGCCCAGAAGCCCCTGGAAGTTGCCCAGGCCCGGGTACAGCACCAGGTAACCCACGGCAAAGACCACGGTGCCGACAAACAGCTGGAACCACCATTTGGGCAGCGGGTTGTCGTACTCCTCAATGCCGTCGGCGGCGTGGCCGGTGGTTTCCACGTTGCCTTCGGCGTCGGGCTGCTTGTCGGTACGCCGGTTGGACAGCAGAAACCAGGCGCTGAGTCCGATGGTGCCAAGCGAAATGATAATGACCCAGGCGCTCCAGAAGCCGGAGAGGGAGTCACCCCATAGATAGCTCATGTATTCTTGTCTCCCTTGTCTTGGCGGGATTCTGCCGCGTCCCTTGACGCGGCAGGCTGGTCACGGTTGGGTTGTTCGTCTTCTTCTTCGTCGGCGAAGGGCAGGTTGGCGGCTTCATCGAAGTCCGGCTTGCGACGCTTGGAGTAGGCCCACCAGATGATGCCTACAAAAGCGATGAGCAAGATGAGCGTGACGATACCCTGAAAGTCTCCCGAATCCATAACTTATCGAGTGCCCTCAAGCACGGTTCCCAGTTGCTGGAGATAGGCGATCAGCGCGGTGATCTCCTGCGTGCCGCTGACTTTTTCTTCGGCGCCTGCGATCTGCTCGTCGCTGTAGGGTACCCCGAGCGTTTTCATCGTGCGCATCTTGGCGGCGATATCGTCGCCGTCCAGGGTGTTTTCGAAAAGCCAGGGGTAGGCCGGCATGATGGACTCCGGCACGACGTCGCGCGGGTTGTACAGGTGGGCGCGGTGCCAGTCGTCGCTGTAACGGCCGCCGACGCGGGCCAGGTCTGGGCCGGTCCGCTTGGAGCCCCACAGGAAGTTGTATTCGTACACGCCTTCCCCGGCCACGCTGTAGTGGCCGTAGCGCTCGGTTTCGGCGCGGAACGGGCGGATCATCTGCGAGTGGCAGCCGACGCAGCCTTCGCGGCGGTAGATGTCGCGGCCTTCCAGTTCCAGCGCGGAGAGGGGCTCAAGCCCCTCGACCGGCTCATTGACCTGCTTCTGGAAAAACAGCGGCACCACCTCGGCCAGTCCGCCGAAGCTGATCACAACCAGGATCAAGACGACAAGCAGGCCAACGTTTTTTTCAATAATTTCGTGTTTCATCGGTCTTAACTTCCCCGGTTTAGGCGGCTTGCGGTGCCGGCTGCTCGCTGATGGCGTCGCGGCGCTTGACCGTCATGTAGACGTTGAAGGCCATGATCAGCATGCCGGTTACCCAGAACAGGCCGCCGATGAGGCGCACAAAGTAGCCCGGTGCGCTGGCTTCCACGGCTTCGACGAAGGTGTACATCAGCGTGCCGTCGGGGTTGATCGCGCGCCACATCAGGCCCTGCATGATGCCGTTGACCCACATGGAGGCGATGTAGAGCACGGTGCCGATGGTCGCCAGCCAGAAGTGCACGGCGATCAGGTTGACCGAGTGCATCTGCACCCGACCGAACAGGCGCGGAATCAGGTGATACATGGAGCCGATGGTGATCATCGCGACCCAGCCAAGAGCGCCGGCGTGGACGTGGCCGATGGTCCAGTCGGTGTAGTGCGACAGCGCGTTGACGGTCTTCACCGCCATCATCGGGCCTTCAAAGGTGGACATGCCGTAGAACGACAGGGCCACGACCAGAAAGCGCAGGGTTGGGTCGGTGCGCAGCTTATGCCAGGCGCCGGAAAGCGTCATCATGCCGTTGATCATGCCGCCCCAGGAAGGCGCCAGCAGGATGATGGAGAGCACCATGCCCAGCGACTGCGTCCAGTTGGGCAGCGCGGTGTAGTGCAGGTGGTGCGGGCCGGCCCACATGTAGACCATGATCAGCGCCCAGAAGTGGACGATGGACAGGCGGTAGGAGTAGACCGGGCGCTCGGCCTGCTTGGGCACGAAGTAGTACATCATGCCAAGGAAGCCCGCGGTCAAGAAGAAGCCCACGGCGTTATGCCCGTACCACCACTGCACCATGGCGTCGATGGCGCCGGGGTAGAGGGAGATCGAGTACATCGCCGTTACCGGCAGCGCGGCGTTGTTGACGATGTGCAGCACGGCGATGGTCAGAATGAACGCGGCATAGAACCAGTTGGCCACGTAGATGTGCGAGGTGGTGCGCCGTTTGATGGTCATCACAAAGACCGCAGCGTAGGAAATCCACACCACGGCGAGCAGGATGTTGATCGGCCATTCGAGCTCGGCGTATTCCTTGGTGGTGGTGTAGCCCATGGGCAGCGACACGATCGCAGCGACGATAACCGCCTGCCAGCCCCAGAAGGTAAAGGCGGCGAGCCTGTCGCTGAATAGCCGCGCCTGACAGGTACGCTGGACGACGTAGTAGGACGTTCCGATCAGCGCCGAGCCGCCGAAGGCAAAGATGACGGCGTTGGTGTGTAGCGGGCGTAGACGCCCGAAGCTTGTCCACGGAAGGCCAAGGTTCAGCTGCGGCCAGACCAGCTGGGAGGCAATGATGACGCCGAGCGTCATGCCAATAATGCCCCACACAACGGTCATGATCGCGAACTGCCGAACTACCTTGTAGTTGTAGGTCGGATGTTCAAGTGTTGTGGTCATTTTGTGTTCCCATCGAACGCGGTTAGGGGGTACCTCGCACAGGGTATATTATGCACGAGCGCGGCCACCCGCTTTGATGATGCAGGTCAATATTCACCGTGGATTCTAGCGCAGCTGACTCAGAAGCTGAACATGTCCACTACCTAAGTAAGGGTTTTTTAAGGACGTCAGAATGTCCGATGCCATCTTGCCAATACTTTCATCGCTAACCGAAACCCAGCTGCCGGCAGCGCTGTCACATGCCTCTGATGCGACGATTATAGTGGCAAATCACGGGCTTCTGCGCGTCTGCGGGAAGCCTTGCGCCGGCCGTCTGCTGTTTGCCCACGGGGCGGGCGCCGGGACGGAATCGCCTTTCATGCGGCAATTTGTCGCCTCGCTGGCAGGCAGCGGCCTACAGGTGCTGGCATTCGAGTTCCCCTATATGCAGCGCATGCGGGAAACCGGCAGGCGGCGCCCGCCGCCCCCGGCGGCAACGCTGGTGGCGGAGTTCGACCGCTGGTACGACCTTGTCGCGCGCAGCGTGGAAGGCCCGGTCTGGCTGGGCGGCAAGTCCATGGGCGGGCGCGTAGCCAGCATGCTGGCTGCCAGGCGCGCGGTAGACGGCCTGGTGATTGCCGGCTATCCGTTTCATCCGCCGCGCCGGCCGGAAAAGCTACGCCTGGCGCACTGGCCTGATGTCCGCTGCCCTGCGCTGATACTGCAGGGGGAGCGCGACCCCTTCGGCAAACGCGAGGAGGTGGAAGGCTATACGCTGCCGCTCTGTGCAACGCTTGCCTGGCTTGCCGACGGCGATCATGATTTCGTGCCGCGCCGGGCATCGGGGCTAACTCAGCAAAATTTGATTGACGAAGCGGCGCGTCGTGCGGCATCCTTCGTCCGCGCTGAAGGCAGGGGTCGGTAAGCGACAGCAGGCGTTGCCCATAGGCGACAAGTGTTGACAAGCCGCCGGCAAACTGTAGAATGCAGCGCCACGTGATCGACGGGTGGTTAGCTCAGTTGGGAGAGCACCAGCCTTACAAGCTGGGGGTCACTGGTTCGAACCCAGTACCACCCACCATTCAAACGGCAGCTGCCGCGCGAAGGGCCCGACACGTATAAGCGAATCCTGAATTCGCTGCCCGAAAGAAGTCAAGGCACTGCGGTGACCTGTGTGGACCGGTAGTTCAGTTGGTTAGAATGCCGGCCTGTCACGCCGGAGGTCGCGAGTTCGAGTCTCGTCCGGTCCGCCAGCGCAGCAGAGACGATTTTTTTCATCCCGTATCGAGTGGACCGGTAGTTCAGTTGGTTAGAATGCCGGCCTGTCACGCCGGAGGTCGCGAGTTCGAGTCTCGTCCGGTCCGCCACGATAAGGGAATGCCTGAACGTGGGTGGTTAGCTCAGTTGGGAGAGCACCAGCCTTACAAGCTGGGGGTCACTGGTTCGAACCCAGTACCACCCACCACGCCAAGAATGATGCATACCGGCTACGGATTGTCATTGGCTTTGCCCGCAGGGTAGCAGTGGCGATTTTCTGCGTAGTGCTATTTTATTTAGTGCTATTTTATTTAGTGCTAACTTACGTAGTGCCAGGATGCTTCATGACGGCTTTATAGCGGACCGGTAGTTCAGTTGGTTAGAATGCCGGCCTGTCACGCCGGAGGTCGCGAGTTCGAGTCTCGTCCGGTCCGCCACACGAATTTCAGAGCCCCGGGTTGGGTTATCCACCCGGGGCTTTTTTGTGCCTGGTTTTTCTCTCTAGTTTTCCTTTCTAGCTTTCCAGCGTACGAATGCCGGCCTTGGCAATCAGAACGTCCTGGTCGGGCTTGACACCGGACACGCCGACGGCGCCTATCACCTGGCCTTCCACCGCGATGGGAACGCCGCCGGACAGCAGCCCCATGAGCGGCGCGGTGACAAAGGCCGTGCGGCCGTTATTGATCATGTCTTCAAAAAGCTCGGTCTCACGGCGACCAACGGCGGCGTTGTGTGCCTTGTGGATAGCGGTTTCCGCAGTAAACGGCGCGGCGCCGTCGAGCCGGCGCAGGGCCAGCAGGTGGCCGCCGTCATCGGCGATCGCCACGGTCACGTTCCAGCCCTGCCGGTCGGCTTCCTGCTGGGCGGCGTCCAGCACTCGGGTGGCGTCAGCCTGGGAGAGGATAGCTTTGGTTTGCATGGTAAGGTCCTTTTTATTGGAGAGGCATGTTTTGTAGGCTGTTTTTGTTAATTGTTTTTCGTTGATTGTTTTTCGTTGATTGTTGTAGAGAGGCGCGGGCGGGTATAGCGCGTGAAGCCGCCGGCGCGGAAAAGGCTCCTCGAAACACAACAAGGCCGCACGGAGGGCGTGCAGCCTTGAACCCGATAAGTTAAAGCCCGTTATACCAAGGTATCGTCCACGACTTCAATCCAGTGGCGCACCGGCGTGCGGTTAGCGCCGGCCAGATGGGTCTGGCAGCCGATATTGGCGGTCACGACGACGTCGGGATGGCCGGCTTCCAGCGCATCGAGCTTGTTATCGCGCAGCTGGGTGGCAAGTTCGGGCTGGGTGATGGAATAGGTGCCCGCCGAGCCGCAGCACAGGTGGCCATTCTGTACCGGAGTGAGGGCGAAGCCTAACGTCTTGAGGACGTCTTCCACGGCGCCGCCGAGCTGCTGGGCGTGTTGGAGCGTGCAGGGGCACTGAAAGGCCAGGCGCTGGTCCGAGCGGACATCCAGCTTTTCAAGCGGCGCCTCACGCAGCACTTCCACAAGGTCACGGGTCATGTCGCTGATGGTTTTTGCCCGGGCGGCGTAGGCCGGGTCATCCTTTAACATCTCAGCGTAATCCTTGACGAAGGCGCCGCATCCGCTGGCGGTTTGCACAATGGCTTCTGCACCTTGCTCAACGTGGGGCCACCAGGCGTCGATATTGGCGCGCATGCGCTCCCGAGCCTGCTCCTGAGCGTTGAGGTGGAAGTCAATGGCGCCGCAGCAGCCGGCTTCTGCTACCGGCGTCACGCTAATGCCCAGCCGGTCGAGCACTCTTGCCGTGGCGGCATTCGTATTGGGGGAAAGACCTGGCTGCACGCAGCCTTCCAGCATCAGTACGCGCCGCGAGTGCCGATCCTCTGCCGGCCGTAAGCCCGGATCCTTCGGGGCGGCAGGCATTTTGCTGCGCAGCTTTCCCGGGACCAGCGGCGTAAACGTCTGCCCAAGGCGCAGCAGCGCCTTGAACCGGGCCGGGCTGACCAGCATCTTGCGCAGGCCGTAATCGCTGAGGCGTTCGCTCATTGAGCGCGGCGCGCGGCGCTCGGCTTCCGCGCGTCCGATATTCAGCAGCTTGCCGTATTCGACCCCGGACGGGCAGGTGGTTTCGCAGTTGAGGCAGGTCAGGCAGCGATCAAGATGCGTCTGCGCCTTTTTAGCCGCTTCCACGTCATCATCGGGGCTTTCCAGCAGCTCTTTCATCAGGTAGATGCGCCCACGGGGCCCGTCGCGCTCGTCGCCAAGCAGCAAGTAGGTGGGGCAGGTGGCGTTGCAGAACCCGCAGTGCACGCAGGCGCGCAGCACCTGATCGGCTTCCTGGATATGGGGTTTCTGGCGATCGGCGTCGCTAAAGTGCGTTTGCATAGCGGCCCTCCGGATTAAAAGGCGGCATAAAGGCGGCCGGGATTGAAAATGCCTCGAGTATCCAGCTGCTCTTTCAGCCGACGGTGATATTTTTCCACTACCGGATTCAAGGGGGTAAAGGGCTCCTCGGCGCCTCCCGCGGCGGCGGGGGTATAGCAGGTAGCGTGGCCGCCGGCGGCCTGACAGGCACGCCGCAGCGTGTCGCCGTCAAGCGTCGTCTTGATGAAGCGCTGGCAGCTGGCCCAGTCATAGAGCACCGGCTCCTGACTGTCGCCAAGCGTTAGCGGCGGCGTGTTGGGAGGAAGCGAAAGCCGCCACAGCGCCTGGCCGGGCGAAAGGTGGAAAAAGCGGTGGCTCAGGTCGCGTAGCGCCTCCCAGAAGCCGGCCTCCAGCGGCTCTCCGCCAAGCTCCTGACGCGTGGCCTCTACCGAGCTGTGCCCGCCTTCCAGGCGCAGACAAAGCGCGCCGTCGTGCCAGACCGCCGCGGTAACGGGCAGCGGTCGGCGTCCCAGCTCAGCCAGGCGTGCCAGCGCTTTATCGAGCGGTAGTGCCAGGCGCAGGCTTGCGCGTGCCGGGGGCTGCGGCAGTACCTTGAGCGATACGTCGGCGAGAACGCCGAGGGTGCCCTGGGCGCCGGTCATCAGCCGCGACATGTCGTAGCCGGCGACGTTTTTCATCACCTCACCGCCAAAGCGCAGCAGATCGCCTTGCTGGGTAATGACGCGGGTGCCCAGGACAAAGTCGCGGGTAGCGCCGGCCCAGGGGCGCCGCGGCCCGGCCATGCCGGTCGCCACGGCGCCGCCGAGAGTGCTTTGCGGGCCGAAGCGCGGCGGCTCAAAGCCGAGCATTTGCCCGCTATCGTCGAGAACGGCTTCCAGCTCATCGAGCGGCGTGCCGGCGCGTGCCGTGACGATCAGCTCGACCGGGTCGTAGTGCACGATGCCGCGATGTTCAGCAACGTCCAGCGGCGCGGCGTCCACGGGGCGGCCGTAAAAGGCGCGGGTATTGCCGCCGACGATACGCAGCGGTGCGCGCTGCTGGTAGGCTTCCTTGACCTGCTCGCATAGCCGGGAGGCGATGTCGTGGTTGGGCGGTGTGATCTGGCTTTCTGTCATTATCTTTCCTGCAGCGTCAGAAGCGGGGGATGTCCGGGTGGGCAAGCTCGTTATTGTGGACGTGCATGGCGCCAAACTCGGCGCAGCGGGCAAGGGTAGGGATGTTCTTGCCCGGGTTGAGCAGCCCCTGGGGATCAAAAGCCGCTTTGATCGCGTGAAACAGCGTAATTTCATCGCCGTTGAACTGGCTGCACATCTGGTTGATTTTCTCGCGTCCGACGCCGTGCTCGCCGGTAATGGAACCGCCGGCCGCCACGCACAGTTCAAGAATCTTGCCGCCGACCTCTTCGGCGAGTGCCAGCTCGCCCTCGCGATTGGCATCAAAAAGGATCAGCGGGTGCATGTTGCCGTCACCGGCATGGAAGACGTTGGCGATGCGCAGGCCGCTTTCCCGGGAGAGCGCCGCGATGTCGTTGAGCACGTGCGGCAGCTCCCGGCGGGGGATGGTGCCGTCCATGCAGTAATAGTCCGGCGAAAGCCGGCCGACGGCGGGAAAGGCATTTTTGCGTCCGGACCAGAAAACGGCACGTTCGGCATCGTCCCGGGCCTGGCGAATGTCCGTTGCCCCGGCCTTCTCCAGCACGCCGCGTACGGTATCGCAGTCGTCATCCACGTCGGCCAGCACGCCGTCCAACTCGCACAGCAGTATCGCCTCGGCCTCCAGCGGATAGCCGGCCTGGACGAAGTCCTCGGCGGCCTGGATGGCGAGCTTGTCCATCATTTCGAGCCCGCCGGGAATAATGCCGGCGGCGATGATGTTGCCAACCGCCTGGCCGGCTTTTTCGACGTCGTCAAAGCTTGCCATCAGCACTTTGGCCACTTCCGGCTGGGGCAGGAGCTTGACGGTAATTTCGGTGATCACGCCGAGCATGCCTTCCGAGCCGTTGATCAGCGCCAGCAGGTCAAAGCCCGGTGCGTCCAGCGCGTCCGCGCCCAGCGTCATGGGCTCGCCTTCAACGGTCAGGATATCGACACGCATGACGTTATGGACCGTCAGGCCGTACTTCAGGCAGTGGACGCCGCCGGCGTTTTCGGCGACGTTACCGCCGATGGAGCAGGCAATCTGGGAGGACGGGTCCGGGGCGTAGTAAAGCCCGTAGGGCGCTGCCGCCTCGGAAATGGCCAGGTTGCGTACGCCCGGCTGAAGCCGAGCCGTGCGCGCGTCGGGATCAATGCTGATGATGTGCTGAAAGCGCGACATCACCAGCAGCACGCCGCGCTCGAGGGGCAGGGCGCCGCCGGAAAGCCCGGTGCCGGCACCCCGTGTGACTACCGCCACGCCGAGCGCGTGGCAGCGTTTGAGCAGGGACTGCACCTCATCCAGGGTGGCGGGCATCGCCACCAGCATGGGCAGCACTCGATACGCCGCCAGGCCGTCGCACTCGAACGGCCGCAGGTCCTCTTCACGATGCAGCAGTGTAAGCGTGGGGATGTGCTGCTGCAGGTCGCTTAGCACATCGGTTTTGGCAAACGTTGCCAGCGGGCCGTCGATGGCCTCGTCATACAGAATACTCATGGCACCTCCTGCCAATAAGCGTTCGGCTTAGCCGGCCAGGGCCGTACTGAGCGGATCGGCCAGGTCCAGAACGTAAAGCCCGATCATGCCCAGTATGCCGGCGGCAATAATGTAGTAAAGCGTCGGCAGCAGGGTTTTGCGGATCGTTATCCCCTCGCGGCCTAAAAGGCCCACGGTGGCGGATGCCGCCACGACGTTGTGGATGGCAATCATGTTGCCTGCCGCCGCGCCAACGGCCTGCAGCGCCACCATGTAGGCGGTAGAGACGCTAAGCTGGCTTGCCACGTTGAACTGGAAGTCCGAAAGCATCAGGTTGGACACGGTGTTGGAACCGGCAATAAAGGCGCCCAGCGCCCCGACGGCAGGGGCAAAGAAGGGATAGACGTCGCCTACGCTTGCCGCCACAAACTGGGCCATGGCCACCGGCATGGATACCAGGTCAGCGCCGTTGACGCCGGAGTTGATCAGGATGCGCACCATGGGGATGGTAAAGATCAGCACAAAGCCGGCGCCCAGAATCGTGCGCGATGAATCGCCGAATGCGGCGGCGAGTTCGCTGGCCTTCATGCGGTGCAGCGGTGCGGTGACCAGCACCACCAGCAGCAGGATACCGCCGGGAAGGTAGAGGGGCTCAATGCTGCCGCCAATGCCTTCGCCAAGGATATCGTTCCAGCTAAAGGCAAGCGCGGTCAGCGCGTTTTTCAGCGGCTCAATCGTGCGCGATGCGACCAGAAACACGGCCAGCAGTATATAAGGGACCCAGCCCATCCACGTCGACAGGGTCGCCTTGCCGGCCACGTCTTCCATCTTGAGCTCCAGCTTGCCGATCCAGTTGTCCGGCCAGCTGTCGGATGGCGGGAAGTCCCAGGTGTCCTGGGGCAGCAAGAAACCGCGCCGCGCGGCGGGTACCACAATGGCCAGACCGACCATGGCGCCGATCATCGCGGGGAATTCGGGCCCCAGTACCACGCCGGCAATCATGTAGGGCACCACAAAGGCCACGCCGGCAAAGAGGGCGAAAGGCGTGATCGAAAGCCCTTCTTTCCCGGAGCGGTTGGCGCCGAAAAAGCGCACCATGATCACGACCATAATAAGCGGCATCAGGATACCGACGATGCCGTGGATGATGGCGACTTCGCTGCTGATCAAGCGGAAATACTCCAGCCAGGTAGCGTCGCCGGCCTGAAGCTGCTGAGTAATGCCCGCGCGGTCCAGACCGCCTGTCACGCCCACTACGATAGGCGTGCCCACGGCACCGAATGAGACCGGCGTGGACTGAATCATCATGCCGACCACAACGGCGGCAAGCGCAGGAAAGCCCAGGGCGACCAGCAGCGGTGCCGCAACGGCGGCCGGGGTGCCAAAGCCGGAGGCGCCTTCGATGAAGCAGCCGAACAGCCAGGCAACGATAATGGCCTGCACGCGGCGGTCCGGGCTAATGCCTGAAAACCCTTTGCGGATAGCGGTAATGCCGCCCGAATGCTTGAGCGTATTCAGCAGCAGGATAGCGCCAAAGATGATCCACAGAATCGAAATCGTGAGTATTAGCCCCTGTAGCGTTGAGGCGGCAATACGGCCAAGCGTCATGTCCCAGGCTAGCCACCCGATCAGAGCGGTCACCACGAACACGATGGGCATGGCGACTTTGGCTGCCAGGCGAAAGCCGATCAGGAGTATTCCGGCAAGCGCCAGGGGCACAAATGCCAGAAGCGCAAGAGTGGTATCAGTCATGTCAGGAATGTCCCGTTGTTGTTGATTTTGTTCTGCTGTGGGGGCAGGTGCCTGTCTCGCACCCTCTCCAGAAGGTATGAAAAGAGAGGGTAAATGGCCAGCTTTGCGGCGCTAACGGGGGCAAGGGGCGTACCGGCAGCCCGGGAGGAGCGCTTGCCTTGACGGGCACTTGGGGTTGATTTTAAAGAGGTTTCAACTACCGCGAGGCTTACTGGGGCGCTGCGGCGTCTTAGACTATTGGATGAACCACCGTGGCGGCAGACAGGATGATTTTATAACAATGACTTACGCTCTACCTCACGGCAGCCAGAAAGCGCGTAAGCTTAAAGACGAGCAGACGCTGAAAGCGGTATTAATACTGAGGCCGAAGGGGCTTTTTGATGATTATTTCTTCTTCCCATGACTATCGCACGGCGGCCAGGCGCCGTTTGCCACCCTTTCTTTTTCACTACCTTGACGGCGGCGCTTATTCGGAGCACACGCTCAGGCGTAACGTGGCAGACATCGCCGATGTGGCCCTGCGCCAGAGGGTGCTGAACGATATGTCTCAATTAAGTTTGGAGACGTCGCTTTTTGACGAGACCCTCTCGATGCCGGTTGCGCTATCGCCGGTAGGGCTGGCCGGCATGTACGCCCGGCGGGGCGAGGTCCAGGCCGCTCGCGCGGCCGAAAGAAAGGGTATCCCTTTTACCTTGTCCACCGTGTCCGTTTGCCCGATTGAAGAAGTGGCGCCAGCGATCGATCGGCCCATGTGGTTTCAGCTCTATGTGCTCAAGGACCGCGGTTTCATGCGCGATGCGCTCGAGCGGGCCAAAGCGGCAGGCGTTACGACGCTGGTGTTTACGGTAGACATGCCGGTGCCGGGGGCCCGCTATCGCGATGCTCATTCGGGAATGAGCGGCCCGAATGCGGCCGCGCGGCGGATGCTTCAGGCAGTGGCGCACCCCCGCTGGGCCTGGGAGGTGGGCGTGAAGGGAAGGCCGCACGATCTGGGCAACATATCGACCTATCGGGGCCACCCCACGGGGCTCGAGGACTATATTGGCTGGCTGGGAAAGAACTTTGACCCGTCGATTTCCTGGAAAGACCTTGAATGGATTCGCGAGTTCTGGGACGGCCCCATGGTGATCAAGGGCATCCTTGACCCTGCCGATGCCAGGGATGCCATCGCCTTCGGCGCTGACGGCATTGTCGTTTCCAATCATGGCGGGCGTCAGCTCGACGGCACGCCCTCCACCGCGCGAGCCCTGCCGGCGATCGCCGAGGCGGTGCAGGGGCAAATTAAGGTGATTGCCGACTCCGGCGTTCGCTCCGGTCTTGACGTGGTGCGCATGCTGGCGCTTGGCGCCGACTGCGTCATGCTGGGGCGCTCTTATATCTATGCGCTCGCGTCCGGCGGTGAGGCCGGCGTGTACAACCTGCTCGACCTCATCGAGAAGGAGACGCGGGTGGCCATGGTGCTGACGGGAGCAAGTTCGGTCAGCCATATCGATACCGACCTGCTGGTGGGCAAGTCCGGTTAGTGGGTTGGTAAGCGCAGTGCTTCGATGAGGCCGGCAGATAAACGGCCGGCGCGGTATCGGCTCTCAAAATATAAAAGGCTGCACGCGGCGTGCAGCCTTGGAGCTGGCAGGATAGATATTGGGAGAGGCTGTCGCCAGGTTATGTATTTTTTGTATACAAGTTGGCGCTTGGCGTCAGGCCGCTTCTTCGGCGCGGGTGCGCAGGCGGAAGCGGGCAATGTTGATGATTTGCTTGATCGCCGTGCGGCGCTCTTCGGCCGGATCGTTTTCCAGGCGAGTCTCGAACGCGGCGAGGATGGCGTGCCGGTCGAGGCCCTTGACGGCGATAACGAACGGAATGCCGAACTTTTCCTGGTAGGCGTTGTTGAGACGTTCAAAGCGCTCGAACTCTTCCGGGCTGCACTGATCGAGCCCCGCACCGGCCTGTTCGCGGGTGGAGTCGTCGGTCAGGGCGCCGGACTTGGCGGCCTTGCCGGCAAGGTCCGGGTGAGCGCGGATGACGTCGAGCTGCTGTTCGCTCGATGCCTGCTGCAGCATCTCGCCCATGAGCTCGGCCAGCGCCTCGGGAACGTCGTGCTGTTCGCTGATGCCGGCATCAAACGCCTCTTCGGCTACCCAGGGGGAGTGCTCGTAGACGTCGCCGTACCGGGCAACGAAGTCCGCCCGGGAAAGGGTGCTGGGGCGCGGTGTCAGGGTCAGGGTGCTTGCATCGGACGTCATGATGGCTCCATTATTGTCGTGTGTTAACGCCAATACTGTATACAATAAAGACGGCTAACGGTACTCTTAAAGTGCCCATGCGGCATTCGCGTGCTGCTTTCTGTCTAACAACAATCCGTCAATGAAATGAGGAGCCACCATGGGATACTTAACGACCCACGTGCTGGATACGGCACAAGGCCTGCCCGGGCAGGGTATCAAGATCGAAGTATTTCGCGTCAACGGCAGCGAGCGCGAGGCGCTCAAGACCGTCACCACCAACGATGACGGCCGCTGCGACTCGCCCATCCTCGAAGGCGACGAGTTTACCGTCGGCGAATACGAGCTGGTGTTCCACGCCGGCGACTACCTGCGCGGGCAGGGCTTCAAGGCCGACGAGCCGCGCTTTCTGGACGTGATTCCGCTGCGTTTTGGCGTCTCGGACGCCGGCGAGCACTACCACGTACCGCTGTTGGTCTCCCCCTACAGCTACTCCACGTATCGCGGTAGCTAAGCGGAGACATCATCATGCATGCGTACTTTCTCGACTTTGCCAACCTGCTGCTGCGCTGGCTGCACGTCATCGCCGCCGTCGCCTGGATCGGCGAATCCATCTACTTTGTGATGCTGGACAACGGCCTGCGCAAGCCCAAGGCGGCGGAAGACCGTGAAAAAGGCGTCTTCGGCGAAATGTGGGCCGTGCACGGCGGCGGCTTTTATCACAACCAGAAATACGCCACGGCGCCGGAAAAGCTGCCGGAAGACCTGCACTGGTCGTTCTGGAAGGCGTACACCACCTGGCTGACCGGTTTTGGCCTGTTTGTTTTGCTGTACATGTCCAACCCCAGCTTCTATCTGGTCAATCCCCAGAGCAGCTGGGAGTGGGCGGCCAACATGAGCGGCTGGCAAGCCAACGTGGTAGCGCTGCTCTTCCTGCTGGGCGGCTGGGTCGTGTACAACGAGCTGTGTAAGCGTATCAGCCCCAACATGACCCGCGACGGCATCTTGAGCGTGGCTGTGGCGGTCATGATGATCGTGGTGTCGTACCTGAGCACGCACATCTTTTCCGGCCGGGCGGCGTTCCTGCTCACCGGCGCGGTGATGGCCACGGCCATGTCGGCCAACGTCTTCTTCTGGATCATTCCCGGCCAGCGCCGTATGGTCAAGGCAATGAAGGCGGGGGACGAGCCCAACCCCATCGACGGCAAGCGCGGCAAGCAGCGTTCGGTGCACAACACCTACTTCACGCTGCCGGTTGTGCTGCTGATGGTGAGCAACCACTATTCCTTCATCTACGCTCAGGATCTAGCCTGGCTGATGATGGTGCTGTTCATCTTCGCCGGCGCGGTGATTCGTCAGTACTTCGTGCTGATGCACGCGGGCAGCAAGCAGCCGGCTTATCTGGTGGCCGGTGCCGTGCTTATCCTGGCGACGATCTGGGTGGGCGCCCCGAGCGCCGAGACCGAGGAAGAAAGCGAGGCGGTTGCCAGCATGGAAGCGACGGGCAAGGACGAGGTGATGCCGCTGGTGGAAACCCACTGCATCCAGTGCCATGCTCAGGAGCCGACGCATCCGGGGTTCTCGGCGCCGCCGGCCGGCTATGCCTTCGACGAATGGGAAAACGTGCTCAGCCACAAGGACACCATCCAGCAGGTGGTGGGCAGCGGCTACATGCCCTTGGGTAACACCACCGGCATGACGGACAATGAGCGCAACGTGTTCGCCGCCTGGGAAGAATAACCGGCGCGTCACCCCGGCAGTTTTGCCACTCCCCTGGCGCGCGGCCGTTCGGCCGGGCGCTTCATGTCCTACCTGAAAACGAGTGTGTTATGTCCCAACGTGACTATCCGCGCGACCTGATTGGCTACGGCAAGAATCCGCCCAAGGCCAACTGGCCGGGCAACGCCAAAATTGCCGTGCAGTTCGTCCTCAACTACGAGGAGGGCGCGGAAAACAACGTGCTCCACGGCGATGAAGGCTCGGAGCAGTTCCTCTCCGAAATGATCGGCGCGCCGTCTTTTCCCGATCGTCATCTGAGCATGGAGTCCATCTACGAATACGGTTCGCGGGTCGGCGTCTGGCGCATCCTGCGCGAGTTTGAGAAGCGCGATCTGCCGCTGACCGTATTCGGTGTGGCCATGGCGCTTGAACGCCACCCCGAAGTGGCTCGGGCGTTCAAGGAGCTGGGGCATGAGGTGGCGTGCCACGGCTACCGCTGGATTCACTATCAGGAAGTGCCCGAAGACGTCGAGCGCGAGCACATGAAAAAAGCCGTGGAGATCTTCCAGCGGCTTTACGGCGAGAAGCCCGAAGGCTGGTACACCGGCCGCGACAGCCCCAATACGCGCCGCCTGGTGCTGGACGAAGGCAGCTTTTTGTACGACAGCGACTACTACGGCGACGATCTGCCGTTCTGGACCCGGGAAGCCGATAGCCAGGGCAGCGAGCACGACCACCTCGTCGTGCCCTACACGCTTGATACCAACGACATGCGCTTTGCCGCGCCCCAGGGCTTCAACACCGCGGACCATTTCTTCACCTACCTGCGCGATGCGTTCGACGTCCTCTACGCCGAAGGCGAAGAGGCGCCGAAGATGCTCTCGGTGGGCATGCACTGCCGGATGCTGGGCCGCCCGGGACGTTTTCGCGCGCTGCAGCGCTTTTTGGACTACATCGAGTCCCACGATCAGGTCTGGGTCGCTCGCCGGGTGGATATCGCGCGCCACTGGGCCAGGGAGCATCCCGCCCCCGGCCGTTAATGGCCATCACCCCCCACCAACCAGCAAGGAGCTGACATGAGCCATACTTATTACGCCCCCCGCGGCGGGCATCCGCCGCAGACGCAGCTGACGTCTGACCGCGCCGTCTTCACCGAAGCGTATGCGGTAATTCCCAAGGGCGTGATGCGCGATATCGTCACCAGCAACCTGCCGTTCTGGAACGGCGCCCGTCTGTGGGTGCTGGCGCGTCCGCTGACCGGCTTTGCCGAGACGTTCTCCCAGTACATTGTGGAAGTCCAGCCCGGCGGCGGCAGCGACAAGCCAGAGCTCGACCCCCAGGCCGAAGGCGTGCTGTTCGTCGTCGAAGGCGAAATGACGCTGACCCTGGAAGGCGAGAAGCACGCCATGAAGACCGGCGGCTACGCCTTCATCCCGCCAAACAGCAGCTGGCAGCTGCGCAACGAGTCCGGCGAGCCGGTGCGCTTCCACTGGCTGCGCAAGGCCTACGAGTTTGTTGAGGGGGTCGATGTACCCGAGGCCTTTGTCACCAACGAAAACGACCTTGAGCCCCACGCCATGCCGGATACTGATGGCCGCTGGGCAACCACGCGCTTTGTCGACCCGGAAGACGTGCGCCACGACATGCACGTCAACATCGTGACGTTCCAGCCGGGCGCGTCGATCCCGTTTGACGAAACCCACACCATGGAGCACGGCCTTTACGTGCTCGAAGGCAAGGCGGTCTACCACCTCAATCAGAACTGGGTGGAAGTGGAAGCCGGCGACTTCATGTGGCTGCGCGCCTTCTGCCCCCAGGCCTGCTACGCCGGCGGCCCCGGTCCGTTCCGCTACCTGCTGTACAAGGACGTCAACCGTCATCCCAAACTCAAGATCAACGCCCTGTAAGGCGTAACGTCGAGGAGAGACCATGCTGGAACTTGTTGCAGAGCCGCTGACGGCGGAAGCCTTTGCGCCCTTTGGCGACGTGATCGACGCGCGCACCTCGGACTCCTTTCCGATCAACTCGGGGCTCACCCAGCGCCACCATGATCTGGCTCGGGTCGAAACCCTGGGTGACAACGCGCACACGGTGGTCAGCATCTTTGTCAGCCAGCCGATTACTACGCCGCTGGAGCTGCCGTTTCTCGAGCGCCACCCCAAGGGCAGCCAGGCGTTCATGCCGCTGCACGAAGAGCGCTTTATCGTCGTGGTGGCGCCCGCCGGCGAGACCATCGATCCGGCCGACGTGCGCGCCTTTGTCACCGACGGCCGCCAGGGCGTGAACTACCGCGCCGGCGTCTGGCACGCGATTCAGTCGGTGCTGGAGCGTGAAGGCGAGTTCCTGGTGGTGGATCGCGGCGGCGAGGGTGACAACTGCGATGAATACCCGCTGGAGCTGCGCATTACGCTGAAAGACAACGAATGACCCCCGGGGAAACCGCCATGACGCTGACTCGCCGCCGACTGCTGGGCGCTACGCTTGCGCTGCCTGTCGCTGCCTTGCTGCCGGCTTCCTGGCTGTGGGCCGCAGAGCCGTCAGCGCCGGATCGCCATACGGCGGTGATTCACACGGCCGGCGGGCCGCAGCGGCTGGAGGTCGAGATCGTGGATACGCCGGCTCAGCGCGCGCGAGGGCTGATGGGTCGCCGGGAGCTCGGCGAGGAACACGGCATGCTGTTTGTGTACGGCCAGACCCAGCCGGGGAGCCGCGGCTTCTGGATGTACCGCACGCTGATCCCCCTGGATATCGCCTTTATCGACGGCGACGGGCGCATCGTCAGCCTGCAAACCATGCCGCCCTGCGAGTCGGCGGATGCGGCCAGGTGCCCGGCGTATACGCCCGGCAGTGCCTACCAGGCGGCGCTCGAGGTCAACGCCGGCTACTTTGCCAGCCGGGGGATTGTCGAGGGTGACTGCGTCTCGGCGGCCCCGCTCTCCGGGCAGTGCCGTGCCGAATAGCGCCCGGCCTTGGCGGCGCGTTACATTAACGCTTGTAATCAGGCGTTCGTCACCCTATTTTGCAGTTTAACGGCGCCTGATCTATTGTCAGCAACAGCTGATGCTTGCTGGCAACGCAGCACTAGCACGACAATAATCGACAACATCAGAATAAAGGGGAATGCCCATGAAACGTCATGTCTTTTCTACTGCCGCGTTTTCCGGCGCGCTGCTGGCCGCGGCGACCTTTGCCGCGCCGGCCATGGCTCAGGATCAGGAAGAGCGCTACGTGACCATCGGCACCGGCGGCCAGACCGGGGTGTACTATGTGGTCGGGCAGTCCGTCTGCCGCCTGGTCAACAAGAACAGCGAAGAGCACAACATTCGCTGTAACGCGCCGTCGACCGGCGGCTCGGTCGCCAACGCCAACGGCATGAAGTCCGGCGAGCTGGACATGGGCGTGCTGCAGTCGGACGTGCAGTACCAGGCCTATGAAGGCGAGGGCAACTTTGAAGGCGACGCCTTTGAAGACCTGCGCGCGGTATTTCGCATCCACGGCGAGCCGCTGACGCTGCTGGCCCGGGCCGACTCGGGTATCGAGACGCTGGACGACCTGGTCGACAAGCGGGTCAACATCGGTAATCCCGGCTCCGGTCAGCGCAACACCATGGAAGTGGTGATGGACGCCAAGGGCTGGGACAAGGATACCTTTTCGCTCGCCTCCCAGCTGGACGCAGCGGAAATGGCCTCGGCGCTGGCCGACAACAACATCGACGCCATGACCTACGTGGTCGGCCATCCCAACGGCGCGATCCAGGAAGCCACCACCACCGTGGACTCCCACCTGATCCCGCTCAACGATGACGACATCCAGGGCATCGTCGACGAGTATCCCTACTACTCCATGTCGACCATTCCCGGCGGCCTTTACAAGAACAACCCCGACGACGTCGAAACCTTCGGCGTAGCGGCGACCTTCGTCACCACGGCGGATACCGACGACGAAGTGGTCTACCAGACCGTCAAGGCCGTGTTCGATAACTTCGACCGTTTCAAGCGCCTGCACCCGGCGTTTGAAAACCTCGACCCCGAAGAAATGGTTACCACCGGCCTGTCCGCACCGCTGCACGAGGGTGCCGCGCGCTACTACCGCGAGCAGGGCTGGATCGACGAGGAATAAATCGACGAAGCCGTTAACCACGCCTGCTAGTTTCATACGCGCGGCCCCACGGGGTCGCGCGCTGCGTTTTAGCTTCAGCCATCGGCGGCGTGAAACGTGCCCGCCGGGCCGCGACAGGCTATGCTGCTAAAACAATGATTGCACCGGCGGCCAGAGACGACGAAAATCGCCTTCCGCGCGCAGGCGGGCAGCTTGTTTGCTGCTGACACTGCGCCTCGTTCTCCATTTTTGTGCAGGGCTTGCTTATGACAGAGCACAGCAAAAAAGCGCCGCCGTCCGCCACGCGTTCCGGTACCACGCTGGAACCCCAGGTAGACCTTGACGACATGGTCGCCTCGACCGACTCCGGGGCGCGCAAGCCCGCCGGCGTCCCCGGAAAGCTGCTGGTCGGCATTGCCGCGGTGTGGTCGCTTTTCCAGCTGTGGATCGCCTCGCCCCTGCCGTTTGTGTTCGGCGTCGGGGTCTTCAACGCCACCGAGTCGCGCTCGGTCCACCTGGCGTTCGCGCTGTTTCTGGCCTATATGGCCTATCCCGCGCTCAAGCGCTCGCCGCGGGACCATATTCCCCTGCAGGACTGGATACTGGCCGGGCTGGCGGCGTTTTGCGGCGCCTACATGTTTCTGTTCTACGAGTCGCTCGCCCAGCGGCCAAGCGCCCCGCTGATCCAGGACGTGGTGGTCGGGGTGATGGGCATCGTGCTGCTGCTGGAGGCGACCCGCCGCGCGCTAGGCCCGCCGCTGACCATTGTGGCGCTGGTGTTTCTGACCTACTCCCTGGCCGGCCCCTGGATGCCGGGTATGCTGGCGCACAAGGGCGTGAGCCTGGAAGCGCTGATTAACCACCAGTGGCTGACTACCCAGGGGGTGTTCGGCATTGCGCTGGGGGTGTCGACCAGCTTTGTGTTCCTGTTCGTCCTGTTCGGCGCGCTGCTGGACAAGGCCGGCGCCGGCAACTATTTCATCAAGGTGGCCTTTTCCATGCTGGGCCACTTCAAGGGCGGCCCGGCCAAGGCAGCGGTAGTGGCCTCGGGCATGACCGGGCTGATTTCCGGCTCCTCCATTGCCAATACCGTTACCACCGGCACGTTCACCATCCCCATGATGAAGCGGGTGGGCTTTCCTTCAGAGAAGGCCGGCGCGGTGGAGGTGGCGTCCTCGGTCAACGGCCAGATCATGCCGCCGGTCATGGGCGCGGCCGCCTTTCTGATGGTGGAATACGTCGGTATTTCCTACGTCGAGGTGATCAAGCACGCCTTCCTGCCGGCGCTGATTTCCTATATCGCGCTGATTTATATCGTTCACCTTGAGGCGCTCAAGGCCAACATGGAGGGGCTGGAGAGCACCAATCCGCCCAAGCCCCTGGTGCGCAAGGTGGCCGGGTTTCTCGCCGGGCTGCTGTTGATGATGATTGTCGGGCTGGGGGTTTACTACGGCCTTGGCTGGCTAAAGCCGGTGCTGGGCGCGGCGGCGCCCTGGGTGATTTCGGCCGGGCTGGTCGTGGTCTACCTGGGGCTATTGAAGCTGGCGTCGGGCTACCCCGAGCTTGAGCTGGACGACCCGAGCAAGCCCATCTACCAGCTGCCGCAAACGCGCCCCACGGTGATGGTCGGGCTGCAGTATATCCTGCCGGTGATCGTGCTGATCTGGTGCTTGATGGTCGAGCGGCTGTCGCCCGGGCTTTCAGCCTTCTGGGCCACGGTGTTTATGGTCTTCATCATGCTCACCCAGCGGCCGATCACCGCGGCCCTGCGCGGCCGGGGCAACCTGGGCGAGGACGTCAAGGAAGGCGCGCTGGACCTGTGGAATGGCCTGGTGACCGGCGCGCGCAACATGATCGGCATCGGCATTGCCACCGCGACTGCGGGGATTATCGTTGGCGCCGTATCCCAGACCGGGGTAGGCCTGGTGCTGGCCGATGTGGTGGAAACTATCGCCATGGGCAACCTGCTGCTCATCCTCTTCTTTACCGCGGTGCTCAGCCTGATCCTCGGCATGGGGCTACCCACCACCGCCAACTACATCGTGGTGTCGGCGCTGCTGGCGCCAGTGATCATCCAGCTGGGCCAGCAGAACGGCCTGCTGGTGCCGCTGATCGCGGTGCACCTGTTCGTGTTTTACTTCGGCATCATGGCCGACGTCACCCCGCCGGTGGGGCTTGCGTCCTTTGCCGCGGCGGCGGTGTCCGGCGGCGACCCCATACGCACGGGCTTTCAGGCGTTCTACTATAGCCTGCGCACCGCCGCGCTGCCGTTTCTGTTCATTTTCAACACTGACCTGCTGCTGATCGACGTCAGCCCCCTGCAGGGCCTGCTGATTTTCGTGGTGGCGACCGGCGCCATGCTGATCTTCGCCGCGGCCACCCAGGGCTACATGATCACTCGCAGCCGCTGGTACGAGTCCGCTCTGCTGCTGCTGGTGGCCTTTACCCTGTTCCGCCCGGGCTTCTGGATGGACCAGCTGCACGATCCGTACCGCGACATACCGCCGACGCAGTTTGTTGAAGCGCTGGACGCGGCGGGGGCCAATGCCACGCTGCGCCTGCAGATCAGCGGGCTTGATAGCTACGGCGAGCCCATGACCACCTACATGACGCTGCCCGTGCCGGAGGGTGATACCGGCCAGGAACGGCTGGAGAACCTCGGCCTTGAGCTTCTCATCGAAGACGACAAGGCCGTGGTGGACATGGTGACCTACGGCAGCCAGGCGGCCGATATGGGCTTTGACTTCGACCAGGAAATTATCCAGGTGCAGGCGCCGGTGGATCGCTGGACCAAAGAGTGGATGTGGCTGCCGGCGCTTGGCGTATTTGGCCTGGTCGTGGCGCTGCAGCGCCGCCGCCGTCGCCGCGAAACGCCCGAAGTGGCGGCATAAAGGAGGGACTGTATGTACCGCAAGATTCTACTGCCGGTGGATATCAACGAAGAGGCATCGTGGCAAAAGGCATTGCCGACGGCGGTCACACTGTGCCGGACGTTCGGCGCATCGCTGCACGTGCTCACGGTGCGCCCGGACGTCAAAATGCCCATGGTGGGCGCGTATTTCCCCAAAAACTTCGCTCGGGATGCCAAGGCCGCCGTGATCGAAGCCCAGCACGCCTTTATCGATGACCAGATCCCCGCCGACGTGCAAACCCAGAGCGTGGTCGTCGACGGCTCGCCCTGGGAGGCCATCATCAAGGTGGCCGATCAGCTGGAGGTGGACCTGATCGTCATGGCATCGCACAACAAGCGCCGTTTCGTGGACTACGTGCTCGGGCCCAACTCGGAGCACGTGGTGCACCATGCCAAGGCCTCGGTGATGATCGTGCGCTAGCGCGGCGGCTTAACCCGGGAGCGGCAGCCGGTCTGCGACGTTTGGAGGGTTTGACAAGTGGTCCGGCTGGTCAACACTGGACGGGGTAAACCTTCACTCCAGCAGGAGCCATGCCATGATCTATGCCAACCCTGGCGACACCGATGCCTTGATCACGTTTGAGCAGCGCTACGGCAACTACATCGGCGGTGAGTTTGTGCCGCCGGTCAGCGGCGAATACTTCGATAACGTCAGCCCGGTCAACGGCGACGTTTTCTGCGAGATCCCCCGCTCGTCCGCCGAGGACGTGGACAAGGCGCTGGACGCCGCCCACGCCGCGGCCCCGGAGTGGGGCAGGACGTCGCCGGCGGCGCGCAGCCGCGTGCTGCTGCGAATCGCCGACCGCATCGAGCAGCACCTCGAGAAGCTGGCCGTAGCGGAGACCTGGGACAACGGCAAGGCGATACGCGAATGCCTTAACGCCGACCTGCCCCTGGCGGTGGACCATTTCCGCTACTTTGCCGGCTGCATCCGCGCCCAGGAAGGGTCGGCGGCGGACATCGACGGCAACACCGTGGCCTACCACTTCCACGAGCCGCTGGGCGTGGTTGGCCAGATCATCCCCTGGAACTTCCCGCTGCTGATGGCCACCTGGAAGCTGGCGCCCGCGCTTGCCGCCGGTAACTGCGTGGTGCTCAAGCCCGCCGAGCAGACGCCGGCCTCGATCCTCGAGCTGATGAAGCTGATCGGCGATCTGCTGCCGCCGGGGGTGATCAATATCGTCAACGGCTTCGGCGAAGAGGCCGGGCAGGCGCTGGCCGCCAGCCCGCGCATTGCCAAGATTGCCTTCACCGGCTCCACCCCGGTGGGCTCGCATATCCTGGAATGCGCGGCGAAAAACATCATTCCCTCCACCGTGGAGCTTGGCGGCAAGTCGCCCAACGTCTACTTCGCCGATATCATGAACGCCGAGCCCGAGTTCGTCGACAAGGCCGTGGAAGGCCTGGTGCTGGCGTTTTTAAACCAGGGCGAGGTCTGTACCTGCCCGTCCCGGGCGCTGGTGCAGGAGAGCATGTACGACGACTTCATGGCTAAGGTGATCGAGCGCACGCTGACCATCAAGCGCGGCAATCCGCTGGATACCGAGGTGCAGGTGGGCGCCCAGGCGTCCCGAGAGCAGTTCGACAAGATCATGTCGTACATGGAAGTGGCTCGGGAAGAGGGCGCCGAGTTTCTCACCGGCGGCGACAGGGAGACCATGGAGGGCAGCCTGGACCAGGGCTACTACGTCCAGCCGACGCTGCTCAAGGGCGGCAACAAAATGCGGGTGTTCCAGGAGGAAATCTTCGGCCCGGTGGTGGCCGTCACCACGTTCAAGGACGAGGCCGAGGCGCTGGCCATTGCCAACGATACCGAGTTCGGCCTCGGCGCCGGGGTGTGGAGCCGCGACATCAACGTGGCCTTCCGCATGGGCCGCGGCATCCAGGCCGGGCGCGTATGGACCAACTGCTATCACCAATACCCGGCCCACGCGGCGTTCGGCGGCTACAAGAAGTCCGGCGTGGGCCGCGAAACCCACAAGATGGCCCTTGAACACTACCAGCAGACCAAGAACCTGCTGGTGAGCTACGACATCAACCCCATGGGCTTTTTCTAGCCCGCTACCTGCCAGCGCCGCGCCAGCTTCGCGGCGCGCTCAATACTTTCGGTCATGGCAAGCTTGCCTGCCCGGCGGCCAATGCCCGCGCGCTTGAGCTTGAGCTGCATGCGCGCGGGCAGGCCGATAAACACCAGCCCGACGTGCTGTTCGGCAAGCTCCCGGCGCAGCCCGTCAAGGGCCACCATGGCGGTGGCGTCCAGGCTGGGCACGGTGCGCATGTCGAGCAGCACCGTATGCACGTCCTGATCCACCGTACGCAGGGTGGCAATGGCCTTCTCCGCGGCGCCGAAGAACATCGGCCCGCTGATGCGGTAAAGCGCCGTACCTGCGGGGAGCTCGGGGCTTCCCGCCGGGCGTTCGGGCTGGCGTTCGACGCCGGTCAGCTGGGCCATGCGGCGGATGAACAGCGCCGCGGCGAGGCTGATACCCACGGCGACGGCGACCACCATGTCGAAGGCCACGGTCAGCCCGAAGCAGATCACCAGCACCCCGACGTCGCTTGCCGGCGCGGTTTTCAGCGTGTGCACGAAGTTTTTGGCTTCGCTCATGTTCCACGCAATGATCAGCAGCAGCGCGGCCAGCGCGGACATGGGGACGCGGCCCAAAACGCCGGCGAGCACCACCACGGCCAGCAGCACCACCAGCGAGTGCACTACCGCCGACACGGGTGAAAAAGCGCCGCTCTTGATGTTGGTGGCGGTGCGTGCAAGGGCGGCGGTGGCGGTAATGCCGCCGAAAAACGGCACCACGATGTTGCCGATACCCTGACCCACAAGCTCGGCGTTGGGGTCGTGACGAGTGCGGGTGAGGCCGTCGGCGACCACGGCGCAGAGCAGCGATTCGATGGCCGCCAGCAGGGCGATGGCCAGCGCCGGCCCCAGCAGCGCCTGGATCAGGGCAAAGTCCAGCGTCAGCGGCTCGCCGTCGGCGCCGGGGAAATGCCACGGCATGTCAAAGCTCGGCGCCAACGGGGGAATGCCGCTGCCGCTCTGGCCGTCGATCATCCAGTCAAAGCGCGAGGCGATGGTGTCGACCTCGACCCCCAACGCGGCGAGCAGCAGCGCCGCCAGCGTCCCCACGGCAAGCCCGGCCAGCGGCGCCGGCACCGGGGTTTTCAGGCGCGGCCAGACAAGCAGCGTGGCTAGCGTAATGACGCCGATGCCGAGCTCCGCGGGCACAAGGCCAGGGAGCGCCCGGGCAATCAGCCAGGCGTTGGCCAGGGTATTGTCGCCGAGCTCAAGGCTTGCCAGGCCAAAAAAGTCGGGAAGCTGCAGCAGGGCGATGACGGTGCCGATACCCGCGGTAAACCCGAGTATCACGGGGTAGGGCACGTACTGAATAAGGCTGCCCAATCGGGCGAGCCCCAGTGCCAACAGGATAACGCCCGCCATCAGGGTGGCGATCAAAAGCCCGCCCAGGCCGTAGTTGGAGACGATGGGAAACAGTATCACCACGAACGCCGCCGTGGGGCCGGAGATGTTGAACCGCGAGCCGCCGGTAAGCGCGATCAGCGCGCCGGCCACAATCGCCGTGTAGAGCCCGTGCTGGGGCGCCACTCCGGTGGCAATGGCCAGCGCCATGGACAGCGGCACGGCGACCACGCCGATGGTCAGGCCGGCGAGTACGTCGTTTTTCAGTCGGCCCGGGCTATACCCTGCCTGCCAGGCTTGAACCAGGGCTCGGCCGGGAAGGGGTAAACGGAAAGAGGAAGACCGCGGGCGCGACATGACGACTCCGGACAGAAACAGGCGGATAAAAAAGGCGCGCAGCTTCGCGCCGCACGCCATTATACCAGCTGCTGCCGTGTTCCGGGGAACGTCCGGTCGTTACTGCTGCGGCATGGGCTCGCCCTGGCCTTGGCCCCGCTGCTGCATCTGCTCGCGCTGGACGTCGCGCATGGCTTCGTTGAGCGACTGCTGCTGCTCTTCGGTGAGGATTTCCTGCATGCGCTGGCGGTAGTCCTGGCGCAGCTCCTGCATGGCTTCGTAGTGCTCTTTCTGCGCGGCGTTGAGCTCCTGGCGGGTGGCCTGATCGATGCCGGCCTGCTCATACACGGCCTGGCGGCGCTCTTCCATGCGCTCCTTGAGGGCGTCGGGCATTTCGCCGGCCTGAGCATCCTGGCCCTGGCCGGGGGCGGCATGGGCGGTAAACGCCAGCGGCAGCAGGGCGGCCGCCAGCAGGGCGGGGGCAAGACGTTGGCGTAGCGTAAGCGGCGATGTCATGGCAACTCCTTGGAATAGCGGTGAGGTCGATTGACTACCCCGAGCCTCTCCCATGCCGGTGCAAACCCTTTGCAGCCAGTGTGTAAATAACGTGATCCCGGCCTTATTCGTCGGGCTGGTACTTGTAGCCCACGCCGTATACCGAGCGGATGATGTCGCGCTCGGGGAGAACTTCGCTGATTTTCTTGCGCAGCTTCTTGACGTGGCTGTCCACGGTGCGCTCGGACACGATGCGGTTGTCGCGGTACATATGGTCCATCAGCTGCTCGCGGCTGAAGATCCGTCCCGGCGCCCGCATCATCACCCGCAGCAGCTGGAATTCCACCGCGGTAAGCCCCAGGTCGTGGCCGCCCGCAATGGCCTGCCAGCCGTCCTCGTTCAGCTGTACCGGGGCGTCGGGGTCATCCACGGCGAGCGGAGCGCTCTGGGCGGCCTGGCTGCGGCGCAGCACGGCCTTGACCCGAGCGACCACTTCGCGCGGGCTGAAGGGCTTGCAGATGTAGTCATCGGCGCCAAGCTCCAGCCCCAGCAGGCGGTCAACCTCTTCTACCTTGGCGGTCACCATGATGATGGCCGTCTGCGGATAGCGCTGGCGAATGCTGCGGCACAGGGTCAGGCCGTCCTGACCCGGCAGCATCAGGTCCAGAAGGATCAGCGCCGGCTGCTGCTCTTCGAGCCAGGGCATGACCGCGTTGCCGTCGTCCAGCGTGGTTGTCTCAAAGCCGTGGGTCTGCAGGTAGTCGGCCATCAGGCGGGCAATCTTGGGTTCGTCTTCAACAATCAGTAAAGAGGCATTAGCGGGCATGGGTCACTCACGGAAAAATCGGGGTGGCGGCAACATCAGGTTGACGATATCAGCGGCAGGCGCAGCGTCCAGCGCAGCCCGCCAAGGGGCGAAGCTGAAGCGTCCAGGTGGCCATCGTGAGCGTGCACCAGGGCGCTGACAATGGAAAGCCCCAGGCCGCTGCCGCCGCTCGAGCGGCTGCGAGAGCCTTCCACGCGGTACAGCCGCTCGGTGAGCCGAGCCAGTTCATGCTCGGGTACGCCGGGCGAGCTGTCTTCCCATACCAGCACCGCTTCGTCCTGCTCGCGGGTGAGCGTCACGTTGAGCGTGCCCGGCTCTTGGGTATAGGCGCGGCTGTTATCGAGCAGATTGTGCCACAGCTGGCGCAGCCGTTGGGCATCGCCGTATATGTGAAGCGACGGCGTCAGCTCGTCGGTGAGCCGGAACCCGGTATCCTCGAGCCAGCGCCTGGCGTCGTTCAGGTGGCACTGCAGATGGTCGCTCAGGTCCAGCGGCGCCAGCTGAATATCCAGTGCGCCGGCGTCGCTCTGGGAGAGCAGGCGCAGGTCGGCCACCAGGCGCTCGAGCTGCTCGACCTCCTGGGCCAGCGAGCCGAGGTTGTCGGTGTCGAGCGGGCGGATGCCGTCCTGCATGGCCTCGATCTCGCCGCGCAGCACGGCCAGCGGCGTACGTAGCTCGTGGGCGGTATCCGACACCCAGCGGGCGCGGGCGTTGCGGTTGGCCTCAAGCGTCGATGCCAGCACGTTGAAGTCCCGGGCGAGCCTTGAGAGCTCGTCGCGGCCGCGTACCGGCAGGCGGATGTGGTAATCCCCACGGGTCAGGCGCATGGCGCCGGTGGCCAGGGTGTGAGCGCGCCGGCCAAGCCACCACGACAGGCTCCCGGCGAGCAGCAGCGACGCAATGCCCAGCGAGATAACGATCAGCGAGAGGTTGTTGCGCTGGCGGTCGAGAAAGCGGTTTTCCATGCGCTTGAGAATTTGCTGGGGCGGGCGAAAGCCCAGCGAGCCGATGGTCCGGTCGTCGGCGTCAAGGGGCATCCAGTGCCAGCTGGCGGGATCGTCTTCCGCGTGCCGAGGGGCCACGATGAAGCGGCCGTCCGGCGCGCGCAGAGCGAAATCCTGGGCCTCGCCCAGCGGCGAGGGGCGCTCGGCGTTGCCGCGGCCAAGCTCGTGATAAACGATGGTGGGCCAGCGCAGCGGGTCGCTTTCCAGCCACTCCCAGCCCTGGTGCTCCTGCCAGCGTTCGGTCAGGCCCTCGGCCAGGCGCATGGCGCGGCGTTCCTGGGCCTGGTTGAGGTAGTCCAGAAAGCCGCGGTCGATGCTGTAGGAGACGGCGAGGAAAACCGCGCCGGCAATCACCACGTTGATGCTCAGGATAATCGCAAAGAGCTTGATGCCCAGCCGCGACAGGCGGCGATAGCGAGCGTGGCAAAAGGTGTTTCCCAACGGTGGCCCCAATCAATGTGCTGAAGAACGTGTTGTGAAGAGCGTTTTGAAGAACGGGTTCAGAAACGTAGCGAAGAACGCGGAACGGTTAGCTTGCCAATCAATGCTGTGCCGCTTGACGTGCTAGCATGGCGCGGCGGCGCATCGAGTGCCGTGTGACACTGTGTCGGCCGGTTTTCGGGCAGCACAACCGCACCAGAGCTTAGCAAAAATAGGGACGTTGATTGTGGATAAAAAAATCATCGTGGCGGCCGGTGTCGCTATCGTGGCGGGCGGCTTCATTGCCCATGCCATAGCGGGCAATGCCGCAGAAAAGCAGATCCGCGAGAGCCTTGCCGCGCTTGAGGCCGAACAGGCCATTAACGTGAGCCAGGTAGAAACGCACAAGGGGCTTGGCAAGACGTCGCTTACCGCACGTCTGGACGCGGTTGACGCCCCGGGCCTTAGCGGCGAGCTTGCCATGGACGTCGGCTACCTGTCGCGCACCGCCGAGGGTACCATGACGTTTGACGGCGAGGCGCTCAGCGGCGAGGTCGATTTCACCACCGGCCTTGGCAGCGGCAAGCGCGACTACCGCTTTGACGCCGACGAACTGACCGCCGCCGGCGGTGCCGTGACCCTGGCGCAGGTCGAAGGTGATGGCTACGTGGATGCCGAGCGCGAGCACTTCGCGCTGGATATGCTTACCCGCCAGCTTCGCCTGCAAAGCCACGTCGATCACCTTGAGGTCAACGGCCTGGATGCCGAGCTTGAGCACAACATCGATGCCGAAGAAGGCGGCGGTCGCTCCCATGCCCGCTTTGCCGTGGACGGCGTCACCGTTACCGCCGACAGCCGCACCGCCGACAGCCGCGGCACGCCCACGCAAGTTGCAAGCCTCGGCGACGCCGAAATCCGCAATACCGCCACGCTCGACGGCGACACCTATTCTTCACGGCTCTACCTTGCGGCAAACGATGCCGTTTTCATGGACAGCGAGCCGGGCCGGGCCGAGCTTGACCTGACCGCGAAAGGGCTGGACTACGCCGCGTTCGCTGCCCTGGCCGAGGTGCTCGAGCGCCACCTGAAAGGCGCCGATGCCGGGGAAGATCTATCGACCGCCAAGCAGCAGGCCCTGACCCGAGAGCTTCGGGCCACGCTGAGGGAGCAGGCCCACGCGCTGCTGTCGCGCTCTCCCGCGCTCGAGCTCGAGACCCTGACGCTGGACGCCGCTCTGCCCATGCTCGGCCGCGCCGAGGCAAAGCTTTCCGGCCGGGTGGCGTTTGACGGCGACAGCCTGTCCCCGGAGAGGGCCCGTGCCCTGCTGGCCGGCATCAGCGCCGAGGCTCACGAACCCCCAGGCGATACCCTCAACCAGCCGGCCATGAGCGCACAGCAGACTCGGGCCGAACTGGCGTCGCGGCTGAGCGCCAGGCTTGCCGTCGATACCCTGCCCGACGCCATCGTGATAGAGCTTCCTCCTGCGCTGCAGGCGTTGATGATCAACCACGACGCGCCCCACGTTTTTGCCTGGGAAGACGGCCGGGCGCTTTATAACGACGAGCCGCTGGAGCAGGCGCTGTCACGCTAGTGCGCTCCTTACCGGCGCCGTGAACAGTGCGATAACGACGAAGGACCTCAGTCATGCCCGAGACGTTGCTGGTGCTGCTTCTTGCCCTGGGCGCCGGGGTGGCAATGCCCGCCGGGGCGGTGTTTGCCCGGTTTGACCGGCTGCACCCGGCCTGGCTTGGCAGCGAGTGGCGACATTTTATCGTCGCCTTTGGCGGCGGCGCGCTGATCTCGGCCATCGCCCTGGTGCTGGTGCCCGATGGCGTGGCCAAGCTGCCCCCGCTGGCGGCGGGGCTAAGCTTTGCCGCCGGCGGCGTGACGTTCTTTTTGCTGGATATCCTGCTCAACCGGCTGCAGAGCGCCGCCGGCCAGATGGTAGCGATGCTCTCGGACTTTATCCCCGAGGCCATTGCGCTGGGCGCAGCGTTCGCCGCCGGGGAAAACACCGGGCTGCTGCTGGCGTTTTTGATCGCGCTACAGAACCTGCCCGAAGGCTTTAACGCCTTTGAAGAGCTGGCGCGCTCGGGCCGGCTGGCCCAGAGCACTATTCTGTCCGCGTTTTTTGCTATGGCGCTGCTGGGCCCGGCCTCGGCCCTGGCCGGCTACTACTGGCTGGGGCAATATCCGCTGGTGATGGGCACGCTGCTGCTGTTTGCCAGCGGCGGCATCTTGTACCTGGTGTTTGACGACATTGCCCCCCAGGCCAAACTGAAAAACACCTGGATGCCCGCCCTGGGGGCGGTCGCCGGCTTTCTTCTGGGGCTTTCCGGCAGCATGCTGGCGGGCTAGCGGCTTTGTGGCCAATGAATCAAACGGATAATAGGCGGGTATCAACACCGTGGATATGATCAGTGCGGGTTCTCTCTGGCTGACGGTTGCGCTTTCGCTGGCGCTTGCTGAGCTGATGACCGGCAGCCTGGTGCTGCTGGCGCTTGCCGCCGCGGCGCTGATCACGGCGTTGGCGGCAGCGCTTGGCGTGCCGCTTTCCGTTCAGCTGGCGGTGCTGGGGCTTTCAAGCGCCGTGTGCGTGCCGCTTGCGGTCTGGGTGATTCGGCCGTGGTTTTCCCCGGCCGGGGTCAACTACGGCGTCGCCGGTACCGGCGCCCAGCACGGCGAGCGGTTTCATATCGTGCGCCGGGACTACGACGGCGCCAGCGGCATCAAGATCAAGGGCGATTTCTTTCGCGCCCGTTACGTGGATGCAGCCCCCGACGACTGGCCCGCCGAAGGGGCCGAGGTGGTGCTGGATCACTTTGAAGGGACGCTGGCGCGGGTGAGACCCGGCGCGCCGTCGTCCCAACCTTCGCCGTCGGCGAAGTCTTCAACAGGAGCAGGACAGTGAGCGATTCCATCAGTATAGGGCTATTGGTCAGCCTGATTATCGTCGCCATCGGCGTGATGATCGTGGTGAAGGGGCTGATGATCGTGCGTCAGTCGGAAGCGGTGGTGGTGGAGCGGCTGGGGTCGTTCAACCGGGTGCTGGAAAGCGGGATCAACATCATCATCCCGTTCATCGAAAAGCCACGCTCGATCACCATGATCCGCTACGAGAAGCGTGGCGACGCCTACGCCGCGATTACCAGCGAAGAAACGCGCATCGACCGGCGGGAAACCGTCATGGACTTTCCCGGCCAGCCGGTGGTCACCACGGACAACGTCACCGTGCGCATCAACGGCGCGCTTTACTACACCATCGTGGTGCCCGAGCGCGCGGTGTACGAAGTGGAAAACATGAGCCAGGCCGTGGAGGTGCTGGCCAAGACCACGCTGCGCTCGGTGGTGGGCAAGATGGAGCTGGACCGGCTGTTCGAGTCCCGGGCCGAGGTCAACAATCAGATTCAGGCGGCCATGGAAGAGCCGGCCTCCAAGTGGGGCATCAAGATCACCCGGGTCGAGGTTCAGGATATTGAAATGCCCGAAGAGGTGGAGTCTGCCATGCGGCTGCAGATGGCCGCCGAGCGCAAGCGCCGGGCCACGGTGACCGAGGCCGAAGGCGAGAAGTCCGCGGCCATTGCCAAGGCCCAGGGCCAGCGCGAATCCGCCATCCTCAATGCCGAGGGCGACAAGGAGTCGGCGATTCTGCGCGCCCAGGGCGAAAACGAATCCATCAGCCTGGTGCTGAGCGCGCTGGGCGATGACGACGAGCACAAGCGCACCGTGGTGGGTTATCTGCTGGGGCAGAGCTACATCAAGGGCCTGCCGGACATGGCCAAAAACGGCGAGCGGGTGTTCGTGCCCTACGAATCCTCAGCGCTTTTGGGCTCCATGGGCATGTTCCGGGAAATGGCCGGCACGCCGGAAGACGCCGCCAGGGCAACCAGCGCGCTGCGTCAGGGCATGGTCGGCGGCGCGGGGAGCGCTTCCGGCGACTGACCGCGCACCTGCCGGGTCCGGGTGGCCTGGCGTTCCAGTGAGAGAGCCAGGCGCTCGGCGAGCCCGGCCAGCAGCGCCTGGCGGCGGGCGTCCAGCGAGCGCTCGCGGCGGACGGCGTCGAGCAGGGCGTCGCCCGCCGGGCGTATCTGCCGCGGCGTCTCGCCCTTGGCGCTGGCGGCGTAGCCCTCGGCCAGGGCGGTAATAAAGGCGCCGCTTGTGCGCTGCAGGTCGGCGTTGCCCAGTCCGTCGAGGCGCCGGCGCAGCTGCAGGCAGGCGTAGCCGACGTCGAGGCCGGTGAGCCCCAGGGTAAAGAGGTGGCGCTGGTCGTCGGGCAGGGTGTCATCGTGCCGGGAAAGGCGCAGCAGGCGGTCGGCCATGCGCCCGATAAACTGCGTTTCCGCGTCTTCGACCGGCGCGCTTGCCAGCCGGCGCAAATCCCGGGCAATGGCCCACACCAGCCGCTTGCGCCTGAGCGTGGCGCCGGGGCCCGGCAGCAGGCGAAACGCGGTCACCACCGTCCCCAGCCCCACCAGCACCGCCAGCGCGCGGTTGATGAAGCTGTCAAAGGAAAAGTCCATGCCGTTGCCGGGCATGGTGAGCAGGATATTGCCGATGGTAAACGCCAGGCAGTAACCCATCAGTTTGGGATTGGACGCGCCCAGCAGCCCCAGAAACAGCGGCGTGAGGAAAATCATCGCCAGCATGGGAAAGCCGCTGGCCTGGGCCAACAGCACGTGGCCGAAGATAAAGGCGCTGGGTATCGCTGCCAGCATGCCCTTGGCAAACGTCATGCACGCCGCCACCGGGTTGTCGCGGCTGGCAAAAAACGCCGAAAACAGCGTGCCCAGCAGCATGGCGACCCGGCCGTTGTCCCAACCGGTGGCCAGCCAGAACGTCGCCAGGGCGGCAAAGATCGCCCCGGCGCGCAGGGCGTTGACGCCGGCGACCAGATGGTCGCGGTGCCAGGCCAGCGCCACGCCGCGCAGAAATTTGCGCGACGGCTGGGTAATGGCGTCCCGGGCATCGAGCATGACCAGGGCGTGGCCCAGGGCTTCGCGCAGGCCAAGCAGGCAGCGCTGCTCAAGCGGCGAAAGCGACCCTTCGGGAAACAGCAGCGCCCGCCGACGCAGGGCGTGCAGGCGCTTGCGGGCGTCGGTGGTGCCGCTATAGCCGGCGGCGCTGGTAAAGCCGTTGGCCAGCTGCTCGGCGAGCTGGCGGATGTCGCTTTTCATGCTCTCGCCGCCGTGACGCTCGCTGCCGGCGTGAAGGAGCTGCTGGAGGGCATGAAGGGTGGCCAGCAGGCGCAGGGTGTGGCGGGTCAGAACGTGGCTGGCGCGGATGCGCCCGGCGCCTTCGGGGCCTTCATAGCGGGCGGCCTGGCTATCGCCCTCAAGCGCGGTCAGCGGCGACAGCGTGCCGGTCAGGCTGGCCTCAAGCTCGGCGTGGTCGTCGCTGTCGCGCAGGCGAGAGGCGGCGTGGGTGAACGCCTGGTTGACCACCGTATCGGCCTGGCGCCCCAGGTGCGCGCTGACCCGGGAGGGCCACAGCAGCGCGCTGACCAGGGTCGCGCAGGTCGCACCCAGCGCCAGCTCGGAAATCCTCGCCACGGCGATGGAGAAGATGCGCTCCGGGGCGCCGGAGCCGATTACCACGATCAGCATCGCGGTGACTGCGCCCATGATGCAGCCGTAGGCGGCGTTGTTGCGCAGAAGCGCGCTGCCGTAGGTGCATAGCATGATCCAAAGCGTCAGCGCCGCGAGCGCCGGCACCGGCGCCTGGGCGAAAAGCGCCATCAGGGTGATACCGGCCAGCGCGCCGACCAGAGTACCGCTCACCTGGCTCAGGCCCTTTTCCAGCACCATGCCGCTCATCGGCCGGATCTGCAGAAACGCCGCCGAGATCAGCGCCCAGTAGGGGCGCTCCAGGTTCAGCCACAGAGCCAGGTACAGCGCCAGCAGCATGGCGAAGGTGGCCTTGAGCGCAAACTTGAGCGAATGCGCGTTCGGCGTGAGGTAGGTCTGATACCAGGGCGATGCGGTCAGCGCCATGCTCAGGGCTCCGGTTCGATGTGCACCGAGGCGGTCATGCCCGCGCTTAGCGTCATGCCGTCGGGAATCTCATCCAGAGCGATGCGTACCGGAATGCGCTGGGCCAGGCGCACCCAGCTGAACGTCGGCTGCACCTTGGGCAGCAGCTGCTCGTTGGGAGCGGCGTTGGGGTCGGCAATGGCGCGCCCGATACCGGCAACGCGGCCGGTAAGCTCGTGCTCGGCGCCCATCAGCTTGATGCGTGCCGGGTCCCCGACGTGCACCCGGGGCATCTTGGTTTCTTCGAAATAGCCGGTGACGTAGTAGGAATCCGACGCGACCAGCGCCAACACCGGCTTGCCGGCGCTGGCGTAGTTGCCCTCGTTGAGCTGCAGGTTAAGAACGTGCCCGGCGACCGGCGCGGTGATGGTGGTACGCGCAAGATCCAGCTGAGCGCTGGCAACCGCGCTCTGCGCCTGGGCAAGCGTGGCCGCGGCCACGCGGCTGTTGATGCGCGAGGTTTCCTTGTCTTCTTCGCTGATCGCCGCGCGCCCCAGCCGGCTGCGCCGGGAGGCCTCGTGGCGGGCAAGCTCCAGCTCGGCCTGGCGCTGCTCCATTACCGCCTGGGCCTTGTCCGCGCTTGCCTGGTAGCGCTCGGCGTCGATGCGAAACAGGGTGTCGCCTTTGGCCACGCGCTGGCTGTCGGCCACCGCAAGGGCGGTGACCCGCCCGGAAACGTCCGGCGCCACGGTAATGATATCGGCGCGCACGCGGCCGTCCCGGGTCCAGGGGGTGTAGAGATAATACTGCCATAGCCACCAGCCGGCAGCCGCAGCAAGACTTACGATAACCAGCGTGACCAGGGTGCGCAGCAGGGTGGACATCTCAAAAGGCTCCGATGGCGGGAAAAGACGCAGAGAACACGTAGGCGGTAGCCGCCGTACAGAGCACGAACAGCGCGGTGTCAAACCACGCCTCAAACCATGGCCGCCGGCTTTTTTGCAGGCGATAAAGCAGGGCGCGCAGCAGCAGCGTGGCCGCTAGCCCCAGCGCTACGTATACCAGCATCGGCGGCAGCAAAAGTCCGCCCAGGGTGATTTCGTGTAGTCCCATCGTGCCCCCTTGCGCCGATTACAGCGATAGCCAGAAAAGTATCAGCGGCGGGGATAAAAGCGACAGCAGAAAGCCGCTGACCACCGCCACCGGTACGAAGGTTACGCCGCCGTGCTGCTGAATTACCGGCAGGGCGAAGTCCATGGAGGTGGCGCCGCCGTAGCCGATGGCGAGCGCCGCATGGCGCTGGATCACCAGCGGTACCAGCACGAAGGTCAGAAGCTCCCGGGCAAGGTCGTTGAAAAACGCCACGCCGCCCATGAGCGGACCGAGCTGGTCGCCGATCAGGATCGCCGAGAGCGAGTACCAGCCAAACCCCGAGGCCATGGCCAACCCCTCGTTCCAGCTGATCGACAGCAGCGGGGCCGCCGCCAGCCCCGCCACCAGCGAACTGGCGGCAAGCGTCAGGGCAATGGCAAGCCCGTTGCGGTTGAGCAGAATCCGCCTGAGCGGCATGCCGGAGTTGCGTAGCTGGCAGCCGATCAGCGCCAGCAGCACGTACAGCACCCATTCGGCGAGCACTTCGGCGCCGTGAAAAAGCCCCTGGCCTACTATCGGGCCCAGCAGTAGGCCAAGGATAACGCCAAGGGCCACGACGCCCAGCAGCGAAAGCGAGCCTTTCATGGCGGCGAATTTGCCAACCGGCGCATTGCTGGCGCTGGGGGGCGTTTCCGCGCGCATCGCCAGCCGGTGGGATAGCCACCCAAGCGCTGCAAAATTGCAGGCGCTGGTCAGCGCGAACAGCAAAAGCGCGCTGCCCCCCAGCCGAGAAAGCTGGCTCGACAGGTTCTCAAGCCCGGCAAGGCTTGCGCCCATCAGCAGAAGGATAACGTAGATAGAGCCGTTAACCGCGTGGTTGATCAAGCCCTGCAGGCGCGGCGAGCGCACCCGGACAAGGTACCCTGCCACCAGCGGTAACAGCACGATGAGCAATCCGGAAAACATGAAAGAGGGCGGCCTTCCTTGGGGTGGCTGGGTTCAGGATGAATGATGAACGCTTTAGTTTAGCCGAGTCAGGGTGATGTGCGTTTCGCGTTTGCCGTCTTTCCAGTAGCTGGCGTCAACGATCAGGCCGGGGTAATCGGGATGGTAGTTGATTCGCAGCTCCCGGTCGGGTTTGTCCGCGTCCAGCAGCACCACCGACTGGGCGTCGAAGCGCCCGGCGGGCACCTCGAGCTCGCGCGTGCCGTCGGCGTAGTAGTGGAAGTTTTCGTCGCGCCCGCGGTGGTCGACAAAATGCACGTCGCAGGGGGCGCTTTGGCTGCAGTCTTCGCGCCCGGCGCGGCGGGCCAGGTCCACCAGCGCCGTCTGGCGGTCCAGGGTGTCGATGTCGGCATCGGCGAGCTCGTAGCTGTCGCCCACGCCGAACAGCGAGTAGCCGCTGTAGTAGTGCAGCGAATGAGTGGACTCTTCGCTGGCGATAAAGCGGCTGCGCTCCCGGCCGCTGGCCACGGCGATGGAAAAACGCATGGCGCTTTTCCAGTGGCGGCCTTCCTGACTCATGACGTGATTCAGGGTGGCACCCGGCCAGCCGTCGACCTTCAGCTTGTACTGGGCCTTGAAGGCCTCGACCGGACGCAGCGCCGGCGACTCGGCAAACGCCGGCTCGGCAAGCCCGGCGATGAGCCCAAGCGCTGCGGCAGCGGCGGGCAAGATACGTGACATAATCGGCATCAAGCCTCTCCTGGAAACAGTTTTTGTAAACAGTTCTTGTAACAGTGTCGGCCACTCGTCGGGCGACAGACGGCGACAAGGGCGAAAAGTATAGCGCCCGGCGCGGCGAGCGTCAGTAGCCGGCAGCGGGGTTGACGGTGCTAACCGGCTCGCCGGCCTCAAAGGCGCGCAGAGTGTCAATGACCTGATCAATGGCGCCGGTGAGCGGCGTGGGCGCCGAGGTGTGCGGGGTCACCGCCACCCTGGGGTGCTGCCACAGGGGGTCGTCTGCCGGCAGCGGCTCGGTGACGAAGACGTCGAGCAGCGCACCGCGCAGGTGCCCGGGCGTCGTCCCGTCACCGAGCGCCTCGAGCAGGGCGGGCTCGTCGATCAGCGCGCCGCGCCCGGGGTTGATCAGGGTAGCGCCTTCGGGGAGCTGCGCCAGGCGCCGGGCGTCAAGCAGCCCGCGCGTGGCGTCGGTGTCCGGCAGCAGGGTGACCAGGGTCCGGGCACGGCCGAGCACGGTGTCCAGGCCTTCGTCGCCGTGGTGGCAGTCCACGCCGTCGATGTCCTTGGCGGTGCGGCTCCAGCCCATCACGGGAAATCCCGCATGGGCAAGCGCCTGCGCGACGTGGGCGCCGATGGCGCCAAGGCCGAGCACGCCTACCGGCCAGTCGGCCTTGTCGGGGACGGCCTGGGGCTCCCAGCGGGCGTCGGCCTGAAGGCGAACGTAGGCATCGAAGCTGCGGTAGAAGTGCAGCACGCCGTAGAGCACGTAGTCGGCCATGGGAGCCGCCATGCCCGCATCGCGCAGCTTGACCACCGGCACGCTGTCAGGAAGCCCGGGCGTTGCCAGCAGGGCATCGACTCCGGCACCCAGGTTAATGATGCCTTTAAGCTGCGTTTGTTCCGCCAGCAGCCATTCGGGCGGCTTCCACACGGCGAGGTAGTCGGCGTTTTGCCGCGCCTCGGCGGAGTCGTTGGTGGTGACGACGGTAGCGTGGGGAAAGGCGTTTTCAAGCGCCGCGCACCAGCGGCTGGCGCTATCGTTGTGGACGACGATTTTCATGCAGTCTCCTTTGGCTGGCTTGTGTCGCCGTTGTTCGGGCGTTGCGGTAACGCTATCACGGCTGGTTGCGATTTTTGTAATAAAGGTTTTGACCCTGAGCGGCGCGAGGGTGCTAGTATCGCTGAGACGACGATGGCAGGCCTTGTGCGGCGGGCCAGGTCGCTCACGTGGCCCGGGAAACGCTTTATTGACGTCCGGTTCTTGGTGAACGTTAAGGCGAGTTGCGCAATGTCTCAGGTATCCCTGCCCTTTACGCGTGAGGAGTACGCCAACCGGCTCTGGAAAGTACGCGCCGAAATGGCCAGCCGGGGCATTGATGCGCTGATTGTCAGCGACCCTTCCAACATGGCGTGGCTGACCGGCTACGACGGCTGGTCGTTTTACGTGCACCAGTGCGTGGTGGTCGGCCTGGAAGGCGAGCCGATGTGGTACGGTCGGCGCATGGACGCCAACGGCGCGCTTTTGACCTGTTGGATCGATCCGGACAACATTACCTACTATCCGGACTACTACGTCCAGAATCCTGACATGCACCCCATGGACTACCTGGCGCAGTCAATTCTGCCCCAGCGCGGCTGGGACCGCGGCGTGGTGGGCATGGAAATGGACAACTACTACTTCTCCGCCCAGGCCTACCTGTGCCTGCGCCGGGAGCTGCCCCACGCCCGCTTTGCAGACGCCAACGGCCTGGTCAACTGGTGCCGGGCGATCAAGTCGCCCCAGGAAATCGCCTATATGCGCATTGCCGGCAAGATCGTCGAGGGCATGCACACGCGGATTCTGGAAATGATCGAGCCGGGCCTGGCCAAGAGCAAGCTGGTGTCCGAGATCTACCGGGTGGCCATCGAAGGCTTTACCGACGACAACGGCAAGGTCCACGGCGGCGACTACCCGGCCATTGTGCCGCTTTTGCCCACGGGCAAGGCCGCCGCCGCGCCGCACCTGACCTGGGACGACACGCCGTTTCGCGAAGGCGAGGGCACGTTTTTCGAGATTGCCGGGGTCTACAAGCGCTACCACGCGCCGACCTCGCGCACGGTGTTTCTGGGCCGGCCGAGCCGGGAGTTCCTGCGCGCCGAGTCGGCGCTGCTGGAAGGCATCGAGCAAGGGCTTGAAGTGGCCAAGCCCGGCAACCGCACCGCGGATATCGCCAAGGCCCTGGGCTCGGCCATGGACAAATACGGCTTCGACCGCGGCGGGGCGCGCTGCGGCTACCCCATCGGCATTTCCTACCCGCCGGACTGGGGCGAGCGCACCATGAGCCTGCGCCCGTCGGACGAGTCCGTGCTGGAGCCGGGCATGACTTTTCACTTCATGCCCGGCCTGTGGGAAGACGGCTGGGGGCTTGAGATTACCGAGAGCATCCTGATCACCGAAAACGGCTGCGAGACCCTCGCCAACTTCCCCCGTCAGCTGTTCGTACACTAGCGCCGGCAAGCCCGCGCGGCGCCCGTCATTCCTTGAGGAGCACTGTCATGAGCAAGCGTCAAAGCCCGATTACGCCCACGGTGGACTTCAACGCCGACGGCGTGCAGCACGGCTTTCTCAACCTGCCGATTTCCGTGGATGACTCGGCCTGGGGCGCGGTGATGGTGCCGGTGACCGTGGTCAAGAACGGCGAAGGTCCAACGGCGCTGTTGACCGCGGGCAACCACGGCGACGAGTATGAAGGCATTACCGCACTGTTGAAGCTTGCCGCGACTCTCAAGGCCGAGGACGTGACCGGGCGGGTGATCATCGTGCCCTGCTTCAACACCCCGGCGGTGACCGCAGGCAAGCGCACCTCGGGGCTCGACGGCGGCAACCTCAACCGCTGCTTCCCCGGCGACCCGGACGGCAGCGCCACCGAGCAGATCGCCGACTACTTCACCCGGGAAATGGTGCCCATGGCCGACGTAGTGCTGGACCTGCACTCCGGCGGGCGCACCCTGGATATCCTGCCCTACGCCGCGTCCCACGTGCTCGACAACAAGGAGCAGCAGGCGGCGGCGCTGGCCAGCGCCAAGACCTTCGGCGCGCCCTACGCCATGATCATGTTCGAGCTGGACGCCACCCACCTTTTTGATACCGTTTGCGAGGATCAGGGCAAGGTATTCGTCACCACCGAGCTTGGCGGCGGCGGCACCTCGACCCCTTATACCGTCGACATTGCCGAGCGCGGCGTGCGCAACTTCCTGATTCACCACGGCCTGATCGAAGGCGAGCCGGCGCTACCCGCCAAGCCCCAGGTGTATCTCGACATGCCCGATGCCAGCTGCTACGTGCAAAGCGAGCACTCCGGGCTTCTGGAACTGCTGGTAGCATTGGGCGACGAGGTCACCAAAGGGCAGCCCATTGCGCGGATATACGACGTGACCCGCACCGGAAGCGCCCCGGTTGACTATCACGCCGGGCGCGACGGCATTCTGATGGCGCGGCGGGCGCCGGCGCTTGCCCACATTGGCGATACGCTTGCCGTGATTGCCGACGTGGTGGAGGGCCTCGACGCCTGAGCCCATGCCCAAGTCCAAATCCATGCTTAAACTCGACCGTTACGACGTAAGAATCCTCGCGATCCTCTCCCGGGACGGGCGAATCACCAAGTCCAAACTGGCCGAGGCCATCAACCTCTCGGTCAGCCCGTGCTGGGAGCGGGTCAGGCGGCTGGAAGAAGCCGGCATCATCGAAGGCTACAGCGCGCGCATCAACACGCAGGTACTAATGCCCGGCAACTCGGTGTGGGTGCAGATCGAGCTCAAGCAGCACAGCGTGGAAAGCTTTTCGCGCTTCGAGGCGCTGGTCATGGAAACCCCCGAGGCCACCGAATGCGTGGCCGTGGGCGGGGGCGTTGATTACCTGGTGAAGTTCGAGGTGGCGAGCATCGACAGCTACCAGCGCGCCATGGACCGCTGGCTGCTGTCCGACGCCGGCATCGAGCGCTACTTCACCTATATCGTCACCAAGACGATCAAGCGCGCCACCCCGGCCATCGACGAAGACGAGCTCGCCTGATAGGCGCTTGAAGCCCCGGCGCCAAAAAAATCGAGACTTTCCAACGGCGGCGCCAAAAAAAGCGCATGCTGGGCCGGCGCATTCAAAAGCACTTCCCGCGTGAATTCCCTTATCCTTGTGGTATCAACCGCTTAAGGTATCGACAGGTTCTTGTTTGCAACAGATGCCTGCGAAAGATACCGGCACCCGATAAGGAGGGGTTTCATGACAGCACCGTCTACTATACTGTCCGATCGTCTGCAGGATCCGCGCCTGTTTCGCCAGTATGCCTACCTCAACGGTAAATGGACCCACGGCGAAGGCGGCCGCGAAGAGCCCGTCACCGACCCGGCCACCGGCGAAGTGCTGGGCCACATCCCGGTGCTGGAAGAAGGCCAGATTACCGCCGCGGTAGACGCCGCCGACGCGGCCTTTGCCGGCTGGCGGGCGCTGCGCGCCAACGAGCGCAGCGAGATTCTCGAAGCCTGGTACGCGCTGCTCCAGGAGCACAGCGAAGACCTGGCGACCATCATGACCCTGGAGCAGGGCAAGGCCATCGGCGACTCCCGGGGGGAGGTGCAGTACGGCGCCAGCTTCATCCGCTGGTTCGCCGAAGAGGGCAAGCGCACCTACGGCGACACCATTCCCAGCCACATGCCCAACGCGGCCCTGGGGTCGCTCAAGGAGCCGGTGGGTATCGCCGCGCTGATTACGCCGTGGAACTTCCCGCTGGCGATGATCACCCGCAAGGCCGCCGCCGCGCTTGCCGCCGGCTGCCCCACTGTGATCAAGCCGTCCAACGAGACGCCGTTCACCGCGCTGGCGCTTGCCGAGCTTGGCGAGCGCGCGGGTATTCCCGCCGGCGTGCTCAACGTGGTGCTGGGTGAGCCGTCGACGGTATCCAAGGTGCTGTGCGCCGAGCCGCGCGTCAGGGCGCTTTCGTTCACCGGCTCCACCCGCGTTGGGGAGCTGCTGATGGAGCAGAGCGCGAGCACCGTCAAGCGCCTCTCCATGGAGCTTGGCGGCAACGCGCCCTTTATCGTCGGCCCGGACATGGACCCGACCGAAGCTGCCGAGGCGGCAGTGGCGGCCAAGTACCAGACCTCCGGGCAGGACTGCCTCGCGGCCAACCGTATTCTGGCCCACGAATCGATCCACGACGCCTTTGTGGAAGCGTTCAAGAACAGCATGTCGGCGCTCACCGTGGGCAACGGCCTGGAAGACGGCGTGGACCTTGGCCCGCTGATCCACGGCAAGGCGGTGGAAAAGGCCCAGAGCATCGTCGATGACGCCGTGGACAAGGGGGCGACGCTGCACCAGAGCACCCAGACGCCGGTGGCCGGCGATAACTTCTTCATGCCGGTCATGCTGACGGGCATTTCCCGGGGCATGAAAGTCTGGGACGAAGAGAGCTTTTCCCCGGTGGCCGGCATTCTGCCGTACTCCACCGACGAGGAGGCCATCGAGCTTGCCAACGACACCGAGTACGGTCTGGCCTCTTACCTTTACACCCATGACGTGCGCCGTATCTGGAAGATCATGCGCGGGCTGGAGTTTGGCCTGGTGAGCGTCAACTCGGTGAAGATGACCGGCGCGCCGGTGCCCTTCGGCGGGGTGAAAGAGTCCGGCCTTGGCCGGGAAGGCGGTCCCACGGGGATCGACGAATACCTGGAGACCAAGTTCTTCTGCCTGGGCGGCATGGAGTCGGCCTCAGGCAGCTGATCCAGGGATTCGCGCCATCTTTGCGCCGCTGCTCGGCAGCGGCGCTCCCGCCTGTGGGTTGGTAAGTCCTGGTTATGCATCGCATAATGGGGAATACCAATTCGTGATGTCTCGGAAAGGATGAGGTCATGTCACAAAAGATTTACTGCGTTGCCAGCTTCAAACCCAAACCCGGCAAGGAAGACGCTGTGTTCAGAGCGCTGCAGGAACTCGAGCCCAACGGCCACCGGGAAGACGCCTGCCTGCGCTACACCGTTACCCGCAAGATCGATAACCCCTTTGCCCAGGGCGATAGCTACCCCATCGTGTTTCACGAGGTCTGGGCCAATCGCGCGGCGTTCGAGGCGCACTGCCAGCGCAAGGAAATCAAGCAGTTCTTCGCCGAAAAGCTCGCGTCGGGCGGCGACATCGAAGACGCCAACGTCTGCGTCTACACCGACGAGCCGAACAATTTCGACGCCCCCGATGTCTGACGTCGGGCGTCAAACCGATTTTGCACAGGAGGCAACATGGCCGAAGAGAAGATGAACGTCGAAAGCTTTAACCTGGACCACACCAAGGTAAAAGCGCCGTACGTCCGCCTGGCAGACGTCACCAAAGGCGCCCACGGCGACCAGATCTACAAGTACGACCTGCGCATCTGCCAGCCCAACAAGGGCCACATGGACATGCCCGCGCTGCACTCGCTCGAGCACATGATGGCCGAGCACTCGCGCAACCACTCCAACAAGGTCGTCGACATCAGCCCCATGGGCTGCCAGACCGGCTTTTACATCGCCATGATCAACCATGACGACTACGACGCCGTACTGGACATCATCGAAAACACCCTGAAAGACGTGGTCAACGCCGACGAAGTCCCCGCCTGCAACGAAATGCAGTGCGGCTGGGCCGCCAGCCACAGCCTGGAAGGCGCCCACGAACTCGCCCGCGACCTCCTCGCCAAGCGCGACGAGTGGACGGAAGTGTTTGCCTGATAGGGCGTAGCGCCCCCGCTATCAAAAGCGCCTCTGCGGAGGCGCTTTTTTGTGCCGCTACGAAAAAAGCATGAGAAATGTGGCAGGAATGTGGAAGGGTGGTTCGGAGAATGCTAATTTGGCGCTAGCGAAAGACAGACGTAACGATGGCACTGAGAGATTTCACATGGTGGGAGCGGGCTTATAGGCACTGCAGTATTTCACAGGGTGGGAATACCCAGAAAACGGGCATAATCGGACTTTAGTCCACGAAGAGGTAATAGTGGCACTAAAGTATCTCACATGGTGGGAGCGGACTTTAGTCCGCGAAGATGTTGCCTCAGCAAATTGATTCTCCCACCATATGAGGTACCGAAAAATTGGAACATTTTAATCACATGGTGGCTTTAGTCAGTCCATCAGCTGCGGGGGTCTGCTTTGCATATCCATGTGTCGTTCCTCATGAGCTGGCTATGCCTACAGTGTTATTGGTCCAAGCAAAACGCGCAAGCACGCGAATCCTGCTTAGGCTGCCGAACTATTCTTAATATTTCATAATATCAATGAGTTAGGAAAAGAAAGGTACGCTGGGTAATTTTGTTAAACGAGCTGGCACGTTCATTCAATATCCGAGCGTGCCGTCTAATACCTGTTAGGCTTCACTGGAGGTATGGATTGAGCAATCGAATATACAAATACGTGGGGTCGTCCTACTTGCATGACGTAGTAGGTGACCAAGAGGTAAGCGCGAAGTTTTCGTTTCCAAAAGACTTCAATGACCCTTATGAATTGTTCTTGACGATTGATTTCAACGAAAAGCCAGAAGTGCTGGCGCTTTACGCAGATGCCATCGGCGAATTGCCCCAGTTCCCGACCACTTGTTTTTCGCACTCGCCTGCCGTGACCCCAATGTGGGCGCACTATGCACAGAATCTTACTGGGTTTGCTATTGAATTTGACGAGGAGAAGCTACAAGAGCGCTTCCCCGAATGTCGTTTCGACGACGTTAAATACAAGACAGCGGCTGACGATGGGCTAAAAGAGACGCTGTATCGAGCATATGCTATCGGCAAGCCGCGATATACCTACATGCTGAGGAGTGGCGTTTTTAACGCCGCTTACTTCACAAAGTTGGAGTGTTGGAGCTACGAACAGGAGCGCCGCATGCTCGCCTCGGAGAGTGAAATACGAAAGCACAACGGCATGATGTTGTTGGACATACCCAAAGAGTGCGTTACTGCTTTGATCTGCGGTCCTCGTGCTTCTCAAGAAACCATTCAGAACCTGCAGGCTGCGGCAGACAATCTTTCCTGTGAATACCTCCAGATGAAGGTCGGAAGAAGCAATGCGATTCCATACTTTGTCGATACAAATGGATCGCCACTTTCCTTCACCGATAACAGCATTTCACCAGTTGCGGTAAGCTGCAAAACCTGTCGAGAGCCGGTAGGTGCCGGGAGCGACTTCTGTCCTTGGTGTCAAATCAACGATGCGCACAAGCAGGATGCTATGGATCGTAATGCATATCGGATTCTAGATCATCTCGGCCTTCTTGAAGAGTATGTTAAAGGGATGGATGACATTACTTATGGGCGGAACCGGTGACGCGCCTAACAAGTGCAGGCACGGCGACGCCCACTACATTGCGCCTTCGGCTCCATTCCGTGGGCGCGCATGCTGCAAGCGTTAGAAGGTAAAGCATATGGATATGGTGCTCAGTATCATTGGAATATTGGCCCTTGGTTTTTTTGTCAACGTAGTGCTGAAGCAAACCTACAATTTTATTTTCTACCTTGGTGGGAAACCTTTCCTATGGGTTTTGGTAGCGGCAGCCTTCTTTGGTTTGTTTCTGCCGTGTTCAACTGGTCAGTATCAATCCCAGCATGGGCGGCAGCCATCGCATTTTTCATGAATCTCCCTCCCCGCTCCACACTCGAGTCGAAGGCGCAGGCCAATGAAATATATGCTGAAATGGGGTTAAAACACGGTGCACTTTTATATCAGGTTGGCCTTGGTGGCTTCGTCGTGTCAAGCATGGTCGGCTGGGTCGTTTTCTATGGCCAGTCTTGTAACAGCGCCGGACAGTGCAGTGGTTTTTTCTAGCACTTCTAACAAGTCGTTCAAGTTCGCTACGGCCCTTTCGGGCCTCCACCGGACGTACTTACGCACGCCGCTTAACTATGCGTTAGGTGGCCCAGTCGGCGCGAATGTTATGCCAATCTGTAACGTCTGAAGGTCTTAAACGGAAATGACTCATAAAATATTTCTTAGCCACAATTACAAGGATAAACCGCTGGTTGAGGCAGCTGCGTTGAAGCTTGCCGATATATTTGGCCGGGATCAGGTTTTCTATGATTCGTGGTCCATTAGCCCAGGTGACGGCATAATCGACGAAATGAATAGGGGCCTTCAAGCGCCCGAGTTTGTGTTTTTCTTTGTTTCCGCCAACAGCTTAGAAAGCGGGATGGTGAGGATTGAATGGCAAAATGCGCTCTACTCTGCCACAAAAGGAAAAACGCGTATCGTCCCCGTCAGGGTTGATGGCAGTGAAATGCCGCCGGTATTGAAGCAGACGCTTTTTATTGACATGCACACAGTTGGACTTGAGGCCGCAATCGCTCAGATTGTCAGCGTCACCCAAGGCCACGCATCCTTTACCCCGCAGCATCAGGGTTTCTCAAATCTTTCATATACCAATGCGAAGACCGGAGATGGATCTATAGTAGTAACCATCCGAGCATCGCACTTGATGGAGCCCAATCCACACTTTGGTTTTGTTACGCAAAACTCGGAGGAAGAGATCGTGTGGTCAATGCAGAATAGTCAACCTTTCTTAGGCGGCTTCAATAAGCGTGCCGCCACTCATGCTGGTGCCTCTGTTAACGTCATTTCGATGCGCCCTATGGCTGGCGCATTGACACCCAATCATCCGTTTAGGGCCAAGTTTACTAAAAAGGGTGAGACCGATATCCGAATCATTGCTGTGTTCCACCAGAAGGGCGAGGATGAATGGGTTTCTGTACCGGAAAGCACCTAACCAGTCATTCCAGTTCGTTCCGGCCCTGGTGGGCCTCCACCGGACAGCCTTGACTCCGCTTCGCTCCGTCAAGGCTGCCGCTGAATATTGGCGTTATGAAACGGAAGACAGCTAAATCCGCAAACAGACGAAGGTTCGTTGACCGGGAGATGCAGCGTTTTTTAGCCGCATCCGTGCTGCTGTTTTTGGGCGTGGCATTCACATGGGATGGGGATTGGTGCAGAATTTCGCGAACTCTTTTCCATCCCTCGCATCGGCGCATGCCGACGCTGGCCCTCCTGCCTCTACTCATTGGTCCAAAGCCCTGCGCTTACCCCACGAATTCACAAGATAAAGGCATGAATGTGTCCCAGGCAGAAAAACCGTACGTGCAGTGGCAGGATGGGCAGACACCTCGCAGGGCGCTTTGGCTTTCCGAGAGTGGTTACGCGGCGCCGGCGCACATCGTACCCGTGGATGACCAGACGACGGCCGATCACGCTTATCGCCTAGCGTGCGAGGGCAACTACCTGCTGTGGCGCGGGGATTTTCATAATGCCCTGCAGCTCATGCAGGCCATGAACCGGCGCATCAGTCGTGCCGAGCAGCGTAAGGCTAGCAAAGCCGCCAAGCTTGGCAAGAAGCCTGATGCCGAAAGCACCACGGCCAGCGCCTTCCATCAGCAGCGTCAGGCTCAGGCCCAGCGGGCGAGAACGCTGGGGCGGCTGCTGCTGGAGCTGGATGCCGGTTACGTTTGCCGCCTGCGTCGCGCACCTGACCTGAGCACCGCCTGCGAGGCCGCGTTTGGCGCGCTGGATGAGCCTTGCCTGATATCGTTACGCGACCTGCAGGGCGCGCTGGGGGCCGCCCAGTGGCGTGAGAAAGGCGTGCCCATTGCCGGGCTGGAGCAACCGATCTTTCCGCATTACGGGGTGTTTGCGCCCACGCGGCATGAGTATGTGTCGCTGATGCAGGACGCACCGCTGCCGGCCAAACACGACGTGGCCTTTGATATCGGCACCGGCACGGGGCTGCTGGCGATCATTTTGGCGCAGCGCGGGGGAGGGCAGGTCGTCGCTACGGATTCCAACCCGCGGGCGTTAGTCTGCGCTGAAGACAATATTGAGCGAGCCGCGCTTTCGGGAGTACAGCTGCAAGAGGTTGATCTGTTCCCGACGGGGCAGCCGTTGGCCGATCTGATCGTGTGCAACCCGCCCTGGCTGCCGGCGAAGCCCAGCTCGGCGCTGGAGCTCGCCGTGTACGACCCCAAAAGCCGGATGCTGCGCGGCTTCTTGCAGGGTGTGCGTGCGCATTTGGCACCGCACGGTGAGGTGTGGCTAATTCTGTCCGATCTGGCCGAGCACCTGCAGCTGCGTACCCGAGAGCAGCTGTTAGCGTGGTTTGCCGAGGCGAAGCTGGAGGTTAAATACCGGCTCGACACCCAGCCCAAGCACGGCCGCAGCCAGGACAGCACCGACCCGCTCTATGCCGCACGCAGCGCGGAAGTGACCTCGCTGTGGTGTTTAACCTCGGCATAGGTTTGGTTCCCGGCGACGTTAACGCTGGTTCCTGCTTAACCCCAGCTCACCGGAGGCACCATGCAAAAATCCTTTCTGGCTCTTTCCCTGGCAGCCTTCGCGCCGCTGACACTTGCCGCAGAGCCGTTCTGCGATTCCGGGCACCCGCATCCCATCGACGTGCAGTTCGAGCGGGATATGGACGCAAGCGGCGGCGTGACGCTTGAGATGCGCAACGCTCAGGGCCGGGCGTACAAGGGCTGGGATACGGAGCTGAACATGGTCTATCAGGAGCTGATGGAGAGCCTTGCGTCGGATGAGCAGGCCGCGCTGAAGAAAGCCCAGCGGGCGTGGCTCACGTTTCGCGAGGCGGAGACCGAGTTCTGGTGGACGGAGAGCCTATCCGGCGGCGGCACGCTGCAGCCGGTGATTGTCGCTGACCAGAGCATTTCGCTGCTCAAGGCGCGGGTTTGCCAGCTCAAGCAGTACAAGCAGGCAGCCGATCACGGCTTATCCTGATGACGGGATAATCAAACGCTTGGACACCGCCGCCATCAGGCTGGGAAGCCGCTTTGCCTGCTGGGCTGGCGGGGAGTGGCAGATAGCACCGACGAGCCGAGTTCCTAACTCTCCAGCACCCTGATAAAGTCGGCGCTATAAGTTTAGCGGCATGCTTCAACGGCCTACCATAAACGCAGCAGGCTCCCCGTGGGGAGCCTGCGAAGCGCTTAGCTGGAGACATTAATCGCGCTCAATTTGGGTGACTTCGGAAGAACCCTGACGCACGCTGATTTCCAGCTCATGTCCATCTTTATCGCGGCCTTCTACATCGATGATACCGGTCTTGTCGATATCGAGATCTTCAAACTCAACCATTCCCTCCTGACTTGCCACGTCCAGCGCCTTGCGGATATCGTCTTTGCCCATACCCCAGGCACTGGTGATCAGGCGTTCACGTTGCTCTTGTAGTGTTTCACCGTTATCGAGGGAAAATTCCACGTCGGCGTACCACTCATCGTCGAGCCAACCTTCCACTTCTACGCGGCCACGGTTTTGAATGCTGACTTCTTCGTAGTGGCTGAAGCCGTATTCATTGGCGTGGGTCAATACGTCATCGATGCGATCCATCGGCAGTGAGTCGGCCTGGGCGCTACCCGCAGCAGCGGCAAGCAGCAGGGCAGAGGTTGGGATCAGCAGCATTTTTTTCATGGTGTTCATGGCAAATTCCTTCCTTACGTATTTGTACATGATTCTCTGTACGAGAATGGATCAATCGCATTCAGCGGATGCGATAGGGAATTTATACCACTGCGATACTTTCCTTAAGCTGAAGAAGCTGTTCATCTAGCGTTCATGTTGTTTTTGGCATGCTGGTATTATGCGTAACCTATTCCGTCGTCTTATACAGCCGCTGGGCAGCTTCCCGCGAAGCGCTCGCCGCAATGTCACTGGTTTAGGCCTGGTGCTACTGCTGGTGGGCAGCGCTGCGGGCAATCAGCATTGGGAATCGTTACACGACGAAGTACGCCGTGGTGAAGTGGTGCCTCTCGACTCCATTCTGGATTGGCTGGAAGCCCACTATATAGGTGAAGTGCTGGAGGTTGAGGTAGAGCGTGAAGAGGGAGAGATCGAGTACGAAATCAAGCTGCTGGGTCCGCAAGGGCAAGTCGTCGAGTTCGAATTTGACGGCCATAACGGCCAGTTGATGTCCATCGAGGGAGTGCGTATCAACGATATGCGCCGTTAGCCTGTTGCTCCCATTTGCCATATCAAAAGAAGGGTAGTTAGCCGATGAAGTGTTTGTTGGTAGAGGATGACCAGGCGCTCACCCGTGAACTCAGCCAGGCGCTACGCGACGGAGACTGGTTGGTAGAGCATGCGGCGACGGGCCAGGACGCTGATTTTCTAGTGCGTACGGAAGCCTACGACACGCTGATTCTGGATGTTGGACTGCCCGATGGCGATGGCACCCGCTGGCTTTCCGCCTGGCGGGAAGATGGCATCGACCTGCCGGTGCTGATCCTTACCGCCCGAGAGCGCTGGGCCGATAAAGCCGCAGGATTTACCGCCGGTGCCGATGATTACGTCACCAAACCGTTCGAATCGGCGGAAGTACTCTTTCGCCTGCGCGCCCTGGTGCGCCGCAGTCATGGTCACGCCCACCCGGTGCTGAAAGTGGGCGAGCTGAGTCTGGATACTCATACTCAGCACGTTTCGCTTGCCGGTCGCCCGGTGGGGTTAACCGCCCAGGAGACCCGTCTGCTGGGTTATTTGATGCACGCCGCGCCGCGGATCGTCAGCCGTACTGAGCTTTCAGAGCACGTTTACGACCGCGACCACGAACCGGACTCCAACGTGATTGATGTTCAGGTCAGCCGTCTGCGCCGAAAATTGGGTAGCTGGCGCATTGCTACCCTGCGTGGTCAGGGCTATCGGCTATTGGCTGAAGAGCCTGCGGGCGAATGAGCCAGAATACCACCGCCTGGAAAGACCGCTGGGCAAAGCGCTCTATCAGCGTGCGGCTACTGCTGGCCGCCTTGGTGATGGTCGGGCTGGCGCTGCCCATCGCGGGTACGCTGCTGTCTCATCACTACCGTACTTCGGCCACGCAGGCCTTTGACGAGCGCCTGGGGGCCACCCTGAACGTCATTATCGCGGGCGTTACCTATGATCGCCTTGAACAGCAGCTCGTCCACGACCGGGCGTTGGGCGATCCGCGTTTTGAGAATGTCTACTCCGGCTGGTACTGGCAAATTACCGATGGCGCGGAAAACACCCTGGCTTCGCGTTCACTGTGGGATCAGCGCCTGCCGGTCATCGACAATGACGCGATTAGCGCCCGCTCGATACCCGGCCCCCGAAGCCAGTCGCTGCGGGTGGTGGAGCGCGATATCTACCTGGCGCCGTTAGCAGCGCCGCTGCATATTAGTGTGGCCGCGCAGGACGATGCATTAGCCCGGGATATTGGTGAATTTCAACGCCTGCTGTGGGGTGGTATGGCCGGCCTTGGCGTGCTGCTGCTGGGCGTATTGGCGCTGCAGGTGCGCTGGGGGCTGGCGCCGCTGCGCCGCATGCACGCCAATCTAAAGGATGTAGAGCAGGGGAGTGCGGAGCAGTTGGATACCCGCTTGCCTGATGAACTGGCGACCCTGGCAGCCTCGATGAACGCGGTGCTGGTCCGCGATCAGCGCCTGATCGAGCGCGGACGCCATACCGCTGGCAACCTTGCCCATGCGCTGAAAACACCGCTGAGTGTGATGCGCTTACAGCTACGACAACTGCCACAAGAGAACCGTGCCGCCTGGGAGGTTGAGCTGGCGCGCGTGGATAGTGCGGTACGCCACCACCTGGCGCGGGCATCGGCAGCGGGCGAAGGCGCACGCTTTGCGCCCATTGATTTGCACGCCACCCTGGCGCCGCTGCTCCATGGGCTGGCCAGGCTTGCCCAGCGGCGCGGCATTGCGCTGCGCCCCACCTGGGCGGGTGACATCAAGGTGCATATGGATGAGCAGGATATCCAGGAGCTGGTAGGCAACTTACTAGATAATGCGCTGCGCTGGGCACACGGCGATGTGCAGCTAAAGGTAGCAGGAGGCGAGCAGCAGTTAACCCTGACCGTTAGCGATGACGGCCCCGGCATGTCCGAAGCGGAGTGTCAGCAGGCGGTACAGCGCGGCAAACGACTGGACGAACAGCGCCCGGGTAGTGGCCTGGGGCTGGCAATTGTGACTGACCTGGTGGCTCTTTACAGCGGCCGTATGCAGCTCAGCCGCGCCAGCGCCGGCGGGTTAAAAGTGATGGTGGAACTGCCCGTCGTCGCGGGTAAATAACGGAGACCATACCGTGCAGCAGCTCGCCCGCGCCGTTCTCACAAGCGTGCTGAGTAGACGCAGGTGTTTGTCTGATGGGCGTGCGCCCTGATGGAAAAGCGCCTCTGCGGAGGCGCTTTTTTGTGCCTCTACGAAAAAGCATGTGAAATATGGCAGAATTGTGGAAGGCTGTATGGGGAAGTGCTAATTTGGCGCTTGGAGCCGTAAAAGTATCGAAAGACAGATGTAACGACGGCGCTAGGGTCTGTTGACGTTTCATGGCAGGGGTATTGGCAGGATAGGGGCAAGCTCACAGAATAAAGGTTCCTAAGCCAACAAACTGCAAGCCTGCCATGCCCCGACAAATGCTCACGGATGAACA